>CAYYXJ010000228.1:0-3860 GCA_964475455.1 uncultured Clostridiaceae bacterium | reverse complement strand
CTGTCGGCCTGCGGCCTCCGAGGAAGGAGTCTTCCCGCCTTCGGAGATAAAAAAAGAAAAGTCGACCCTTAAAACCCAACAAACACTTCAGCACCGAGTTCCATGGCGACGAGGGCTTGTTTTTTCAGGTCTCTGACAAAGAATTTATCAAAATCATAGAACCAACTGTTATAAACAACCGGGAGATTCAACGTTTTTTCAGATATAAACTCCTCATTGAGATATTTTTGGAATTCTTTGTTGCACTCATTTTCATCGTGTGACGGGAATTCATGCACGATAATTTTAGGAAGCTCAATACTTTCTCCGGGAGATAGTTTAATTGAAAGGCCTCTGCTTAGAAGGCCTGCTGTTATTATATACCGTCCATTATTATCAGGGGCATTTACAGTGATTTCCCAGTCACCGACGGCAAGCACATGCAGGGTTATGATTCCATCGTCGGTAAACAATCGTATGAAAGGGTTATAGTCAGCCGTTGTTCTGGCACCTTTTGATTCCATATGGAAGGTTTCTGCAAATTCTTTGTATAACGGTCTGTTTTCATGGCACCAGGATGATTCATGATATAAAATATTCTGTATGCTTCCGGTATATTCAAAACAACTGAGACATTTTTCAATGTAAACGGCTTTATTTTGAGGATTTGAAATTTTATCCTCTCTTTTAAAAACATTGCTGCAGTGATAATTTGAAATTGAAGTTGAAGCAGTGACCGGCTCTTTTTCTTTACCTGAAGTAAGCTCTAAATTATTTAGTTTCATTTTTACCCCCAATATATTCTAACTAGAATTATAATACACCCGGACTGTTTGACAACATGATTTAAATCCGTATAATGATATTAACAACTTTGACCGGGAGGAGTACCCTGGGAAAACCCGAAAGAGAGGAAGCGGTTGGTGTGAAGCTTCCGGGGAATGACAGGAGAAGGTCGCCCGTGAGTTCCGGAGGTGAAATCAAGTAGTTTCCGGCGTCGGCCCCGTTAAGGCGAAGAGTGTTTCCGGATAATCCGGGAATTGAATTTGGTGGTACCGCGGCTTTGTCGTCCAATGGAAGATAAAGCTTTTTTATTGCCGTGAAAAGAGGGAAAGATGGATTTGTTTATTAAAATTACAGGTATCGTACTGGCGGTTGCAGGAGCTGTGGTAGTCTTTGCTGCAAAAGCTATTGCCAAGTCCCGGAGTATGGCTGAAAAACAGGTCATAAACCTTGATCTTGAAGATGAAGCATTGAATAACCTGAAACTTCAAAAAGCCATTGTAAAGATCAAGTTAATAGGTGGAGCTATATTTTTACCGGGAATGCTTGTTATACTTTATGCATTCAGATAGGAGCAATTGATGAAATTATTGGGAAAAACCTACGAACCTCAGAACATTGAGGATGGGATTTACAGGAACTGGATGGAAAAGGGATACTTTCATGCAGAAGTTGACGAATCGAAAAAACCATTTACCATTGTGATTCCTCCTCCGAATATAACAGGTCAGCTGCACATGGGGCATGCTCTTAACAATACCCTTCAGGATGTAGTCATCAGGACAAAGAGAATGCAGGGGTATTCAACATTGTGGCTTCCGGGGACTGACCATGCAAGTATAGCCACCGAGGCTAAAATTGTTGAGGCAATGAAAGCAGAAGGTATTTCAAAGGCTGATATCGGCAGGGATGGTTTTCTTGAAAGAGCCTGGGAATGGAACGAGCAGTATGGCAGCAGAATCATTGAACAGCTCAAGAGACTTGGAAGCTCATGTGACTGGGAACGACTGCGTTTTACCATGGACGATGGTTTGTCAAAAGCAGTCTCCGCAGTTTTTGTGAAGCTTTATGACAAGGGTCTGATATACAAGGGAGAGCGCATAATAAACTGGTGTCCGGTATGCAATACATCTATTTCAGATGCAGAAGTGGAGTATAGTGAAAAGGAAGGCCGCTTATGGCATATTAAGTATCCTGTCAAAGACAGTGATGAATTTGTCACTGTTGCAACAACCAGACCGGAGACCATGCTTGGTGACACCGCCATCGCAGTTCATCCGGATGATGAAAGATATATACATCTTATTGGTAAAACCGTAATTCTTCCATTGATGGACAGGGAAATACCGATAGTAGCTGATGAATATGTAGAAATGGATTTTGGAACAGGTATGGTTAAAGTTACTCCTGCCCATGATCCAAATGACTTTGAAATAGGAGAAAGACACAATCTTCCCATAATAAAGGTTATAAGTGATGATGCAACAATGAGCACATTTGCCGGAAAATTTTCAGGACTTGACAGGTATGAGGCAAGGAAGCAAATTATCTCCGAACTTGAGGGCATGGGTCTTTTAATTAAAACAGAGAAACACATTCATAATGTCGGTGCATGTTACAGGTGTGACACAGTAATCGAACCCCTCGTTTCACTTCAGTGGTTTGTAAAAATGGATAGTCTGGCCAAACCGGCTGTAGATGCTGTTTTGGGCGGTGATATTAAATTCATTCCTGACAGGTTTGTAAAAACCTACCTTAATTGGATGGATAACATCAAGGACTGGTGTATTTCAAGGCAATTGTGGTGGGGGCACAGGATTCCTGCATATTATTGTGATGAGTGCAAGGAAATTATTGTTTCCCTCGAAACACCTGATAAATGTCCTAAGTGCGGATGCACAGTTCTGAAACAGGATGAAGACACCCTCGATACCTGGTTCAGCTCAGCACTGTGGCCTTTTTCAACTCTTGGATGGCCCGATGAGACCCCCGAATTGAATTATTTCTATCCGACCAATGTACTTATAACAGGATATGACATAATTTTCTTCTGGGTTGCCAGAATGATTTTTTCAGGCCTGGAGTATATGGGGGAAAGACCGTTTGAGCATGTTATGTTCACAGGATTGGTGAGAGATGAACTTGGACGAAAAATGTCCAAGTCACTGGGCAACGGCATAGATCCCATTGATGTAATTGAAACTTATGGTACTGATGCCCTGAGATATGGTGTGATGGTAGGGAATGCTACAGGTAATGACCTTCGACTTTCTGACCAGAAACTTCAAGCCGGAAGAAATTTTGCCAATAAAATATGGAATGCTGCACGTTTTGTGCTTATGAACTTTGATGATGAACCTGATTTCAGCGGGGTTTCCAAAGATAAATTCACTGATGCAGATAAATGGATTCTTTCACGATTGAATTCAACAGTTTTGGAAGTTTCAGCAAATCTGGAAAAATATGAAATCGGCATAGCACTTTCCAAGGTATATGAGTTTATCTGGGAGGAATTCTGTGATTGGTATATAGAGCTTGTAAAACCCAGGCTATATGACAAGGACAGTGAAGGGCGGCTTGAAGCACAGTATGTCCTGAATAAAGTTCTTTGTGATTCAATGAAACTCCTTCACCCGTTCATGCCTTTTGTAACTGAAGAAATATACCAAAGCCTGATAAATGATGACGATAGTATAATGATTTCAAAGTGGCCTGAATTTTCCGAGGATATGGTTTATACTGAAGAGGAAGAAGCTTTGAAATTCGTAATGGGAGCAATAAGAGGTGTTAGGAATGCCAGGGCTGAGATGAATGTACCGCCCTCCAGGAAAGCCAGGCTGATATTTGTGTCCGAGGACAAGATTGCCAGAAGTATAGCAGAGGATTCGACAGCATATTTCATGAAATTGGCCAGTGCTTCCGGAATTGATGTACAGGATAATGAAAATAATATCCCGGGCGGCGCAGTTGCAGTGGTTATGGAGAGGGGATCTATATTCATTCCGCTGACAGATCTTCTTGACATCGAAAAGGAAATGAAGCGATTGGGTGATGAGGCCGAAAATCTGCAGAAGGAAATCAGCAGGGCAGAAGGTAAG
>CAYYXJ010000227.1:0-3894 GCA_964475455.1 uncultured Clostridiaceae bacterium | reverse complement strand
AGCCGGGCGGACTCGAATCCCTGGTTGCAGACCTGTTGAAGATTTTCCAGCTCAGACAATCCCCTACTTTAAGGAATTTCTTAGTAGATTCCCCTTCCAGGTCGATTATCACTTATTGACCGGCCTTTATACAATAAGGAAGCAACTGCAAAGAAATAAGGTTTCATGAAATGATTATATGTAACCCAAAACCTTCGGAATGATATGTGCTATAATCATTTGCAGTGATACTGATTAAGAATGGATTTTATTGTAGTATAATATATTGCCAAGTGACCGTTTATAGCCCTGCTTACATGGTAAATGCAATTACTCTATTAATTATTGTCAAAGAGAGCGGGGAAGTTCCGTTTAAGTACAGATTTGAAAATCAGAATATTGCCGCGTAAGGTAAACCTTTTAGGTTCAACTATCATTTGCTTGTATTGAGATGACTATTAAGAGGAAAATAATATTGGTTACCAATGGATTTTATCCTGAAATTTCCCCTCGCAGTTACAGGGCTACAGAGCTGGCAAAAGAGTTTTGCAGACTGGGACATAAAGTAACTGTGATATCTAAATTCAGGGACCACAATTATTCTGAATTTCTTACAAATTGGCCGCTAGATCTGAAAATGTGGGGAGTGTCAAAGTTTTCCGGATTGCCAAAGTCTAACAACAAAGTAATGTCTTTTATCTATAGGGTAATATCAAGGGTTTTGTCAGTTTTACTTGAATATCCTGATATAGTGGATATGTTTAGGGTTAGGAGGCATCTCCGGGTTGAAGATGGCTATGATCTAATGATATCTTTTGCTGTACCCTATCCGGTTCATTGGGGTGTAGCCTGGTCGAGGAATAAAGATCATAAGATTGCCAAGATTTGGGTAGCTGATTGCGGAGACCCTTTTATGGGAGATGTCATTGATACTTTCAGGAAACCATTTTATTTTGGTTATGTTGAAAAATGGTTTTGCCGAAAGACGGATATTATTTCCATTCCTATCGAAAGTGCAAAATCAGCATATTACAAAGAATTCCATGAAAAAATTAAAATAATTCCTCAAGGCTTTGATTTTGAAATAATAGAAGATAAACCTGTTGTTAATGAGATCCCATCTTTTGCTTATGCAGGAAGCTTCATCGCAGGAGTAAGGGATCCGGGCCAATTTATGCAATATTTGGTTAGTCTTAATATTTCATTCAGGTTTTTTGTTTTTACAAAACAATCAGAATTGCTGGATGAATTCAAAGAAAAACTTGACGGGAAACTTATTGTTAGAAACTATATCCCGAGAGAGGAGCTTATGAAAGTTCTGAACACCATGGATTTTCTTGTGAATTTTGACAACAATACAGCATTGAATTCTCCCAGTAAACTTATTGATTATGCCATTACCGGACGACCAGTGTTAAATATTGAAAAAGCTTTCAATAAAGAGCATTTGCAGGAGTTTCTTAACGGTGATTACCGAAACAAAATGAAACTCCCTGATCCTGAATGCTATCATATTAAGAGTATATCTAATCGTTTTCTCAGCTTACTGTAAAGACTAAGTTCAAAAAATGAACAGCCGGGAAATCAACTTTTCACCAAATGAGGTAAGTATAAAGAATTATTTATTATTATTTGTAATGTGGCCATTTTTAGCCCTTTTCACAGCTTTAATGAATTACAGTGACGAGGCTGCTAAAAAAGTTGTATATGTATTTTTGATTTATTATGGATTTGCATTTTTTATAGGTTCTGATTCTCTTAATGATTCTGCCCGTTATTCTTTGTCGTTGAAAGCCAATGCAGCTCTGCCTTTTGGAGATTTTTTTAAAATCATTGGAGGGTTAAACTCAGATACTTCCATTGATATTATTGATCCACTTATTTCTTTTCTTGTATCACGGGTTACCATTCAGCATGGTCTTTTATTTGCTGTGTATGCAGCCATATTCGGTTTTTTTTATTTAAAGAGTTGTAATCTTCTTTACAGTCGTTACAGAGAAAACCCAGGATGGAATGCACTGGTTCATATGATTTTTTTTGCAGGTATTCTTCCTATTACAGCTATAAATGGTTTCAGGATGTGGACGGCAGTGTGGATTTTTTTTTATGGTGCCTATCATGTAATTCTTTATCGGGATCTGAGGTTTTTGCTTATTACTTTTTTTGCCCCACTTGTTCACTGGAGCTTTATCGTACCAAACGCAATTCTTCTGTTGTATTTATTTATTGGTAACCGCAATATGGTTTATTTTCCTGTAGTATTGATTTCATTTGTGTTGCCGAGGATGATGACGCAGTATTTTACATTAATTTCTTTAAAACTGGGAGGAAAAATTCAGAACAGGTATGAAATGTACTCAGATACTGCCTATATAGCAGGTGTACAGGATCGTACAGCGGATTTATCATGGTTTATGAAGATAGGAGGCGATTTGGTATTTTATTATCTTTTGCTTGGCATCTTCGTGGCGAGACTGAAATTTAAAAAATTAGAAAGAGATAAGGAAGCTGATAACCTTTTTAGTTTTTTATTGGTTTTTTTATCATTTGTAAATTTCGGGATGGGAATCCCTTCATTGGGAGCAAGATTTCGGATGGTCTTTTTTATTTTTGCCATATTATATATATTTCTGTATTTAGTCAAGATCCCTGGGAAAAAGATCAATTTATTAACTACAATCGGTCTTTTCCCAATGCTCTTACAAACTGCAATAGTATTCCGACAAGGTTCTGACAGTCTTAACGCATGGATATTAGCACCAGGATTTGGATTGCCTTTATTTACATCTGGTTTTTCATTGGCAGATTTGTTCTTTAAGTAAAAAGATGCTAGTATGAAGAAGGGCTCAATCAAAGGCAGGATAATCAAAAACCTGTCCAATATTCCTGGCTACAGAACCAATCGACACCTTGTAATATTGGAATCAGATGACTGGGGAAGCATACGTATGCCATCCAGGGAGACTTTCAACATTTTATTGAGAGAAGGAATTGACTGGCATTCTGATGGCGGTTACAGATTTAACAGGAATGATTCACTGGCAACCACTGAGGATCTTGCCTCCCTGTTCGAGGTATTATCATCGGTTGTTGATTCTACTGGCCGACCGGTCGTGCTTACTCCTGTTTCATTAACCGCAAATCCAGATTTTATTAAGATACGAAACTCTGATTTCACAGAATACTATTATGAACCATTCACAGCTACACTTCAAAAATACAAAGGCTGTGAGGATTCTTTTAAACTTTGGTTGGAAGGTATAGAAAAACGCTTATTCGTCCCGCAGTTTCATGGACGTGAACATCTAAATGTAACTGTATGGATGAATGCTCTGAAGGGTAAGCATGAAAGGTTAAGAAAAGCTTTTAAATACGGGATGTGGGGGATATCAACGGCAGGTGACCCTGAGATTGGAGTCGAATTACAGGCAGCATTTGATTTTGTCAATAATGATGACCTGAATTATCAAAAGGAGGTTATAGTAACCGGACTTAGGCTTTTTAAGATGCTGTTTGGCTATCCAGCGGTTTATTTCGTTCCACCAAACGGACCATTTAGTTCAACTCTTGAGGTAACTTGTGCAGATGAAGGAATTAAGTACCTATCAGCCTCTAAGATACAAACAGAGCCTTTAGGTCAGGGCAGAACGACAAAAAAGCTGCACTGGCCTGACTTATATTACACGTAATTGTTTCTTTGAACCAGGCCTGACGGAAAAGGATTGGGTTGACAGTTGCCTTAATGATATTTCTGTTGCGTTCAGGTGGCATAAGCCCGCTGTAATAAGCTCACACAGAGTTAATTATATTGGTGCGTTAGAGAGAAGGAATCGGGACATCGGACTTGAACAATTGAGTTCACTCCTTACCCAGGTTATGATAAAATGGCCGGATGCAGAATTCATTACTTCCGCA
>CAYYXJ010000226.1:0-4102 GCA_964475455.1 uncultured Clostridiaceae bacterium | reverse complement strand
CTGGAAGCTTACTTAAAAAATTCAGTTGTTGCAGGAATATGGCTCAGGCAAAACCTGGGGATAAAATACAGCTCTCTTATATTTTCAGGGGGTTACGTAGCCGAGAAGATACGTGTGAGATATAGCTATGATCACCATCTTTCGGCTCCCTCTGTAAACATTTCAAAGCTTGGGGCACATGAAATTTCATTCATCATTACTTTGGATACTGTGAAGAAAAATTCACACAGCGCAATAAAATGTCCCAAAATTTAGTTATTTTTGAGAATTAGTATTATTTTAGAGCAAATTTTGTAGTCCGATAAATTTATATAAAACTATGAAAATCAAGGTAAATCTCCTTCCAATTCTATTTTTAGCAGCACTTTTTGTGGTTTCGTGCAGTAAAGATACTCCGACTCAAACCGGCAAAGAGTCATCAACAACTGGTTGGAAATACAATGATCCGACATTTGGTGGTTTCGAAGTTCAGCCTGCCATTGAACAACCCACAGGTCCCGGTTTAGTACTCGTTGAAGGGGGTACTTTCACTATGGGCAGAACCCAGGATGACGTGATGTATGAATGGAACACAGTGCCGCGAAGGGTTACAGTATCTTCATTCTATATGGATGAAACCGAAGTAAGGAACGTTGACTACCGTGAATATATCTACTGGCTTGAAAGAATTTTCGGAGATAATAATCCCCAGGTTGTTATCAATGCACTCCCCGACACCTTGGTCTGGAGAGATCCCATGGCATTCAATGAGCCTTATGTTGAGTATTATTTCAGGCATCCTTCATTTAACCAGTATCCCGCTGTAGGGATCAACTGGCTGCAAGCCAATGATTACTGCATCTGGCGTACTGACAGGGTCAATGAACTTCTCCTGGTTGATGAAGGGATAATTGAACTCAGTACCGATCAGAAAGGTGAAAACAACTTTAACACTGATGCATACCTTGCAGGGATCTATCAGCCGGTAATAAGGAACCCCATACCCAGCCTGGATCCAAATAAGGATTCCCGCGGAATGACGATTGAGGATGGTATCCTTCTTCCTAAATACCGCCTCCCAACCGAAGCAGAGTGGGAATTTGCTGCTCTCGGACTGGTTGGAAACACGGTAGATGAGCTTATCTGGGAAAGAAAGGTATATCCCTGGAACGGACATAATGTAAGAAATGATAAACCCAAATATATGGGACAGATGATGGCCAACTTCGTTAGAGGAAGTGGCGACATGATGGGTGTTGCAGGTCATCTCAACGATGCCGGTTCTATCACTGTTCCTGTAAAATCATTCTGGCCAAATGACTACGGCCTGTATAATATGGCAGGAAACGTAAACGAATGGGTACAGGATATTTATCGTCCTCTCTCATACCAGGACTTCAATGCATTCAACCCATACAGGGGAAATGTATTTGACAAACAATACCAGAATGCAGACGGAATGCCGGAAATAGACAGTCTTGGAAGAGTCCGCAGAGAAGTTATCAGCGAAAAAGATGCCGAAGGCAGATACAATTACAGAAAAGCTGATTACAGAAATTACAGGGATGGAGATATTATTTCATCCATATATTATGAACAGCATAGTGATACCGCCAGTGAAGTTTTTTCAAAAGGAACTGATAATATGTATGTAAATAATCCGTATGAGAAATCATCACTGATTAACGATAATGTACGTGTTTTCAAAGGCGGGTCATGGAAAGACAGGGCGTACTTCCTGAGCCCCGGAACCCGCAGATTCCTCCTTGAAAACGAATCAAGGGACGATCTGGGTTTCCGCTGTGCTATGATCAGGGTAGGTACACCTGCAGGTTTTTAAAATAAAAATTCTGTAAATAATTTATTTCAGGCTGTCTGACACCGTCAGACAGCCTTGTTTGTTTATACTCCTATGTGTTCCATTGAAAAATTATACAAGATTTTCCTTCTCTCGGCAGGTATTACAACAGACTCAAGATTGGAAGGAAAAAATAAAATATTTTTTGCTTTAAAAGGAGAAAAGTTCAATGGAAATTGCTTTGCCTCACAGGCACTGGCAAACGGATGCATGCTTGCCATCGTGGATGACCCGGACTATGCCAAAGGTGATAAATATCTCCTGGTCCCCGATACACTTAACTGCCTCAGGCAACTCGCCCGGACTCACCGCAAACATAAAAAAATCCCTTTGCTTGCTATCACCGGATCTAATGGGAAAACCACAACAAAAGAACTGATATCCAGTGTCCTTTCAAAAAAATACAAGGTCCTGGCCACCCAGGGGAACCTGAATAACCACATTGGTGTTCCCCTTACTGTACTTGCTATTAAAGATCATGAGTTTGCCATAATCGAGATGGGCGCAAACCACCCGGGAGAGATCGAAAAACTATGTGAGGTCGCAATGCCTGATTTCGGAATTATTACCAATATCGGCAAAGCTCATCTGGAAGGATTCGGAACCATAGATAAGCTGATAAAAACAAAAAGTGAATTGTATTCACACCTTGAAAAAAATAAGGGATGGATCATTGTCAACTACAGTAACCCGGAACTCAGAAAAGCCGCCGGCAAAACCAGTCTGAACCGGGTCATCTATGGTGATCATCCCGATTCTGTCTGCTATGGTACAATTACCGGAAACAACCTGCTGATCTCTGCGTCAGTTAGCTGGAAACACGAACAAAGAAGAGGAAATACCACCATTCATTCAAAACTGACAGGCTCCTATAACCTGGAGAATATCCTGGCTGCATTTACAACCGGATTATTTTTCAACGTGGAAGAAAATGATATCATTGCAGCTATCAGCAATTATTTTCCTTCCAACAACCGGTCCCAACTCCTGAAAACATCTGCAGGTAATACCCTCATTCTTGATGCTTACAATGCAAACCCGACAAGCATGCAGAATGCGCTGGCCAACCTGATCCAACTGAACCGGGATAATAAAATGGCAATACTTGGGGATATGCTGGAACTTGGTGATTATGCCCTGCCGGAACATCAGGATATCATCAAGATGCTAAAAAACCACAAGGATATACGGGTGATGCTTGTCGGAAAAACTTTCACGGAAGCCGATAACAATAACGAATTCACAACCTTCCCTGATACAGAAAGCCTCATTGGATATCTTGGTTCCAATCCCGTTAAGGATTCGCTGATCCTTATAAAAGGAAGCAGGGCTATCAGGCTGGAAGGAACGGTTCCTCTACTTTAACAGAAGAATTTATCTGGCGATTTGGAAGCAGATTAATGTCTGTACTCTCCTTTACTTCCTCACCAGAAGTACAGTTCCTTTCTTCCGTATCCGCTCACCTTTCAGGTTAAAAGCATCAAAAAAAACGAGATAGATACCCGTAGATGAAAGCTGACCATTATCATCTGTACCGTCCCAGATAAATTGTCCTTCCGGTCCAAGCAGTTCATTCCTGGCTAGAAAGCGCTCACATCTGCCTGTCGCATCAAATATCAAAACATTCCCGGTAAAACCCTGCTCCCCGGTAATGAACGAGATAACGGCAACATCATCCGTTCCGTCGTTATCCGGAGTAAACAGACCGGGGTCAATCCTGAAGGATTCTTCATCAGGCAATTCATTGACCGACTGTGAGTTTGCATAACCCGGGGTGGCGAAACCAGACAGAGATGAAGCGGAATGCCAGGTCCCAAGGTATCCGGGTAAACTGTTTAAATCCATCCGCTCAAGCGAGACACCATGATCATCATTTAACAAGGGATAATGCTGATTTTTTGAATAACAATAACGGTCAATCAATTGCAACGACCTGTCGCATAGCTCAATACACCCCCCTGCATCTCTCAGGGAAGGCATTTTCTTTACAGTGAATAAACATCCCGGGGCAGGGATATGGTAAAAATCTGATAGCACTTCCGGGTTAGCCGAAATAACCAGGTATTCCCCCGGGAAAAAAAGAAATTGTTCATTCGTGATATATTCACGTTTTATCTCTTCCTCCCCGCTATATTTAAGGCTGATTACAATACCCGAAAGGTCGAGCAGATTTTGGCTGTTATTATAAACCTCTATGAATTCGGAACAAGCCGGAAAAGGTGCATATAAAACTTCTGTCAGAATAACATCCGTGAAACCGGGAAG
>CAYYXJ010000225.1:2564-4147 GCA_964475455.1 uncultured Clostridiaceae bacterium | reverse complement strand
CTCTGGATGTTCAGCCTTTACGGAAGTATGAAGTGAAGTGGCTTTTTTCAAAGAAAAAACTGGCTGCAATCCGGGTTGCTGAAGATAAGGAAAACAATGCCGCTTATTGGCGGGCGTTGAAAAAAGCACGTAAACCTTTTGAACAATGGGCCGAACAAAAAGAGCCGAAAACAGAAGCACCGAAAAAGACAGTCAAAAAAACAGGTGAAAAGCCCGAAGTGAAGGCAAAAGCCGATGAGGAAAAGTTGCTCGATGAGTATTCAAACCTTTCTGATGAAGAAAAAGAAGAAGTAAAAGTGAGAGCGGCCCTTTCGGGTGTTTTCTTTTGCAGCAAATGTTTTTTTGAAAAAATTGTATTCAAAGATGAAAAAACAGTGACCATTTATGATGCCATTTTGGGGATTGCTGCCCCTTCAACCTATACCGTTAAAGGTAAATTGGTTACCATTAAGAAAGATAAGGATAAGAAAGAGTTTGTTTTTGAACTGGTCAATTATGAAAAACTCATTGGCAAAACCAAAGGGGCAACCGGCGAATACATAAAATTGAGGGAAAGTGACTGATTCAGGGACAGGCGGTTTTCAATTGCCTGAAAAAGGGACTCCGACTTTCAATATCGAACTGTAGGCCATTAAAAAAGTCCGACTCTATTAACCCCAATTGTTTGAGTGCAACTGAAACAGCTTGCCCCTATATGTTGGGGAGGCGGGTGCCCGGATCAATCCCGGAGGGATTGTATGCTTGTAGCAACATTGATCCGGACATGTTATTCGACCCCGGCCGGGGTCGAAGGTTTACAGAAAATCAGATGTTCTATGAAAATATGACTCCGGATGGATTCATATTTTAATCTTTGCTGGTGTTATAATTTTACATCAAAATTTGGACTAAAGCCTTGGTTTCTGTCGGCTTCCTTCATCTACCGGCAATTCAATTTCGTTTTACTTCTAAATCTCAGCCTCATTATCAATATTCTTCCCTCAGCCTCAGATAGCTGGTAATTAATGGATTGAAATTCTAATTTTTAAAAAAGCGATATTCTTCCTTAATAATCGTTAGCACAAACGCTTCTTTATCTCAAAAAGAATACATCCATGGTGGGTACTTTCCTTGTACTTTCACACAAGATGGTGTCAAGTGTGAAGGTGGTGGTTGTGCCATCAGAATTGTATTGAATGCTGGTCCGTCTTATATTAGTTGGAATAAAATGGTTACAGGTTTCATACCCATTGATATAAAACCGTGGCGTAAATACATCATATTCGTAATCAGGGTCGTAAGGAATTTGGTAGGCCTGAAAATAGCTTTCCTCATGGGTAACTCCTGATGCATCAATAATCTGATTTGCGTACAAATAATCAATTTTGGTTCCATCGTTCGACATCTCTCCATTAACAGATCCCCTCCATGTCAGAGTGTAGGAGGCTCCCGGGGGCTGGCCTCTATATAAATACTCGGAATAGAAAGTCAGTCGTCCCGAAGCATTATATTTCCATTCCATATCGGGATAGGCGTTTGTAAAGTTCTCATAAGGAGGACTGTTATAGATGACAATACCAAAATCCGCTGTTTCGGGTGTGGTT
>CAYYXJ010000225.1:0-2525 GCA_964475455.1 uncultured Clostridiaceae bacterium | reverse complement strand
ATAGATCTGTATATACGGATATTGTTGCAGCCGGGTAAGCAGATCAGCCTCTTCTCCTATGGTAGCTGTTGTGGATGCAGAAGCAAGCAATTCCTGGTTTAGGTTGTTGTATATCTTCAGGGTGATAGAGTATAATCCCAATGTATTGAAAACATGCTGGACGGTGGTATCGTTGAGGATGGTTATTTCAGGTGTACCGTCTCCAAAATTCCATGTCAGTTTTATTTGTTCTGGTATATCCCCTTGAATTACAGCGGATATATGCACTGTTTCACCTGGTAGTCCGGAAACAGGAGAAAGGGTCACTCCGAGAGGGCTACTAAAAATAGTAAGCCATTTGAAATCAATAAAATAATCAATATCGTTTCCATTTGAATAGGTATATCCTTCTCTCCATCCCAAAATATAAAAGCCCAGCTTGTTTAAACCTTGATTTAAAAGCATATAACGCTGGCCTTTCCCTTCACTAACATCAACCTTCTGGCCGGTCTCTGAATATACTTCAAAATCAATACGTTTATGATCATCAATGTTCCAGAACCTTTCAGCACCCTGACATTCAACAATGCAGCGCAAAGTATCACTGTTAATGCTGAAAGTGATTTCATCGGCATTCGTAATTTCTGTATACACTTCTTTTTCAATTGCCCATATTGTATAATCAGGGAAGGTATTTGGGGTAATGGTCCCTATGGTGCTGTCGAGTACTTCATTATAGCGTGAGCTAATTTTATCCCAGTCAACTAGAGCCGAAACAGCTGTGTATCCAACGCCTGTAAATGCATAAGGACTGTTTTCACTGGCATTGAGCTTTGTGTTATAGGGTGAGAACTTTCCGTTTTCATATTTAATCTGTTTTTCCTGACCGGGGAAATTGGGATCAGTGACATAAAGGATTCCCTCGGCAGGTGATATCTTGTGGGCCAGTATTGCATGTCCCCCTTTTTGGCTGGTCAGTCCAACATACTGGGGGTGTCCTGTAAGCAGTAAAGAGAGAATAAATGATTTCCAGCTAAGATGGTGGTATTCATCGGCAACCCTTATTTTCTTCAGTAGTTTGAAGAAGTTGCTCCCCCAATCCAAATCCTGTTGTATGACTGATGCAAACCTGAAATAATAAGGATTGTCCATCCACATAAATTCAGGTTTTGAAGGATCGTTTAATAAATCAAAACGATGATATAAGTTAGATTCGCCCAGTAGTGTTTTTTCATAATAATACCACATCATGGTGATGCTCTGCCCTGCACAATGCCCACCTGGTGCAATGTATGAACCGTAATTAACAAATTCATAATCATCAATGCCCGGGAAAAATCCTGTTGAAATAATAGGTTTATTATATAGTTCGGTTTCAGCCAGCGAGGTGATTACCAAATTACATGATGCAGCTAAACTGATATTTACACTCTTTGTTTCTGAATCGTCAGGATGAAGGTCAGCTCCCGACATGAAATGACGTGTGGCCAGGGTAATGTATGTATCGGTCAGTTCCAGTACCGGAATTCCTTCTAAAACACCGGTTTTATCGTCGTAATAAAAACCCATGGCATAGTGGTCAGGAGGAAGCTCAATGGGTATGGTCAATTCGATGAGGCTGTCGGCATAGCCCCCTTCGTATTCAATCTTGATCAGGGGTGAGATGGGATTGAAATAGGTTCCCATATCATGGCTGATTATTTCAGCAGTACTGATTTTAAATGTTTTCTGTGAATTGAAACTGCCTGGGGGCACTGTGAGTGAAAAACCATCGATAGAACTGCCGTTATTTATCGTGATGGACCCGCCACTAACAGGTATTGTGGTTTCATTTACCAGAACCGCAGAATCGATGGTGATTTTGGAATCTGAAAAGGGATCATCTGGAAAAAATGAACTACAAGCCGTAAGAAATACACCAAAAATGCCGATAGTAATTACGGTTGAGAACTGTATAATCTTATAAGCTTTCACTGGAAATGATATTTTAAACCCACCCTTTTGTATAGTATAAGATAGGATGAAAAGTTGAGTTTTCAAAATATATTTTTAATCCTATAAGTTTTAGATATTCAGGTTTTTAGTGTGTTTGTTTTAATTTGCAATTCCGAAATCTTATTCCTGTACTGGCAGTTTTAAAATCCTAATCCCGGAGGGATTGCATGTTTATAGAAGAATTGTTTCAGAGATGTTGTTCGACTCCGGCCGGAGTCGTATGACTATTTGTTTTAATTTTTTTTATAAACATACGACCTCTCCGAGGTCAGATAATTCTTGTTAATAATTCTCATTCCAATCAAACAGATATTCGTCTTTATAATCAATTTTAAAGGCTCTTAAAAATGATAAATATTCTTCTTTAAATGTTTTAACCTTATGGTGTTCTTTCTGGTTTTCGATATAATGAATAACATTTGATAATTGTGAATGGCTATATGAAAAAGCGCCAAAACCTTCCTGCCATTGGAACTTATAGTGGCTGAACCTTTGTTCAGAAATAAAGGTGTTTGTCGTTTTTTTAATTTCCCTGACCAAATCAGAAAGGC
>CAYYXJ010000224.1:0-4156 GCA_964475455.1 uncultured Clostridiaceae bacterium | reverse complement strand
CTGAAAGGCTTCTTTGAGTTCTCACTTGATTTAATCCTGCTCTTCATCCTGAGTGGTGTTTTTCTTGCATTCTATAAAAGATTCCGGTCTTCAAAGCTGGGAATGAAAAAAACCACCCGGTTGAAAATAAAAGATAAAATTGCTCTCATCTCTCTCTGGTGTATTTTCCCTCTCAGGTTACTTGCTGAAAGCGCTACTGCGGGACTTCACCATAACGGCGGATTTATGACAGGAAGTATCGGCACAGCCCTGCATTCCATCCTCCCGTTGGAAATGATAGAAATGCCCCTCTGGTGGGGATATTCCCTCGCCCTGGGAATATTTTTCTTTAGCCTCCCGCTCAGCAGGTATATGCATATCCCTGTGGAAATGATTCTGATCTTTTTCAGAAACTATGGTATGGAAACCAGTGATAAATACAACGCCCTGAGCGAAATGGAAGTGATTTCCTGCTCCCGTTGCGGTGTATGTATCGATAAATGCCAGATGCCGGAAAGCAACTCAAGAGCAGTGTACTTTATCAGAAGCCTGAGGGAAAATGAACTTATTGATCACCAGCTTGAGAACTGTATGATGTGCGGGCGATGTACAGATATCTGCCCTGTGGGCGTTGATGTAAACAGACTCAGGATGATAGCAAGAAACAAGGCGGTAAACGACGGACTGAGTAATTTTGATTATCTTCCGGAAGAAAACCCAGTTAAAACAGATGTGTTGTTTTTTGCAGGATGTATGACACACCTCTCACCCGCAATTATCCGATCAATGGAAGGAATTTTCAATATGGCCGGTATCAGGTACCACTTTATTGATAAGGACGGCGGCGCCTGTTGCGGAAGACCATTAAAACTGGCAGGAAGAATTAAAGATGCAGAAACACTCATTACCCATAACAGCAATATCATCCTCAATTCCCATGCAAAAATACTGGTAACCTCATGCCCCATCTGCCTGAAAACATTCAGGGAAGACTATGATCTCGGGGATGTGAGAATACTTCACCACTCGCAGTACATACTTGAGTTATGGAAAGAAAACAGGATCAGATTATCGAAACAACTTACAACCCTGGCTTATCACGATCCATGTGAACTGGGACGGGGACTCTCTGTATATAAAGAACCTGTAGAACTACTTAGAAGAATTGGTATAGTTAAGACTTCTTATCCCCACGGAAATAATTCTCTCTGCTGCGGTGGAAGCCTGGCTGATACGCAACTTTCCATGGAAGAAAGAGATTCCATAACAAAAGAAGCCCTGAACCAGATCCTTGTGAATCATCCTCAATACCTGGCAACCGCATGCCCCTTATGTAAAAAAACTTTCGCGAAACATTCATCCAAAGTACCGGTTATGGATATTGCAGAACTGGTTTACAGAAATATTATCAGCGAAAAAATAGCGGCTGGAAAATCTAAAACAAGGAAAGACATGGAAGAACCCGTATTGTTCTGATGCACCTTACATATTTTTATTACGATTCAGCAAAGTTTAACTAGTGATATGTCTTATCAGAACCTGAAATATTCCTTCGCGTTGCAATAACTAATATCTTTCACTATTTTCCCCAGCCAGTCCAAATCCTTTGGCAGCTCACCCTTCTCAACATCATTCCCAAGGATATTACAAAGTATTCTTCTGAAGTATTCATGACGCGGATAGGAAAGGAAACTCCTTGAATCGGTCAGCATGCCGACAAACCGGCTTAAAAGTCCCAGGTTCGAAAGTGCATTGATCTGCCTTTCCATACCATCTTTCTGATCGAGAAACCACCACCCCGAACCAAATTGTATCTTACCGGGGGTAACCCCATCATTAAAATTCCCTGTCATTGTGGCTATCAGCTCATTATCCCGGGGATTCAGGTTATATATAATGGTTTTGGCAAGTTTTCCCTTTTGATCGAGGGTGTCCAGAAATTTCGACATGGGTCTGGCAATCTCAAAATCACCTATGGAATCAAATCCTTTATCCGGACCCAATTTGTTAAACAAGCGGGTATTATTATTTCTCAATGCTCCAAGATGAAACTGCTGTACCCATCCTTTTTCGTGATCCATTTCAGCAAACTGCAGAAGCAGAGCCGACTTGAACCTTAGCACTTCCGAAAGATCAAGGGATTTACCTCCCCTGATTTTCCTGAATATTTGAGAGATCTCCTTCTCAGTGAAATCTTCAGCATATATGCTCTCAAGTCCATGATCAGACAACCTGCATCCCATGGATTCAAAATAATCCTGCCTTACTTTTAACGCACTGAACAAATCATTGCTGGTGGATATATCAACACCTGAAATCTCAGACAATTTGTCAATGTAAAGATTATAAGCAGCCGTATTCTCAACCGCCATTGCTTTGTCGGGCCTCCACGTAGGATAAACCTTTATGTCAAAACCTTCATCCTTAATTTTTTTATGATATTCCAGGGAATCAACAGGATCGTCAGTGGTACAAACTACTTCTACCTTCATTTTCCTCATGAGATTCCTGACTTTAAATTCCTGTGTGTTCAAAAGGCTGTTGGCTTTAGAATATACCTTGTCGGCTGAAAGGGAATTTAAAATGTTGGAAATCCCGAAATATCTGCGTAATTCCAAATGAGTCCAGTGGTATAAAGGATTCCGGACAGTAAAAGGCACCGTTTCAGCCCATTTCATAAATTTATCCCGGTCAGAGGCCGATCCTGTACAATATTCTTCGTTTACACCATTGGCACGCATGGCTCTCCACTTGTAATGGTCACCATCCAGCCAGATTTTGGTAAGGTTCTCAAATTGCTTATCCTGTGCTATTTCATCAGGAGGAAGATGGCAATGGTAATCTATTACAGGTAAATCCTTTGCATATTCATGATACAGGATCTCAGCCGTTTTACTTTGCAGTAAAAAATTATCATCCATGAATTCTTTCATAAACTGAATTTCTTTTTATTATAAAAATAACTGACTCAATTCCTTTATTTACCTTTTTGTGTCCTAAATGGTTAACCTTTTAAAGTGTTAAACCACAAAGGAAACACAAAGGTACATAAAGCTGAAATAAAATCTAAGCTTAATTAATATCAAACAGCCTGCATATATGCCGGTTATAAATATTCTCAAAAACCTGTTTACTTACGGTTTCTTCATTTTGATTGAGAAGGTTCAGGTAAATATTGCCATACTCGGCAGCTACTTTGTAACCTACATGGATCAATTGCCTGAGGTTCGGATCATAATTAGGATTGTCCGGTATATGCCGTAATGCAGAAGCGAACCTTGAACCATTCCATTCGTCAACCTTATCAGGAGCAGGTAGTTTATCGTATTCAATGTCAATAACTGTAGCATAAGGCTTGCAAAGTTCTTCTCTTTTCTCAAATGCTTTGCGGTAAATTGATTTTGCCAGGTCAAGTGCTTCCCCTCCTGATTCAGCTAGTCCTATCACCTCTTCAAGCCAGGTAGTTCCTGCAGTTTTCACATGAATACCTTTATTATATTTTTTAATCAGTTCCCCCATTACAGGGTATATTGAAAATTTATCACTTCCCGAGTGAACACTAAGCTTTAGGTTTTCAGGCAATCCAAACTCCTTTATTGCATAGTCAATTACCAGGATGTCTTCTTCAAATTCCTTGCGGAACTGGTTAATATCCCCGGCATAATCAACTCCCTTGTTGAATCTGCCTGTAAACTTAGGTGCTATGGTTTGGGCAGGGATCCGGTGCATGGAAATAGCCGAAAGAATAAAAAACATCTCTATCGGGGTCTGTGGATTCTCAACCTCATCCATGGACACTTCAGTTACAAAATTACCTTTCCCTTTACGGGTTTCAATAACATTATAGATCTCAGCAGCCTTTTCAACTGCATAAAGGAACCTGGATCCTATCCTGTACAGATCATCTTTGCTTATTTTGATTTTTTCCTGTATTCCCGGTATATTGAGTTGTCCGACATATTTAAGGTTCTTTTCCATGAAATAATTCAGGGACTCCTTCGTGGTCTCCTTCCCGATATAATCCGCCACATCAATCGTGAAAAAATCTGACGAATCAATAAACCGTTCCACATTACTCATGTTAATATGATCGGCATCTACAAAATACGGCTTCTCCCATCTGCATTCCTTAACAGCCATATCAGCTTCTGTCCGCGTATCAGAAGGTTCCGAATGA
>CAYYXJ010000223.1:3430-4174 GCA_964475455.1 uncultured Clostridiaceae bacterium | reverse complement strand
GGTTTGTCAATTTATGCCCTTATTTTGTAAACATTTAATATGACTCATTGCTATTTTGTTTATTTTCTAACTCTTTACTTGCAACTCATATAGTAGTATGTTTGACCGAATTCCCGGAATGAAACACTGCAATATATAAGTTGCTGTGATTTTTCCCTGCATTTGGATTTGCCATTTAATACTGTTTTTTTATCTGAATCCTCAGCCATAATAAATTCCCCGGTTTTTCACCTTTTGCATCATTTAAATCACTTTAAGTATTAAGTATACTTACTTATAAACTCCACCCATTCATCATATATCTGACGAAGCTCATCATTGAGGTAATTGAGTGCAGTGTCGCGGATTTTATCCGGTACACCATAATACGCATCTGCAATGGCTCCTGCAATGGCTGCAACAGTGTCACTGTCACCTCCGATGGATATTGCATTTCTTATGGCATCCTCAAAGGATGTTGATTCAATAAAGCACTGTATAGCCTGGGGAACAGTTTCCTGACAGGTTTCATTGAATGCATAGGTATCCCTTATCTCATCAATGCAAAAATCAAGAGTATAGTATCTGTCACTTACTATAGTTTGGATTTCACTTTTCTGATACCCTTGCCTGGCCATATACACAGCAACCGCAGTTGCTTCTGCCCCCTTTATTCCCTCCTTATGATTGTGTGAGACAGATGTGATGCATCTGGAAAGTTCAATGACTTCACTTTCGGTACGTGCAGCAAACCCAGCCGGGCTT
>CAYYXJ010000223.1:1755-3390 GCA_964475455.1 uncultured Clostridiaceae bacterium | reverse complement strand
GCCATAGCTGTTGTATGGTTTAGGATCATCACTTCTTATCCACTTGGCAAACATCCCCCCGTAACCGCAGCCGGGATAGTTTCGGCCGACCTGCTGCATATATTTTATTGTGTTTTTGTTTAATAGAGCAAAATATTCAGGGTTATCATTGATGCTTAACTGAGGTTCCATTTCTTTTTCAGTTTCCATGATTGCCTTTGCAACAGAAAGGGTCATTATGCTGTCATCAGTTACATAACAGTCTCTTGCAAATAACTCAAAGTCCTTGCTTCTATGATTCTTGAATTCAAATCTTGAGCCTGCTATATCGCCTATGATTGCTCCGAGCATACTAATACCTCCAAATATGAATCAGTCAATGGATACTGTGGTTCACAGGTAATATGCCCGGTAAAGGCCATGCAGTTATAAGGTTTTTTTGCCTGAAGATAAACAAATTGTTGCCATAAACAATGATTTCATTGCCTGTAAAATCATAACCATCGACGGTTTTTAAATATTGATGAAGCCTTCCCTTGGTTTCACTGAACCGTTTTCCCTTTTCATAAGCTATTGCCGCCAATCTCTTTACTGCGTTTTTGTTTATGCCGATTCTTTTCCTCACCCTTAAATCACCATGCTTTGATACTTCTACATCCATTTTATGACCTCCTTCACCCAATTTGACTACTACATACATATTTTCTCATAGTCACTGTACTGTTTTCGGTACTAAAAATGCACTCAAAATCTTGTTATTCCTATGGGGCTTTTATTTTTCCTTCTCTGTTCTTTACTCCAGACACCATCAAATATTTCACGCAATCCCACTGCTTCAATATTTTGTATGTGATTTTCTGTTTCCCCCGGATCATTTTTATAGTCATAAAGCTGTTCGTTGTTTCTGCCGTAATCATACATAACATATTTATATTTTTCTGTGACAATGGCTCTGCCGATTTCACTTTCAATTGGAACAAACTTACGTTTTTCACATTTGCCCAAGGCTGAATCCAGACAATTTACATACTCAAGGGAATCAGGAACTTTTATTCCGATATATTCCAAAAGTGCAGGATAAAGGTCAAGTCCGTTTGAAACCAGCACATCGCTCACAAGCCCCTCAGGCAGATGGCCCGGATGTGAAATAATTAGGGGGATGTTAACCGATTCTTCATACAAAACAGTCTTGTGCTCGAACCTGTGGCTTCCATCCATGTCCCCGTGGTCTGATGTGAATACTACAACCGTGTTATCTGCATATGAGCTGGATTCAAGGGCATCAAGAACAACTCCTATCTTTTCATCTACCTGTTCAGCCAGCTTTTTATAAATCCACCTGTGCATGCGCCAGTCTTCATCTGTGTAATTTAAAGCAGCGTATTCCTTGAAATCACGTTGTTTTCTAAATTCACCCAGAATTTCAGGTTCTTCTTTCTGCTTTTCATTGTTCGCCGGTAAAGGTGGACATATATTATCAAAGAATTCACTGCGGGTTACACCTTCTGGAATAATGTTGTATTTTTGCATTGTTTTGTACGCAATATTGTTTTCTATACGCTCCATGGATTTACCGGTAGCCTTCCAGCAATCTGAAATTGCTCTAAAATCGGCGTTCTTTTATGATTGCCGATGTAGCTCAGCTGGTCAGAGCAG
>CAYYXJ010000223.1:0-1745 GCA_964475455.1 uncultured Clostridiaceae bacterium | reverse complement strand
ATGCAATATTGTTTTCAACACGCTTCATGGATTTACAGGTAGCTTTCCAGCAATATGAAATGGCTTTGTAGCAGATATCATGGGGGTTTATGAAGGAAGCTACATAGAGCCAGGGATTTTTATGTGATTCCCCTAAAAACGAAACAGTAGTTTCAACCAGTTCATCCCGCTCATCTTTTGTTATTACCTCAAACCCTATGTCCTCAGCCATATATCCGGGGAAATGCTGCTTACCTGCATAATGGCAGGAATAACCTCCTCTGGAAAAAACATGCCCCATACCCACAGAAAGAATATCTTTATCACAAGGAGGTAGATAGCTGAAGTCATTGGATCTAAGACCCATTGCTTCGGGCAGTCTACCTGTAAATAGTGAAAACCTGGATGGTATACACACAGCATTGGTGCAATATGCGCGACGGTACATTATCCCCCTGGCAGCAAGTCTATCAAGGTTAGGTGTACTGACCCAATCTGTACCCATGCAGCTAATCATATGGGCTGATTGCTGGTCTGTCATTATGTATAGGATGTTTGGTTTTTGCATTTTGCAACCTTTCTTAACCTTCTCCCGATTCTTCATTCTTTATATATTTCCAACCGGTTTCAAATGTATTGTTGCTTTTATCATCAACCAGCCCTTCAGATTTTTCTTTTTCTTCCGATTTAATGCTATTGTTCTTCATCATGTAATTAAAGATTTTGGATTGAAGCTTATTTTGCTCTGATATCTTTTCTGATATTTCTTCAAGCAGATAAGTTATTTTTGTCGTTTTCAAATACCAGCACCAAAATTCTCTGACCAACAGGAAACTGAGGAACAATATTGCAAGGAAGACAATTAAGTATAGAATAAGCACTTCTGAAGTCGTTTCAAATAGTCTTGATAAATATTGCATGTATCCTCCAATTAAGCTTGTGAATCTGCTTATAATTATAGCACTTTTTGTTACAAATAGTACCATTTTATGACTGCAAAACATTCCCCTTTTAATGATACAATAAACAGCAAATACTAGGTTGCAAACATTAAACTGTACTGTACAAATATAAATGAGAGGTAATATGAACAAAAAACCATTGGCAATCATCTTTATGCTTTTATCAGCTTTATCATTCTCTATAATGGGGGTAATGGTAAAACAGGTTTCTAATCTACCTTTAGTTGAGGCTGTTTTCTTTCGGAATTTGGTCAGTTCATTTATAGCGTTGTACATCTGTATTCATAATAAGATTCCTGTTTTTAGAAAAGGACAAAATACAAAACTTTTAATTGCAAGATCCCTTTTGGGCTTAGCAGGAGTCATGGGATACTTCTACTCTATTCGCAATCTTCCCCTTGCAGATGCTGCCATATTAAACAAAATGTCACCCTTCTTTGTCCTTATCTTCTCGTACTTCTTTTTAAAGGAACGAATAAACAAATTTCAGATATTTGCAGTAATACTGGCTTTCATGGGAATCAGTTTAGTTATACGTCCCGAATTCAACTATACTGTTTTACCTTCTTTGATAGGTTTGGGTGCTGCTGTTTTTGCCGGGCTGGCATATACAGTTGTCCGGCAGCTTAGTCATACAGAAAACCCTTCTACCATAGTTCTATATTTTTCAGCTATTTCTGTAATCGGCACATTCCCACTGCTTTTAATAAACTTTGTAAAACCAAATGCAATAGAATTGCTGTATCTTCTATTAACAGGCTTATTTGCTGCTTATTATAAAGGTGTTTTAATATCTGAGTTAAC
>CAYYXJ010000222.1:0-4219 GCA_964475455.1 uncultured Clostridiaceae bacterium | reverse complement strand
GCTGCCGGCTTGAATCCGCATAACGGAGAACATGGACTTTTCGGTGACGAAGAAGTTGATGAAATTACTCCGGCTGTTGAAGAATGCATTGCAGAAGGATATAACGTAACGGGTCCGATACCAGGAGATTCAGTCTTTGCCATGGCTTTGAAGGGTAAATTTGACGGAGTTTTATCCATGTATCATGACCAGGGGCATATCGCCACTAAAACGGTGGATTTTGAAAAAACCATATCACTTACAATCGGAATGCCGTTTTTAAGAACATCCGTTGATCATGGAACCGCCTTTGATATAGCGGGCAGGGGAATTGCCAGCGGAGTAAGCATGACTGAGGCAATAAGGCTGGCTGCCCTATATGCTCCATTGTATGGAAGGAAATAAAATGACAGTATATGTTGATGATAAAATACTATTAAGTGTTGAAAAACCTGCCAGGTATACCGGCGGTGAACTCAACAGTATTATTAAGGAACATAAAAACACAAAAATAAAATTTGCGTTTTGCTTCCCGGATGTTTATGAAGTAGCCATGTCTCACCTTGGTGGTCAAATACTGTACAGTATAATTAATGGCAGGGAAGACTCACTGTGTGAAAGAATTTTTGCTCCATGGACTGACATGGAAAAAGCTATGAGGGACAAGGGAATCCCGCTTTTCTCACTTGAAACAAAAACTGCGGCCGCTGAATTTGACTGCCTGGGTTTTACTCTCCAGTATGAAATGAGTTATACAAATATCCTGAACATGCTTGATCTCGCAGGTCTTAAAGTCAGAAGACAGGAAAGAGGTGAAGACGATCCCCTTGTCTGCGCAGGCGGGCCCTGTGCATTCAATCCGGAACCACTGGCCGATGTAGTAGACTTTTTTCTAATCGGAGAAGGTGAAGAAAAGATTAATTCAATTCTGGATGTTCTGGGTAAAAAATTGAGTAAAGCAGAATCGTTGAAATTACTCGGAGACATTGAAGGAATCTATGTTCCGGCTCTTCGTGACCAGGATAGCGGTATTCTGGTAAAAAAAGTTCTCATAAAGGACCTTAATAACGCACCATACCCGGAAAAACCCATTGTGTCATATATAAATATTGTCCATGACAGAACAATGATTGAAGTTTTCAGGGGTTGCATAAGAGGATGCAGATTTTGTCAGGCTGGATTCATTTACAGGCCTGTAAGGGAAAAAAACCCTGATTTACTCATTGAAGAAGCAGAAAGAAAGCTGGATTCAACGGGTTATGACGATATAAGCCTGGCATCCCTCAGCACCAGTGATTATTCAAATCTAGGTGAACTTACTGACAGATTGCTGGAACTGACCGAGAAAAAGAACACCGGATTATCACTTCCTTCCCTTCGTGCTGACAATTTTTCCATGGAACTTATGGACAAAGTACAAAAGGTGAGAAAATCAGGTCTAACATTTGCTCCTGAAGCCGGAACCCAAAGGCTTAGAGATGTCATTAATAAAAATGTAACGGAAGAAGAAATGCTAAAGACCGCTGAAATAGCCTTCAAGGGCGGTTGGACCACCATGAAACTATACTTCATGATGGGACTTCCCACTGAAACTATGGAAGATATAAAGGGCATTGCCGACCTTGCTTGGAAAATAAAGCAGATATACAAGCAATATGGCAATGCTTCAAGAAAGCAGCTAAGCTTGACTGTAAGCACTGCATTTTTTATACCAAAACCTTTTACTCCGTTCCAGTGGGAAGAGCAGATATCAATCAAGGAAATGGTCGGAAGGCAGCAGTACCTTTATGATCTGCTCAAAAAAGCAAATATCAGATATAACTGGCATGATTATAAACTTTCACAAATGGAGGGGATAGTATCAAGGGGAGACCGCAGACTCGGACAAGCCATAATCAAGGCATGGGAAAAGGGATGTCGCTTTGATGGCTGGGCAGAATATTTTAACTATACAAAATGGATGGAAGCCCTTGAGGAATGTGGTATAAGTGCGGATGAGTACACAGGGGAACGTGATGAAGCAGCTGAACTTCCCTGGGATTTCATTGACATAGGTGTTAAAAAAAAGTTCCTTTTGGATGAACGTAACAGAGCCTATGAGAATGTTACATCACCCAATTGCAGGGAAGAGTGTCTTGCTTGCGGAGCGGCTTGCTTCGGCGGAGGTATATGTTTTGAGCATAATCAGAATTAAATTCATCAAAGGTAATTCAGTGAAGTTCATATCACATCTTGATATGATGAATACATTCCAAAGAGCTGTCAGAAGGGCAGGTTTGGTTGCAGAGTACTCACAGGGATTCAACCCACAGATGCAGATGGTGTTCGGTGCTCCGCTATCCCTTGGATTCACCAGTTCTGCAGAATATGCGGATCTTTCATTTGCTCTTGATTATCAACCGGAGATTATTTTAGATAAACTGGGCAAGGAGCTGCCATCGGGTTTGGATTTACTGGGTGCGGCCAAAAGAACGACCAATAAAAATATAATGACGGATATTTCATTTGCAGAATACACTTTTTCGTTTAAAGGACTCGATGAAATTAAAGATGTGGAAAAAAGCATATTGTCTCATAATACTCTGATGGTTGAAAAAACCAGGAAGGGCAAGACAAAGGAAATCAACATCAGACCACTGATAATAGAATTTGAGAAAGAGGATGGTAAAGGCAGGCTTTTGGCAGTGGCCGGGAATTCGGGAAATCTGAATCCAAGATTGCTGGCGGAGGCCCTGGAGATAAAATTCAATGAAAAAGTAGAATTTTCTGATATTAACAGAAGTGAACAATATGTTGAAAGAAACGGTATCAAGTTAAATCCGCTTGCAAAGGAAGCTGTGGAGAGCAAATAATGGAGAGATTGATATTAATCAATGAATCTGATGACGGAGTCAGGATTGCAGTTGTGGAGGACGGAAATCCCGTGGAGTTCTACAACGATTCTTTCGATGGAATACCTGAGGAATCAATAATTCTTGGCAGGGTCATGGAACATACTCCTGCCCTCGAGGCTTATTTCATAGATGTCGGCAATGATAAAAAGGCGTATCTACCTGAAAAAAATACATATGGGGTAAAGATAAAACAAAATGCCATAATGCCGTTTCAGGTGTTGCACAGTGAAAGAGGAAACAAGGGGATGTCTTTGAGCTGCAGGTTGCTTGTGCACGGTAAATACTGTATCTGTGGTAATTCAGGAAAAAGCTTCAGGGTTTCCGCTAAAATAACTGATGAAGTTGAAAGGAAAAGACTGAATGTTCTCGTAGGCGCATACTCAGGTAAAAACCGGGAAATAATTATTAGAAGTATAGCGCAGAATGTTAGTTCTGAAGAGATTTCAAGGGATATCAATGAGTGTATGGAAAAACTTGATGAATTTGATATGGTAGGTGGTAATCCGGGGGATATTCTGTGCAATCCTGAAAGTATAATTGAAAGGATAATGAAAAAATATAATCCGGATACTGACAGGGTATATTTCAATGAAATTGATACCTTTAATATTTATTTTGATAAAAACCGACGAAATGGTGCAAACATTGGAATCAAACATTATAACAAAGAATATGACATGTTCGATTTTTTCAGCATATCCAATAAACTCAGAGAAGCATGCACAAGAAGAGTCAGGCTAAAAAGCGGAGCGGAACTTGTCTTTGATTATACGGAAGCAATGTGTGTCATTGATGTAAACAGCAGCAAGAATTCTTCTCCGGGTAATTTCCGGGATACAGCACTAAAAACCAATCTTGAAGCGGCCAAGGAAATAGCAAATCAAATTAGAATCCGTAATATTGGTGGTATAATAGTCATTGATTTTATTGATAAAGATGAATTGGGGCGTCTTGAAACCGATGGATTTTTCAGGGCGTGTCTGGAAGCTGATTCAAGGAAAATCAAAATCGGTGGGTTCACAATCCTTGGCAATTATGAGTTGATTCGAACCAGAAAGGGCAGAAGACTTGACTTTGGAAAGCATTAAAGATGTTAAAATCATAAGAGAACTCGCAAAGAATGTCGCTGAGATTTCATCCATGGAAATCATGGATGAAAGAAGAAAACTATGGGCAGCTCATAACTCATTTAAGAAGGGCAGAATTCCCATATATATAAGAGATGGCGTGTGGAGCAGGGAAATAATAGAGCCTGAGCTTCTTTGTGAAAACGAACTGGTCAGACAAGTGGAACTGTATCTTCGTAAAATGATATATCAATATGAAGTAGGCGATGATTTTGTCAT
>CAYYXJ010000221.1:0-4231 GCA_964475455.1 uncultured Clostridiaceae bacterium | reverse complement strand
GAAACCGGGAAATTCCGAAAATTGTTGAAATACTTGACTTTAAAGTAGAAAAAACTGAAGGTTCAATATGCCATTATAATTTGAACTATAAACCTGTACATCCCGGATCATTCAATTACGGCATAAGGCTATACCCCAAAAATGAAGGACTTCCCCACCGCCAGGATTTCAGATTTGTAAGATGGTTGTAAATAGTAAAATGAAAATCATATGAGTTCAAATATTATTGGCAAAAAACTTAAAGAATTTCGCGAATTCAGGCGGATTTCCAGAGAAGACCTTACTCTAAAATCAAATCTTACCGCAGAACAAATTGAGAAAATTGAAGAAGAAGGAGTAATGCCCTCTTTGGGACATCTGATTAAAATTTCAAGGGCGCTGGGAGTTCGGATCGGAACATTCCTGGACGATCAAACCCAGCCGGGACCGGTTATCACAAGGGCTGCTGAAAAAAAATCGGGTGTCAGCTTCTCAACAAAAAATGAATCGACCCGCGAACATCTTAACTTTTTCTCCCTGGCACAGGATAAATTCGGGAGACATATGGAACCTTTCATTGTTGAAATAGAACCCTCACGGGAACCTGATTATAAACTGTCCACACATGAGGGGGAAGAGTTCATTTATGTTCTTGAAGGAAGTGTGGAAATTAATTATGGTAAAGACATTTACCGGATTAATAAAGGTGATTCAATTTACCTGGATTCAATTGTCGAACATAATGTGCATGCAGGTGAAAATCATCCTGCCAAAATCCTGGCAGTTGTGTATACACCATTCTAAAACTCTAAAAAAATATAGAAATTATTAAATATGGAGCTGCTTGATTATACTTTGGGGGAAATATTGGAAAAATGGGCTTATGAAACTCCTGATAAAGAGTTTATGGTATACCCTGACCGAAACCTGCGATTTACATACCGGCAGTTTAACGAACGGGTAAATAACCTGGCCAAAGGAATGCTCTATATTGGCGTCAAACCGGGAGATAAGGTAGGAGTCTGGGCCAAAAATGTGCCCGACTGGACTACTTTTATGTTTGCCACAGCAAAGATAGGAGCTGTACTTGTAACTATCAATACCAGCTATAAAAGTGCAGAGCTTGAGTACCTTCTGAAAAATGCCGATATAAATACTCTTTGCCTGGCCGATGGTTACAGAGACAGTGACTTCGTTAAAATGGTTTTTGAGCTGATCCCTGAGATTAAAGAACATGCCAGGGGCAACCTTATATGTGAAAAATTCCCTGAGCTAAAAAATATTGTCTTTATTGGCCCGGAAAAACACCGTGGCATGTATAATACCGCCGAACTGATACTGCTCGGCAATCATGTCGACGATATTGAAATTGAGAGTGCTTCAAAACTTATAAAGTGCCATGATGTTGTAAATATGCAGTACACCTCAGGCACTACCGGCTTCCCCAAAGGAGTGATGCTTTCACATCATAACATTATCAATAATGGTTATGCAACAGGTGAGAATATGAGATTTACCTCAAATGAAAAGGTGCTCATCTGCGTTCCCCTCTTTCATTGCTTCGGATGTGTGCTGGCTGTCTGTGCCATAATAACCCATGGGGCTACTGCCGTTTTCAACGAGGAGTTCGATCCCCTGCTGGTTTTGGCATCAGTTGAAAAAGAGAGGTGCACAGCCCTTTACGGGGTGCCAACTATGTTTATTGCAGAGCTGAACCATCCCATGTTTGAAATGTTTGATCTTAGCTCATTAAGAACCGGGATAATGGCAGGTGCCCCCTGCCCGATAGAGGTTATGAACCAGGTTATGGACAAAATGAATATGAAAGATATCATTATTGTATATGGCCTTACCGAAACATCTCCCGGCATGACAGCAACCCGTGCCCATAACTCTCCGGAGGTGAGATCTACGACTGTTGGTTTTGAATATCCTAATGTTGAAGTAAAATTAGTTAATCCGGAAACAGGAGAGGAATGTGGTGTGGAGGAGCAGGGTGAGATATGTTGCCGCGGATATAATGTAATGAAAGGATACTATAATAATCCTGAAGGGTGGCTGCATTCAGGAGATCTGGGATTAAAAACAAACGATGGTTTTTACCGGATTACCGGTCGCATAAAAGACATGATAATCAGGGGTGGAGAAAATGTCTATCCCCGTGAAATCGAGAATTTCCTGTATAGGATGCCTCAGATAGAAACTGTTGAAGTGGCAGGGATTCCAAGCACGAAATATGGTGAAGAGATAGCCGCCTTTATAAGAATAAATAAAGGTAAATCACTTACAGAAGAGGAGGTAATTGACTTTTGCAGAGGAAAAATAGCAAGGTATAAAACCCCTAAATATATATTTTTTATTGATGAATTTCCAATGACGGCAAGCGGGAAGATACAGAAATATAAATTAAGCAAACTGGGGATCGAACTTTGTGAAAAAAAAGGAATAACTGTTAAATAGGCAATAAAATATGATCAAATACAAGAGGATCCTGTTAAAATTCAGTGGTGAGGCTTTTATGGGAAACCGGAACTACGGGATTGATGAGGCTGTATTAAATGAATATGCATTACAGATTGCTGAACTGCCGTCAATTGGAGTTCAGACTGCCATAGTGATTGGAGGCGGTAATATTTTTAGAGGGTTAAAAGGAACATCACTTGGATTCGACAGGGTATCAGGTGATCAGATGGGGATGCTGGCAACAGTAATAAACAGCCTGGCACTTAGATCCGCCTTAATTACGGCTGGGGTTAAAACACAGGTATTCACATCAATCCGGATGGAACCTGTAGGGACTTTTTATACCAGGGAAAAGGCAAGCGAAGCCATGAGCAATGGGGAGATTGTAATTATTGCAGGAGGAACCGGAAATCCCTATTTTACAACAGATACTGCAAGCGCCCTGCGGGCTATTGAAACCGAAGCTGAAATAATGTTGAAAGGCACCAGGGTAGACGGTATATATACTGCAGATCCCGAAAAATACCCGGATGCCCGGAAATTTGACCAGATAACTTACGATGAAGTGTACAAATTAAACCTGAAGGTTATGGACCTTACTGCCATAACTCTTTGTAAAGAAAATAATCTGCCTGTTCTCGTATTTAATATGAATAAAAAAGGATCTCTCAAAAGTGTCCTGAATGGTGCATCAATTGGCACCCTGGTTAAATAAAAAAATTATCTCCTGTAATAAAAAAGCCAGAATAATTTTGATCTAATATTATTTTTTTTATTTTTGCTTTTGTTCACATACAAAAAATGGATCCTGAGTAAAAACGGGACAAAGATAAATTTGAATTCCTTTTTTATAATTTTGATAAAAAGTAATTATTACCTGCCCAATGCAAAAAGACGTATCTTTAGTATTAGAACAGTGTAAATCAAGGATGGAAGCTGCTATTAATCACCTCGAAAAGGAATTAATACATATTCGGGCCGGTAAAGCATCCCCGGCTATGTTGGATAATGTTCAGGTAGAATATTACGGTAGCCTGACTCCTCTTAATCAAATATCCAATATTAGCACTCCTGATCCGAAAACCATTGCTATCCAACCCTGGGAAAAAAGTATGATCCCTGTTATTGAGAAGGCAATAATGGCTGCAAACCTTGGCTTTAATCCTGAAAATAACGGTGAACTGATAAGAATTAATGTTCCTGCACTTACCGAAGAAAGAAGAAAGCAACTGGTTAAGCAGGTCAACAAAGAGGGTGAAGTTGCAAAAGTCAGCATCAGGAATGCCAGGAAAGATTCAAATGACCAGCTTAAAAAGCTTCTGAATGAGGGATTATCAGAAGACCTGAAAAAGGATACCGAGACCGAAGTACAAAAATTAACTGATGATTTCAACGAAAAAGTAAATATTTTGGTGAAGGCCAGGGAAAAAGATATTATGACAATTTAGTTTTTTCTGGTTTTCTGTTTTCTGAACATTGTTTAATTGTTTTCATGGCTTTAAGGCAGCTTGCAAAAGCTGCCTTTTTTTTTTGAATCATACTGGTTTCATTTGAAAATTATTATCTTCGTAGCTCGAAATTTTTAAACAAGAATTGCATTACAATAACTGAAAATTAATGGCAACATTACAAACAATTAGGACAAAAGCAGGGGTATTGGTGGCAATTGTGATTGGAATATCCCTCGCCGCATTCATCCTGGGTGATATGCTTCAAACCGGTAATTCACTATTCCAGAAAGACCGTCTTGAAGTAGGAGAGATAGAAGGTGAATCAGTTCAGTACCCTG
>CAYYXJ010000220.1:2410-4233 GCA_964475455.1 uncultured Clostridiaceae bacterium | reverse complement strand
CGGAATTTCATTTGACGGTTCCTCAATTGAAGGATTTGCACGAATCGAAGAGTCTGATATGGTATTAAAACCGGATCTTAACACATATGCACTACTGCCATGGAGATCAAAAGATGAATGTGCTGCACGTTTTATCTGTGATGTGCATATGCCTGACGGCACACCTTTTGAGGGTGACCCCCGCTATATCCTAAAAAAGCAGCTCAAAGAAGCAGCAGACATGGGATATACATTTAATATCGGCCCTGAACTAGAATTCTTCCTATTCAAAATGGTAAACGGGGAACCCACAACAGAATTTAAAGATCATGGAGGATACTTCGACCTTGCACCTACAGACCTGGCTGAAGATGTCCGCCGCGATATTATCATTGCGCTAACCGAAATGGGATTTGAAATTGAAGCATCCCACCACGAGGTTGCAGAATCACAACATGAAATTGACTTTAAATATGGTGATGCATTAAAAACAGCAGATAATGTTGTAACATTCAGATTTGTAACAAAAACCATTGCTCTTTCAAATAATATGCATGCAACATTTATGGCAAAACCCGTATATGGCATAAACGGAAGCGGTATGCACACCAACTGCTCACTCTTTAAAGATGGAAAGAATGCATTTTATGATCCGGAAGCACCACTCGAACTTTCAGAGACTTCAATGCAGTTTGTTGCAGGTGTTCTCAGCCACATAAATGCTATTACACGCATTGGAAATCCAACCGTCAACTCATATAAGCGACTTGTTCCGGGATATGAAGCTCCTGTTTATATTGCCTGGAGTGCTTCAAACCGTACAGCTTTAATCCGTGTTCCTGCACCAAGAGGAAATTCAACACGCATTGAACTGCGAAGTCCGGATCCAACATGTAATCCTTACCTGCTGTTTGCAGCAATTCTTGCAGCCGGTATAGAAGGAATTAAAAAAGATATGCAGCCACCCGCAAGTGAAAATCAAAATATCTTTGCAATGTCAGAAGAGGAAAGAAATCAGGGACATATCAAAACCCTCCCAAAAGATCTTTACACTGCCAACAAAAAATTTGTTGAGGATGAACTCATCTGTAAAGCATTTGGAGAACATGTAGTAACAGGCATAGATAACATCGCCAAAATAGAATGGGATTCATTCTGCACCGCAGTACACCCCTGGGAAGTAGAACAGTACCTTACCAGATATTAACATCCTAAATTTTTTCCTGAAAAAAAGCATTTCCATTTATGTCTGAAAAATAAATAACAGATAAAATAATTATACCAATAATTATCATTTCAAAATATTTCAAAAATAATCTTATAATTCCCTCTTTTATCGATAAGTTATTATAATTCATTAATTCAATAGTTCTATATTTCCGATAAATCAATTGCAGAAATTTTTTTTAAATATGATATTTCATCTATAAAATAATTTAAGGAGATTTTTGAAGTAATATGAGTTTTGTTAAATCAGAAAGGAAATGCATTGAGATATTAAGATTATTAAAAGAATATCAGGAACCGGTGGGTGCCAAACGTCTGTCTGAACTTATGGAAGGTCATGGTTTCACACTTACGGACAGAGCAGTCCAGTATTATCTCAGTTATCTTGATGAAATGGGGTTTACAACAAAAGTAGGCAACAAAGGCAGAATCCTCACCACAGCAGGAATTTCCGAGACCGAACGGGCCCTGGTCGATGAAAGAATTGGTTTTATTATATCAAAACTTGAAAAACTTGCATTTAAAAGCAATTTTAATCCGGAAACAGGAACCGGAAATGTAGCCTATAATCTATCCTTTGTACCTCATGAACAGGTTGATTCTGTGTCAAAAGCTTT
>CAYYXJ010000220.1:1474-2400 GCA_964475455.1 uncultured Clostridiaceae bacterium | reverse complement strand
ATCCAGATTATCAAAAAATAATAATTATTTATGAATCTTATAAAAGGAAAACAATTAAACAATTCAACTATTAATCAAAATAATATGTTTATTGAATCTAATACAATTATCAGTGGAACAAGTATTACAAATAAACAATATGTATATGAAGTTATTAATGAAAAATACAGTTTTTTTTCATCCTATAAGATAATTGACAACGATCCACGGATCCCTCAGGGACATTCCGGAATAATAACTGTTTGCAGCATAACTATGGATAGTGTGCTGCAAAAAGGAGGTATACCCATAAAAATGGCTTTTGGAGGCACAATGGGAATTGAAAACTATAAACCAACCGGATTTCAGGATTTAATAGGATATAAAGGAACAACTGTTGATCCACTTCTGCTTTTTATAAATGCAGGAATGACATCCATAGGCTCAGTTATTAAAACAGGAAAAGGAACAGTTCTTGCAAATGTTCGTGAGGTCCCGGAGACTGCAGAGAACTCCATAAATGAGATTTTAGCATCAATGAGAAGATCAGGATTTATTTTTCCGGTCATCATGGGAAAAGGAGTATTAAATGTACGTCCTGATCCCTACAGAACATCGATTGTGGCATACAGCGGAATGAATCTTATAGGATATGCTATTGAAAAAGGAATGAATCTAAAAACAGAAATTGGAGCAGGCATTATCCCTTATTCCAGTTTTGAATTTTAAATTTTTAATACTCATCCAGATATTTAAGCATTGAAATGTCTATCATCCCTTTCATGGAATGAACTTCTGCCCATTTACCTGTCTCTTTGAATGCTGCTATCGGATTTGTCCCGCCTATCATTGCAACCCCCTGATAATTTGGTGTTACCGGAACACCCAGAAGAGATGAATTCGGAACACCCACATCTAAAATCCCGCTAAAACCTGCTGAATTGAGA
>CAYYXJ010000220.1:0-1461 GCA_964475455.1 uncultured Clostridiaceae bacterium | reverse complement strand
TCTTCTAAAACTTCAAATACTGTAGACTCAGACTCCATATGAAATTCGCGTATATTTGCCATTATTATCCCGCTCCCCTCATTTATAACATTCATAACAGAGGTATTTCCAAGTGATATCATGACAGTAATTGGATCAATTGTTGTATATTCATACTGTATCATTGCTGTAAAACGGCGTGGAACAAGCTTTTCAACCTCAACAAGCCCCCCCCCTATTGGATTCACAGGAACTCCCCTCTGATACAATATTGAATCCAAAATCAGACTGCACATGGTGCATATCCCGATATGACCAGAAGGAACTTTGTAAGATTCAAATTCTGTCCCTTCTTCGGCAAAAAGCACTCTGTCACTCACACAAAGTCCTGCATCGTATGATTCCTTAAATATTTTAATTGCTGCTTCAAGATCTTCAGATTTTATGAGGGATAAATTATATATGACATCCCCTGTGTTTTCCAGGGGATTATAGGTCATTTCAAGGGCATTCTCCTCGATTTTATGATTGACAAACTTTAGTGAATTTTGCATATTTTATTCCCTTTTCCATTTGATTACAGATATCAATTAATATATACTCAGATATCTGTGATTTTAATCTTATTATTGATACCCATTATGATTCTTCTAAAAAACAGGTTTATTCCAGGTACTGATCTTTCAAAATTCAGAACTTCCTGATTAATATACCAGATCATTAAAAAGATCGTCCGGTAAAATATTTTTTCCCCATTTCAACATTAATTAAAAAGAACAGAATTTTGCAGATATATTTATATAAGTTTATTCAGAATGGACAGGTAAGGTAAAATAATGCTTGAGATGCTTACCCAGGTGACATGGTCGCCATATATAGCAGGAGCAGGCATAGGAGTTTTGAGCTGGCTCGCATTTCTTCTCTCAGACAAACCCCTTGGCTGTTCTACTTCTTATTTCAGAACTTTTGGCATAATAAAAAAAATTGTGAACAAAAAGGGCATGGATGAAAATCCCTATTATAAAAAGTACAAACCGCAGATTGAATGGCAATGGATGCTTGTCCTCGGAATCATTATCGGTGCATTCATATCATCAACATTTTCAGGAATTTTTGAACTGACATGGGTACCGGACATGTTTGCAGCACGTTTTGGAAACAGTCCGATAACAAGAATCATAGTTGCCCTTATTGGCGGTATTCTGATGGGGATTGGCGCACGCTGGGCAGGTGGCTGTACAAGCGGTCATGGAATTTCAGGCACTTCACAACTTTCAATAACAAGCATACTTGCAGTCATATTCATGTTTGCAGGCGGAATTACGACTGCAATGCTCATATACGGGGTGGCCTGAATGTATGAGAATCTTCATAAAAACAAAACCATCCAGCTAATTTTGGGCCTTTTTATGGGCATAGGATTTGGTTTCCTGCTTCAGAAGAGTGGTGTTACAAACTACGTTGTTATAATCAATCAGCTTT
>CAYYXJ010000219.1:0-4235 GCA_964475455.1 uncultured Clostridiaceae bacterium | reverse complement strand
TGAACCTTTTTTACCTGATTTACTGTTAATCTGTATTATTGAACCCTTTTTATTCCCCAGCATTCTCTTGGCTGCAGATTTGGCAAAAACAAAGTATCCAAGCAGATTTACATTCATTACAAACTGCCACTTCTTTATATCAAATTCAATGGTGGGACCTGAAATTAAAACGGCAGCATTGCTAACTGCAATGTCCACTTTACCATATTTATCAATTGCTACATTGAAAAGAGCCTCAACGTCTTCTTCAGAAGTTACATCAACCTTGACAGCAACTGCGTCCGAAAGCTTTTTTGCAACTTCGATTGCACCTTCAATATTTATATCGCCGATGACTACTTTGCAACCTTCTTTATCAAGTCTCTGCGCAAGGGCTTCTCCCAGCCCCTGGGCTGCTCCTGTTATAACCGCTACTTTTCCATCCAGTCTTTTACAACTCATATAAATCCTCCTAAATTAACTCTACTCCGAACTCCTTGCATTTTGCAACTATATCAGCTCCCGGTATGTTGTCACAAACCCAATAGTTAATATCCTCAATGGATGCGAAAGTATAGGTAAGATCCTTGTCAATTTTACTTGAATCCATCAGCATAACAACATTTTTTGCCTTCTTCAGAATTTTCTGTTTCAATTGGCATTCATGTCTGTTTGAAATGGTAAATCCTCTATCCAGTGAAAACCCCGAGGCTGACATGATTGCAACATCTATATTCAAGGCATCCATCCTCAATAATGCATCCGGACCGGAACATGATAATGTATTCTTGTTTACCGCTCCTCCTAATTGTATAACAGAGTGTGCTGTACTTGAAAGTTTTAAAGCAGTATTCACTGCACTGGTTACAAATGTGCAACCATCACCTTCTATAATCTTTGCCAGATTCATGACAGTACTTCCGGCATCAAGATATATGGATCGTCCTTTTTCAATGAACCTCACAGCTTTTGCTGCAATACCCGTTTTGGCGATAACTTCCTCTTTTGCACGTTTGGAATACTCATTCTCCTGTCCGTCATTGAGGTCAACCTTATTTGTGCTGACAGCTCCACCATGAGTTCTGATTGCATAGCCCTGATTTTCCAGGAAACTCAGGTCTCTCCTTAATGTCATTTCTGACATATCCGGAAAAACCTTTCTTAGTTCCTGAAGATGAACCTCACCGGCGGCTTCCAGCATCTTTTTTATTTGCTGCTGCCTGTTGTTCATGGCTACACCCCGTATTTATTGAGTCTATACATTTCCGTTTCTGTAAAATTCTGCTTTGAGACATGTCCTTCAAGAGGGACTATCTTCTGGTGGATAGCATCAATAATCCAACCGGGCTGAGGGAAGAAAAACTTCTCATACTCAGAAGCAGGTGTAATCCAGTTCTTAGCTCCAACTACAACCGGTGGTGCATCGAGATAATCAAATGCGAGTTCACTGATTGTCTGTGCCATATCCTTTAGCTGAGAACCTCTTTCACAGGCATCACTGGAAAGAACTATTCTCCCTGTCTTTTTGACAGATTCTATTACTTTCTCATAATTGAAGGGAACTATGCTCCTTGCATCTATGACTTCTGCTGACATCCCGTATTTTTCCTGCAGCTCATCTGCAGCTTCCAATGCCTTGTATAACGTTGCTCCAATGGTAAGTATTGTTACATCACTTCCCGTGCGTTTTATATCAGGTTCTCCGATGGGAATCTCATAGTAGCCTTCCGGAACTCCGGTTTCAACAAATTCTTCGCCTTTATCATATAACCTTTGGCTTTCAAAGAATATTACGGGGTCAGTTCCTGCCAATGCTGAATTCATAAGACCTTTTGCGTCATACGGAGTTACCGGGAATACTACTTTCAACCCCGGAATATGAGAAACGAGACTCGTCCAGTCCTGAGAGTGCTGTGCACCATATTTTGATCCAACTGATACCCTGACAACTACAGGCATCTTTAAAACACCTGCGCTCATTGCCTGCCATTTTGGCAACTGATTGAATACTTCATCACCTGCTCTACCGAGGAAATCACAATACATGAGTTCCACCAAAGCTCTTCCTCCGCACATACCATAACCAACTGCTGTTCCGACTATTGCAGCCTCGCTGATGGATGAATTGAAAAGCCTGTTATATGGAAGGGCTTCTGTAAGTCCCCTGTATACTGCGAAAGCTCCACCCCAGTCACGGTTTTCTTCACCGTATGCAACCAATGTTGGATCAGTATAGAATCTGTGTGCAATTGCTTCAAAAAGAGCATCTCTCAATTGGAATGTTTTGTTCTTGGAAACAAGTTTGCCATCCTGATATGCGTATCTTTCCTTTTTTGCTATCTGCTGAACCCTTGGATTTTCTTCATATGGCATATTGACTTCCGGCTCGCGGTCATCAAGTTTTTCAATTTTTTCATTGGAAAACATCAAATCCTCAATAGCAGTTGGGTTACCGATGATATCCATTCTCGGAGATACACTGTCATCTATTGACATCTTAAATACTTTTTCAATAAGATTCCTTGTTTGTTCCAGGGTTTCCTCAAAAGCATCATCCCCGGCAATCTTTGCATCAACAAGTGCTTTTCTATATGTTATAAGTGAATCCTGTTCCATCCAGGCGTCTATTTCTTCCTTGCTTCTGTATGCTGATGCATCAGATGGAGAATGGCCTGAAACTCTGTAGGTAATTGTATCAAGAAGAACCGGTCCCTTCTTGTTTTCTAGAATTTCCCTTTTTCGTTTTATTGCATCAATTACCGCCAATGGGTTATATCCATCAATTCTTTCAGCATGCATTTGTTCAGGATTGACACCGGCTCCGAAACGGGCAAGGAATTCATAACCCATGGTTTCACCCGTTGTTTGTCCACCCATTCCATATTGGTTGTTAAAGAAGTTGAAAATTATCGGTAAACCACCTTTATATTCTCCTTCCCACAGCTTTCTGAACTGATCCATTGATGAGAAACACATTCCTTCCCATACAGGACCACATCCCAGTGAAGCATCACCTATATTGGCAATTACAATGCCACTTTTCTTATTGACTTTCTTAAAAAGAGCTGCTCCTGTAGCAACATCAGCTGATCCACCTACAATTGCATTGTTTGGGTAAATTCCAAATGGTGTGAAAAAGGCATGCATTGAGCCGCCGAGTCCTCTGTGAAATCCGGTTTCACGTGCAAAAATTTCTGCAAGTGTTCCATAAATCAAAAAGTCTTTTGCAAGTTCCTTAACTGATTGTTGGCTTCCTTGTACTACTTTCAGTATTTTCCCGTCAAAATAACTCTCCATGATGTCCATCAGCGCTTTATCAGACAGCTTTTCAATTGCTGAAAGACCCTTGGCTATGATTTCACCATGGCTTCTGTGTGATCCAAATATAAAATCATTGGCATCAAGCAAGTATGCCTGGCCTACAGAAGATGCTTCCTGACCAATTGAAAGATGGGCCGGTCCGGGATGGTTATATTCAGTCCCATTGTATTGCCCGGTTGTCTTTATGGCATTCAGCATGCCCTCAAATTCTCTTATAATAGACATGTCTCTGTAAATGCGCATAAAATCATCAGAAGAGAAATTGCTTTTTTCCTCAGCGACTGTTTTGTTATACTGGTTTACCGGAATATCCTTGAACTTGATTTTTCCACTTTTTCTTATCTCATTTGGATCAACATATAAATTTTTTGGCATTTTAATGCTCCTTTCTAAAATGCAAACAATGCTTCTCTTATAACTTCACTTACTGTCGGATGAGGGAATACTATTTCCTTGATATCATCCACCGTCATTTCTGTTTCTATCATGAATGATGCGCCGTATATAAATTCACTGGTATAGTTTCCAATGGCCGACACACCGATTACATTTCTTCTTTTCTTGTCTATGAGTACTTTACAAATGCCGTTCCCACCTTCGTTCTCAGCGATATATCTTCCTGAATAACGCATGGATATATTAGCACATTCATATTCAATTCCCTTGCTTTTGGCAGTTTCCTCAGTTTCACCGACACTTGCTACTTCGGGATTTGTATAAATTACCGCCGGTACCCCGTTGTAACGCATTCTGTCCTTTTTACCAAGTATATTGTTAATGCACACCTCTGCTTCCCTGTAAGCTGTATGAGCAAGCATTGATTTGCCGTTTACATCTCCGGCTGCGTAAACTTCTGCCACATTAGTTCTTCCCATATCGTCAGTAATAATCGCTCCTCGGTCAGGCATTGCAACTCCTATATTTTCTATGCCTAA
>CAYYXJ010000218.1:0-4273 GCA_964475455.1 uncultured Clostridiaceae bacterium | reverse complement strand
GGACCAGTTTTGTCATAGCACACAGACTCAATACTATAAGGAACGCAGATAACATACTGGTCCTTGACAGGGGAAAGATCACTGAGCAGGGAAACCATCAGACTCTTATGGAGAGGAAGGGGATGTATTATGAGTTTTATAAAAGAGCTTCAGGAGGGAATCCCATCTGATAAAAATATGATCCTCAGCTGAACCATTTACTGCGAACATACATGGAATAAATTTGCCGGGAATATTATCCCGTCAAATTTATCAATTTCAGGTCATGTCGTGTCATAGTAAGGACATGGTCACCGGCGTCATTAGAAAGCCATTAATTATCACCGGAGATATATTCAGTTGAATATTTCAGCCTAAATAGCATGCCTTTCAGGCACACTCATCAGAAAATTCTTATCCATATTTTCGATTGCACATTTTATTTTATTTACAGACTCTTCTCTGTCCCGGGGAAGCATTGCATCAAAACATATTGTATTTATGGAATGTATACCCAAATATGCACTCTCAACTTCCACCAGTTCAATAAATTTTTTCTGCTCCTCAAGAACTTCCAGTTCAGTCGCAGGTTCAAATATTCCCTTCTCTACATCTTTTGAAAGCTGACTGTCTCCGAAAGCTCCCATTGTTGTTATGGATATTCCAACCGGCTTAGAATGATTGATTAACTTTGCTGTATCAGCGGCATTCTGAAGACCCCTGCCCTTTCCAGCCCCGCCGAAAATAATTATATCAATATGGCTCATTCCCGCCTTATTCAGCCTTTCCAGCTGCTCATACGAATCTTCCAGACTGAAACCCTTATTCATATATTCAAGAGTTTCTTTATGTCCTGTTTCGACACCTACCCAGAGATCACCTATTCTTAATTCTTTAAGTTCAGAAAGCTCTTCATCTGTTTTCCCTTTGATGTTGTTAATGGAAGCATACATAGTAATAACTTCAACACCCGGAAAATAACTGATAATCATTTCTGCAACAGGTTTCAGGCGGCGGGCAGATAATACAAAGGCATCACCGTTTACAAGAAAAACCCTTTTAACTTCACCGTAAATCTGCTTTGCTTCCTTAAGATCCTTCTCAATCTGTTCAATAGATTCAGTTTCAAATTTTACACCCTTATACATTGTGCAGTAGGTACACTTATTATGCGCACACCCTGCTGTAACTTGAAGCAGAAGACTATCTGCTTCATACGGAGGTCTGTAGACCGGTTCAGTATATTTCATATTATGACCTCTTAATCAGCTTTTCTGTTTGTTCTAACAGCTTTTTTACAACTTCCCGGTTATAAGCATCAGGATGTGCCTTCCCGTAGGAACCTCTGTCATTATCAAAGTACTTTCCTGTAATACCTTTATGCTCATCAGAAACGGCCAGGGCATATAAAATATCAACACCCTTCTCTGCAGGAGACCAGGACTGACCATAAGCCTCGTTTGCCATTTTAGTATTAAGAAGTGATCCGGGATTTACAGCAATAACTGATATCTCTTTCTGCTCATCAGCTAAATTAAAACTCCACATAGTTAGAGCCAGTTTACTCTGTGCATATCCCTCACTTACCTGAACATCCTTATTCCCGGTCATTGCTTCAAATGAAACCCGGGACTGGGCAGCGGAACTCAAGTTAATTATTCTTGAATCTTCCCCCTTATTAAGCAGAGGAATTATTTTTTTTGTGAGCAGATACGGGGCAAAATAATTAACTGTAAATCTCAAATCATATCCATCCTTATTTCTTGAAACCGGACTCTTGAAAACACCGGCGTTATTGATAAGTACATCAAGTTTTAAAAGTTCTTCATTAATCTTATCAGCCATTTTATTTACTGAGTCCAGATCAGCAAAATCAGCGGTAAAGGAGCCTATATTATCATTCCCTGAGATTTCTTTTATTTCAGAAACTGCAGCTGCCAGTTTTTCGCTGTTTCTTCCATGGAGGTAAATCTGATGCCCCTCCTTCGCAAGTTTTACAGCTGTAAGTTTACCTATTCCGTCTGTACTTCCGGTAATTAATATATTTTTTTTCATTGTATATTTATTCCTGTTTTTCCCGGATCTTAGGGGGATTTTTATTTCCGCTGATCTCCGGAGGATTCTTTATTTTCTTTCTGCAAAACGCATGATTTCTTCAACAGCTTTTCTGGGAGCTGCTGCAGGTGTTTCATCCGGATAACCGTAAACAATAAGGGCTGCTACTGTTTCATCTTCCGGCAGACCTGCAATTTCTGATATTGATTTATCATCAATAACACCCATGATTGTTGTTCCCACACCTTTCTCATGAGCGGCCAGACAGAATGTCTGGCATGCAATACCTGCATCGAATACTTCCCACACATTTGCCTTGGAAGTAGCATAATCATCACCTTCAAGTTTACCGCTCTTCCCTTTAACAAAACTTAAAACTGCAACACCTTTAGCTTCCTTTAGTGTATTTATATTGTAAACAAATCCGTTAACACCTTTTGTTGAAAGCTGCTTGATAAGCTCTTCATCATCAACAAGTGTATATCTAGCTACCTGAAAATTTCCCCATGAAGGAGCCCACCTGCTGATATCAATAATTTCCCTCATTGTATCTCTATCCACTTTTTCGTTTTTAAATTTTCTAACACTTCTTCTTTCCTTAATCATTTTAACTGCATTCATTATATTCACCTTCCTTATGTGTTTTCCTGTATTGATCATATGAAAAGAATATGCAATATTTTTATCAATTAGTAAAACGATTAGTTTTAATAGTATCTATGAATATTTTAAATACATGGGGTGATTTATGGATAATTCCAAAACTTCTTTTGTTCTTGATGCGGATCTTTTAACACTCAGGTCTTTTCTTGCCATAATTGAATATGGCAGCTTTTCTGCTGCTGCTGATCAGGTGGGTAGAACACAGTCAGCTGTGAGCCTTCAGATCGCCAGGCTGGAAGAAAGAATGCAGGTTAATCTGCTGGAAAGAACAAGCAGGAATGTAAAACTCACCCCTGAAGGGGAAACATTTGCATCCTATGCCAGAAAGATAATTGATCTTTCAGATGAAGGCTTTGCTGCTGTAGCTACATCAGGAACAACAGAATCTCTGAGGATCGGATTTGCAGAATATCTTGTTCCCCGGCACCTTAAAAGACTTCTATCCCGTTTACGAAGAAGCCTCCCAAAGATAAAAGTAATTCTGGAACTGAGCGGAGGTCCGGATTTATTCAAGAAGATGAACAATAATGAACTGGATATTATTATGACATGTTCGTACGGAGACGGAGGATTAAAATTATATTCAGAACCTCTTGAGTGGGTCACAGCAAAAGATTTTAAATCCGATGATAAGTCGGCTCTTAATATTATTCAGATGAAAGCGCCGTGCAGCTACAGACAGGCGGCAATAGATGCACTGGAATCTTCCGGAATAATCTGGAGTGAAGAAGCAAGTGTAAATACTATACAGGGAATAATATCAGCCGTAGCAGCCGGATTCGGCATCTCATCAATTCCCAGATCAGCGGTTGATAATTCTCTGGAAGTTATCAGTGAAAAGATGCCCCATCTGCCGGAAACAAGCATCAGTGTTTACTGGAATACAACAAACCCCCACCCTTTGACAAAAAGATGCATAAGTCTTTTTAAAGAGGAACTGAAATCAATCATCTTGCAATAAAAGAAAAAATACCACCTTTAATCAATTGCTGTAAAAACTGTCTCAAAATTTTATTCTGTTCTTTAAAATCCCTACACCTTCAACTTCAATTTCAACGATATCACCTTCTTTCATCGCTCTGGTTGATCCCGGTGTTCCTGTAAAAATAATATCCCCCGGTTCAAGTGTTATAGACGTACTTATAAAACTTACAATCTTATCCGCACTGTGTATAAGCTCTTTGGTACTTTCAGACTGGACAACTTTACCGTTCAATCTTGTAGTAATAAGCAGGTCATTGTAATTAAGATTAGTTACAATATACGGTCCTAAAGGTGCAAAGCTGTCAGAGGCCTTGCCTCTAATCCACTGAGTATCTGAAAACTGCCAGGTCCTTTCACTGATATCGTTTCCTGCAGTTACTCCAAAAATATAATCAAAAGCCTGATTAACTGGAATATTTTTACCTCTTTTTCCGATTACAAGAACCAGCTCTCCTTCATAATGGAGGTTAGATGCTCCCTCGGGCGGAATGATATCAGCTCCGGGAGCAGCTAAAGAACTTGGAAATTTAGCAAACAGGGCAGGACGCTCCGCCCCTGCATTACCTGAGTGGCTTTTAAAATTCAAACCGAC
>CAYYXJ010000217.1:3764-4293 GCA_964475455.1 uncultured Clostridiaceae bacterium | reverse complement strand
ATCTATCTGTCCGCGAAGGTATCCATAGGAAGAAATAAAACCGTATTGCATAGGACGGGCCTCCGGAACAGTTCCTAAGTGCCATTTTCCCGAAATAGAGGTAAGATATCCTTTTTCTTTCAGTAAGCCGGCAATGGTGACAGTGCCGGCGGGTAAGCCGGGAGCATCGCCCAAAGCATTGTTAATATCGTATCTGCTGGGATATCTTCCGGTAAGTAAAGAAGCCCTCGTTGGGGAACTTACATAATGAACATAAAAACGATCAAATCGCATTCCTTCCTTTGCCATATTGTCTATTACCGGGGTCCTGATTTCAGAGCCATTGTACCCCACATCATTCCAACCGGTATCATCTGAAACAATTACAATGATGTTTGGAACTGATTCTTCAGCTTGTTTGTTGACCAAACAACCGGTAAACCAGAAAGAGATAGCCTGGGTCGTATCAAGTATCGCCTGATGACCGATGATGAAAGTAAAAATCGCAGAAACTATCAGAAAGCCGATGTCATTAACTACCTCGACGGTG
>CAYYXJ010000217.1:808-3754 GCA_964475455.1 uncultured Clostridiaceae bacterium | reverse complement strand
GTTTGGAACTGATTCTTCAGCTTGTTTGTTTACCAAACAACCGGTAAAGTTGAGTTTAGGTAATATTGCACCCATTATCCACCAAAGAGCTTTTCTATTAGGTTTTCCAGGAATATTAAATTTTAAATTTTCCATTGTTATCAATCTTTTTAATGATTTTTTAAGTTATTAGCTTGCGCAAAAATAATGAATAATAATGGTTATATTTTCGATTATTTAACCTGAACAAAAATATTAGAAGAAATAGAGAAATTGTAAAAAAGAAGGATGAACATACAACATTACAAAGATATGAGAAAATATTGAGATTTAGTATGGTTTCGCCCCTGTATTTCACGAATAATTTTTGAAATTTTAAATGTTCTACTGGAGATATTTTTCGTATTTTTGTCAGCTTAAAGAAAAAAACAACAATAACATTTTTTTACATTTACATTTTACAAAAAAATAACAAACAAAAATGAAAAGTGGAATAATTATGAAAGAGATTTTAATATGGGTAATGATTTTGGCAGTTATTACAGGGTGTAGATTTGAATACAGGTATGAAGAAAGTATTATGAAAAATCCTGACAGGCTGAAACCATGGACGGAAAACCCTAAGTACTGGCAGTACAAAGGGGAACCTGTACTTTTACTTGGAGGAAGCGGGGATGACAATCTTTTTCAATGGCCGGCAGAAATATTGATCCCACATCTTGATGTGTTGGCAGGGGCAGGTGGCAACTATGTTCGTAATACAATGAGTGACCGGGATGACGATAATTTAAAACCATTTGCCATGCTTTCGGATGGTAAATATGATTTAAATCGTTGGAATGAGGACTATTGGTCCCGGTTTGAAAATTTTCTTAAATTAACTCAGGAAAGAGATATTATTGTACAGATTGAAATTTGGGACCGTTTTGATTATTCAGACTCAATCTGGAAAAGTAATCCGTGGAATCCAGGGTGTAATGTAAATTATTCGTATGAGCAAACAGGATTAAGCCAGGAATATTCTGCTCATCCTGCGGTTGACAAACAACCTTTTTTTCATAGCATTCAGGGGATGCCCCTTTATAGTTCCGGGCTGGATATAGTAAGAGATTTCCAGGAAAAATTTGTTTCTAAAATACTTTTTCACAGCTTAAAATACGGACATGTTTTGTATTGTATGAATAATGAAACTTCAACGCCGGGTGAATGGGGACAATACTGGATAGACTATATAAAAGGGAAAGCAGATGAACAGGGGGTTATTATATATGCTACAGATATGTTTGATGATGGGTATAGAGGTATTGAGAGTATTCACACGCCCATTATTTTTAAAGACACTGTTCATTATATGTTTGGAGATATTTCACAGGTCAATAGCCGTAATTTTGATGATGAACATTGGGATAAACTCATTTGGCTCATGCAACAGATTAATTCTGAGAAACCAAGGCCTGCAAACCATACAAAAATATACGGCGGCAGATTTAGTAATTTCGGTACAGGTAGTCTGGAAGACGGGGTAGAACGTTTTTGGCGAAATATCCTGGCAGGTTCAGCGAGTGCAAGATTTCACCGGCCATATTTCGGTAATGGATTGAATGAAAGGGCTATTGCGAGCATTAAGTCAGCCAGGAAACTTGAAAAGCTAATAAAATTCTGGGATATTCAGCCTCATATGGAACTTCTTACAGAAAGACAGGCAAATGAAGCCTATCTGGCGGCAAACCCCGGTGAACAGTATGTTATTTATTTTACCTATGGAGGAAGTGTAGGCCTTGATCTATCTGAAAGCAGGGGTGATTTTAAGCTTAACTGGATCAGTATTACTGAGGGCACTATGCCTGATTTCGGTAAAATAATAATTGAAGGTGGTTCAATTGTAACAATTACTGCTCCCTTTAAAGGAGGGTGGATAGCTGCTTTAACCCGAAATGACAACTAAAAAATAATCGGATATTATCGTTAATCCCTTCCTGGTATTTATTTACATTATCCTATCTATGGTGATAAAGATCCCAGCCTAAATATGTATTAACTGATTCCTCAATAATTCCGGCAAGGTTTCCCCGGGCCATGGCAACATGATGTTCAAAACCGTTTTTACACATAAATTTCATTAATTCCTGTAGATCAGATATGTTACATACAGCAATGCCTCCATCCATACCGTAGGGATCATTTGTTATCTGTCCTTCTCCTAAATAGGCTTTTATTCTTCCTAAGGTATCGTCTGTTGAGATACGGAAGTAGGTCATCTCTCCTTCACTAACTTTTCCTTTTATTGCGCCAAAGGTATCTTCCTGGCCCAGAACTGTTCCCAAAACATCTAAAGAGCCTATTTCAATAGTATTTTTGAAAAAGCTTTTTGGATAATTACTGCAATGAGTACAGACGACTTTGTTGCGGTCTGTTCCAAAATTATTGTTCCAGTCCAGTAACGCAGGAGGAGTGCCACCGGCCAGCATTAAAATATACATACTTACAGCTCCGGCAATATCAACTTCACATGCACAGGGGATTAATTTTTCACCCAGCATACTCATTGATAAACAGGCTGCGCACCCATAGTTTTTTTGCAAAGAGTCCCAGCATTGAAATGCTGCACAATCAATTTTATTCGATTCAATCCATCGTTCTACAGCTAATGAAAATTTCGACTGCAATAGAATTTTCTGAGGCTTAACACCAGATGATATTTTCCCATAATCCCGTATCTCCTGAGCTTTTATATTTAATCCTGCCATAGAATCATCCATTTTCTCAATCTCTCCAATAATTTCAGACAAATCAACCGGAACTACAGTCATCCCATATGCCTGCAGAAGTTTTTCACTTGCTCTCATAGTCTGAAATGCTGCCGGTCGTGCACCTATTGCTCCGATCCTGGCATGCTTAAGTCCGTTTACCACTCTGCAAACCCTGGCGAAGTAATCTAGATCCTGCGTGAACTCATCACTGCTAATC
>CAYYXJ010000217.1:0-780 GCA_964475455.1 uncultured Clostridiaceae bacterium | reverse complement strand
AAAAGGAATATTATACTGATAAAAATTATTACACACTGATAACTTTCCGCAAAATGCATCTCTCCTGCTATGAACGTCAACTTTATCATTATCATCATCACATGCCTGAACAAGAACAGGGACATTTAAATTAGCCAGTTTAACCGAGTTCACAATACCAAGTTCATCTCCGAAATTTGGCAATATGATAATAATTCCATTTATTTCATTTCTTTTCTCAGAAAACAAACGGGCACATTTATCTGCATCAGAAAGAGTTTCTATAGCTCCGCTGGGAGTTTCATCTTTTGGAAGGATGACATAGTTAAAACCAAGGCGTTCAAGAACTGTAAGTACTTGCTCTCTTACTTCAGTGGCAAGCCTGGCATTAAAGATATTGCGGGTTGCGATTATTACCCCGAAGGTTATGGATTTCAAGTTTTTCATGATTGTTTTTTTATTATAAATATTCAGCGATATGTTTTTTTGACCGCATTAAGCCAGCCTTGATATAAAGAAACCACTTTCTTCTCATCCATTGAAGGATTGAAAGTAGTCCCTTTCCGGCGCAGTTTTAAACTCCATGTGTCAGTATAACTGATAGTGTTCCAAATCCAGCCACTGAAATCATCGCGATAAAGCTGAAATCCCGTACCGACTTGCTTCAAGTTGCTGACACATAGCGCCTGGCGTCCCTTTTCGCGGGCCTGGGCCAAAGCAGGAAGAAGCATGGAAGCCAAGATGGCTATAATCGCAATGACCACCAGCAATTCAATTAGAGTAAATGACACAATCCGTTGA
>CAYYXJ010000216.1:0-4345 GCA_964475455.1 uncultured Clostridiaceae bacterium | reverse complement strand
CCATACAACAGGAATTAGTGGGTGTGGGTTATCGTGCTGAAACAAAAGGTCAGTTACTTGAACTGACACTTGGTTATTCTCATGATATCTATATTGATATTCCTCCTGAAGTTAAAGTTGAAGCAAAAACAGACCGTAGAAGCAACCCTGTTATTACACTTTCTTCCCATGATAAACAGTTGTTGGGGCAGGTAGCGGCTAAAATAAGATCTCTCAGACCTCCTGAACCCTTTAAAGGAAAAGGGATTAAGTTTGTTAATGAACAACTCCGCAGGAAAGCAGGGAAATCTGCCAGTGTATAATTGATAATTTGTAAACAATGGCTTTAACTAAAAAAGAAAGAAGACAGAGAATACGGTACAGGATTCGCAGAAGAATCTCAGGTACCGCCGAAAGACCGAGAATGTCGGTTTATAGAAGTAATAACCAGATTTATGCACAGATCATTGATGATGTTACCGGTAACACATTAATCGCTGCATCATCATTGGAAAAGGAAATAGAAACCGGCAATGTTAAGAAAACCGAACAGGCAAAGCTTGTTGGTAAATTAATTGCTCAAAAAGCCCTTGCCAAAGGAATAAAAGAAGTGGTTTTTGACAGAGGCGGTTATCTGTACCATGGCAGAATAAAAAATCTTGCTGAAGCAGCAAGGGAGAACGGATTAAAATTATAATTTTATATATGTCAACAAGTATAAGGAAAGTAAGAACAACGGATCTTGAATTAAAAGACCGGCTGGTAAGCATCCAGAGAGTGACAAAAGTAACAAAGGGTGGTCGGACATTTAGTTTCTCAGCTATTGTTGTAGTTGGAAATGAAAATGGTATTGTAGGTTACGGACTTGGAAAAGCCAATGAGGTTACTACTGCAATTGCAAAAGGAATAGAGGACGCAAAGAAAAATCTTATTAAAGTGCCGGTGTTAAAAGGTACCATTCCTCATGAACAAATTGCAAAGTATGGCGGAGCTCGTGTATTTATCAAACCCGCATCCGGAGGAACAGGAGTAAAAGCCGGCGGCGCTATGCGTGCTGTTTTTGAAAGTGTGGGGATTAAAGATGTCCTGGCTAAATCAAAAGGTTCTTCTAACCCTCATAATCTTGTGAAAGCAACTTTTAATGCTCTGCTTGAGCTTAGGGATGCATACACTGTTGCTCAAAACAGGGCTGTGGATATTGAAAAAGTTTTTAATGGTTAAAATTCTTCTGAAGATGACAAAAATAAAAATAGTACAGATAAGAAGCAGAATCGGAAGTACTGAAAGACAAAAGAAAACACTGGATGCTTTGGGATTGAAAAAAATGCATAATCCCGTAATTCACGAAGCCACCCCACAGGTAAAGGGAATGGTAAGAAAAGTTGCTCATCTGGTAAGCATTGAGGAAATTTAAGAATTTATATTGATAAAAAATATAACTGAAAAATGGACCTAAGTAATTTAAAACCGGCAAAAGGATCGATAAAAAGTAAAAAAAGACTTGGAAGGGGTCAGGGTTCCGGTCGTGGTGGAACTTCTACAAGAGGCCATAAAGGACAACAATCCAGATCGGGTTACACCAGGAAAAAAGGTTTTGAGGGAGGTCAGATGCCTTTGCAGAGAAGAGTTCCGAAGTTTGGTTTTACCAATATAAACAGGAAAGAATATAAAGCAATAAATATCAGCACTCTTGAAGAACTGGCCAGTAAAAAGAACATCAGTGATATTGATATTTCAACACTTATTGACGCAGGGCTGATATCAAGAAACTCACTTGTGAAAATTCTTGGAAACGGCAACCTGACCATGAAACTAAATGTTAAGGCTCACGCATTCTCAAAGAAAGCCAAGGAAATTATCGAATCCCTGGATGGGAATGCAGAGATTGTATAAATATCATGCAGGTATAACAACCTGCTTAACTGACAAAGCAGAATGAAAGCATTGATAGAAACTATTAAGAACATTTTTAAGATAGAGGAACTTAAAGACAGGATCCTTTATACTCTTTTACTGCTTTTAATATATCGTCTCGGAGCACAGGTAGTTTTGCCCGGCATTGATCCTGAAGCGCTGGAAGGACTTAAAACCCAGACTGCCGGAGGAATTATGGGACTTCTTGATATTTTCAGCGGAGGGGCTTTCTCAAACGCCTCCGTTTTTGCCCTGGGAATAATGCCTTATATTTCAGCTTCCATCGTCATCCAGTTACTGGGTATTGCTGTTCCTTATTTTCAGAAACTTCAGAAAGAAGGTGAGAGCGGACGGAGGAAGATGAACCAGATAACAAGGTATCTTACTTTAGGTATATTGTTGCTCCAGGGACCCAGTTACCTTGCCAACCTGAAAGCCCAGGCTCCCGATGCATTTACTCCCGGATTTTCAAATGTGGCCTCTGTTATTATACTGACTGCCGGTACGATGTTTGTCATGTGGCTGGGTGAAAGGATCACTGATAAAGGGATAGGGAACGGAATATCCCTGATTATTATGATTGGTATTATTGCCAGGCTTCCATTTGCGTTAATTGCAGAATTCGGATCAAGACTTGATCAGCAGGGAGGCGGATTGGTAGCATTTCTTGTGGAAGTTGTTTTTCTGTTCTTTGTCTTTATGGGAACCATACTGCTTGTGCAGGGCACCAGGCGAATACCGGTACAATATGCCAAACGTATTGTGGGAAACAAACAGTACGGTGGTGTAAGACAATATATACCCCTGAAGGTTAATGCTGCCGGAGTTATGCCGATCATTTTCGCTCAGGCACTCATGTTTATTCCAATTACGGTTGCAGGTTTTGCTGATTCTGAAACGTTAACCGGATTCGCGGCTGCGTTTTCCAATATGCAGGGATTCTGGTATAACTTCGTTTTTGCAGTACTTATCATATTATTTACGTATTTTTATACAGCAGTAACTGTAAACCCGGTGCAAATGGCCGAAGATATGAAAAAGAACGGTGGTTTTATTCCCGGTATTAAACCAGGAAGAAAAACCGTTGAATTTCTCGATTCGATTATGTCGCGTATCACTTTGCCCGGTTCATTCTTTCTTGCATTTGTGGCAATTATGCCTGCATTTGCCATGATCGCAGGAGTGAACAACCAGTTTGCACAGTTTTATGGCGGTACTTCTCTTTTAATTCTTGTTGGGGTAATTCTTGATACACTCCAGCAAATAGAAAGTTATTTGTTAATGAGACATTATGACGGACTAATGAAGTCCGGCCGGATAAAAGGCAGAACGGGTGGCATTGCCATGTAGTCTGTCTTATAGCGTTCTTTGATGATCAGTATAAAAACAACGGAAGAAATTGAAAAACTGAGATTAAGCAATCTGCTGGTCTCCAGAACACTTGCAGAAGTTGCAAGGTATATTAAGGAAGGGGTTACAACAGAAAAGCTGGATCGTATAGCTGAGGAGTTTATCAGGGATAACAGGGGCAAACCCGGATTCCTTGGTTACAGAGGATACCCGAATACACTCTGTACATCTGTGAACTCTCAGATCGTTCATGGCATTCCTTCCGGGTATGAATTGCAGGATGGAGATATTGTTTCAGTTGATTGCGGGGTGATCCTGAATGGGTATTATGGAGATAGCGCTTACAGTTTCCAGGTTGGAGAAATAAGCGAAGCAGTCAGAAAGTTACTTGAGATCACGAAACAATCACTTTTCCTTGGAATAGAAAAAGTTGTTCCGGGAAATAGAATTGGAGATATCGGTTACGCGATACAAACATTTTGTGAAGGAGAAGGATACAGTGTAGTAAGAGAGCTTGTTGGACACGGCATCGGGAAAAGACTGCATGAGGAACCTGAAGTCCCCAATTATGGCAGAAGAGGAACCGGTGTTAAACTGCAAAAAGGAATGGTTTTTTGTATTGAACCAATGATAAATATGGGGAAACGACATATTTTTCAGGAAAATGACGGCTGGACAATACGGACTGCCGATAATATGCCATCTGCTCATTTTGAACTGGCTGTTGCTGTTGATCAGGATAAAGCTGACATACTGTCAACTTTCAGTTATATTGAGGAGATATTAAATTAAAAAATTTTAAATATGGCTAAACAACCGTCTATTGAACAGGATGGAGTCATAACCGAAGCATTGTCGAACGCAATGTTCAGGGTTGAACTTGAAAATGGGCACATTATTACAGCTCATATTTCAGGGAAAATGAGAATGCATTATATAAAACTCCTGCCGGGAGACAGGGTAAAGGTGGAGATGTCACCTTATGATCTGACAAAAGGCAGAATATCATTCAGGTATAAATAACAAAAATTATGAAGATAAGAGCATCGGTGAAGAAACGCAGCGCAAGCTGCAAGATCGTCAGAAGAAAAGGACGGTTATA
>CAYYXJ010000215.1:0-4374 GCA_964475455.1 uncultured Clostridiaceae bacterium | reverse complement strand
AAGTAGAAAATGTACAACTGCAGGTATCAGGTAATAATCTGATACCTGTTTTTTTATGGATTTTGTTAATATGCATACAGATCTTTATGCTAAAAGCAAGAGTTCTCTTTTCCTGTATATTAATGATATATCGACTGAATAAGTCTTTTTTGTGCAATTTAACTGCTTTATAACGTATTATAGTAAAAATATAAGTATTATGAAGATAATTAAAGTATTATAAAGTATTATATTGCAGTTTGATGCAGTTTGAGGTATATTAACTGCATGGAAAAGATAATGACGCTGGAAGAAGTGGCCGAGTTCCTCAGGATTTCTGAGAGAACTGTTGCAGAATGGGCCGGGAAGGGAGAACTTCCCGGCGGAAAAATCGGTACAAGCTGGAGGTTCAAATCTTCGGAAATTGAGGAATGGCTTAACATCAAGCTGTCTCCCCGTATTAAAAAAGATGCCTCAACTTATTATTCGCTTAAGCCTCTCATAAAATCTTCACGTGTTGCTGTGCTTGAAGAGGAATTAAAAGCTGATGTCCTTAACAAAATGATTGATATGCTTGTTGATGTCCCTGGAGTTAACAGCAGGTCTGAAATTGCAAATGCGATTTTTGACCGTGAAGAAATCATGAGTACAGGAATAGGGCTTTCAATTGCTATTCCGCACTGCCGGCTGAACGGTGTAAAGGATATTTCACTTGCTGTAGGAGTTGCAAAAAAACCTGTCAGGGATTATCAGTCAATAGATGATAAACCTGTAAAAATCATAGTCATGATTCTTGCAGGGAGAAATCTTCATACAGAATATATAAAAGTGCTTGCCCTTGTTTCATCGTTCCTTAAAAAGGAAGGGGTAAGAGAAAGACTTCTTGAATCAGATACAAAAGAGGAAATACTTTCTGTTTTTATGGATGGGGGTGAATATGCTTGATCTTGATACAGGACTTTTGTTTCTGTTCGGGTTTGCGATTTTCGGAGGTATTTTAAGCGCTCTTTTATTTAAAAAGATCAGGATACCTCAGGTCCTCGGTTATATTGCAATGGGAATAATTATCGGACAAAGCGGTTTCCGTTTAATATCAACCGTGCATATAAACCATCTTGTTTCTTTTAATTACTTTGCACTTGGTATTATTGGTTTCCTTGTCGGAGCTGAGATAAAATTCGCAGATATGAAAAAATATGGAAAACAGTTTTCACTTATTCTCCTCGGAGAGGGTATTTTTGCATTTCTTCTGGTCGGTACAGCAGTAACTGCATGTCTGTACTGGGTTACAGGTAATTTACTTGTATCGCTTGCCGGAGGACTTGTTTTCGGGGCTATCGCCTCTGCAACAGACCCTGCTGCAACTATTAATGTTCTCTGGGAATACAGGTCTGCAGGAATACTTACTACTACTGTAATTGCAATTGTTGCCCTTGATGATGCTCTTGCGATGTTTCTTTATGGACTTGGGACCAGCATCTCAAGTCTTTTGACAGGTGAAAATGCAGATATCCTGAAAGAACTTTCTTCTGTATTTATCGACCTTTTTTTCTCTATAGGAACGGGGGTGCTTACCGGGATGATGATCTGCTGGACAATAAAAAAAGTCAGAAGCAGAGATACTGTATTTGTATTAAGTTTCGGGCTTCTTTTGATATGCATCGGAATGTGCGTTCTTCTAGGACTTGATATCATACTTGCTGCGATGTTTGCAGGTGTTGCTGTTGTTAATATGATACCGGAAAGAAGTAAAGATGTTATTGATACTATTAAGGGAATATCAACTCCGATTTATATACTGTTTTTTGTTCTTGTCGGCGCAAGAATAAATATTGCTTCTATGCCTGTCTGGCTCTGGCTGATTATAGCGGCATATGTAGTTATGCGAAGTGCCGGTAAATATCTGGGTGCTCTTTCAGGAGCTGCGCTTTCAAAGGCCAAGCCTGTTGTTAAGAAAAATATCGGCATGACTTTGTTTTCTCAGGGCGGAGTAGCGATAGGGCTTTCCATAATGGCCGGCAACAGTCTGAATGAAATACTTGTTACAGAAGGATTTTCTCTTGGAGATGTAATTGTTTCCGGTGTTACCACCACAACATTGATAGTTCAGCTTATCGGGCCTTTAATGGTGAAACTTGCCGTTAAAAAGGCAGGAGAAGCAGGCCGGAATATCACTGTGGATGATGTTATTGCTGACTGGAAAATTAAAGACTGTATAGACAAAGACTCTTTATCTGTCAATGAAAAAGATACTATACGTGATGTTATTAGTGTTTTTACAGAATCAGATGCATCTTTTGTTTCTGTTACAGACAGCAGTAACTGTTTCAAAGGTATTATAACATTTAAAGATTTAAAATCTGTCTTTTTTGATTCATCAACATGGGACTGGCTTGTTGCAGAGGATTTTATAAAAAAGATTAAACATTATGCTGTTAAAGAAGGTTCATTAGCAGATGCAGTTGCTCTCATGGATCAGCTCCATCTTGAACAGATTCCTGTTATCTCTGATATTGATTCATTCACTTGGCTTGGTGTCATTGACCGTAAAAAGGTCCTTAAATCTGCACGTAAAAGCATATTCTCTTCTGCCGCCTGAAAAGGATATCGTACTGAGGCAGGAGGACTCAGGCTGTAAGAGGTCTGAAAATTACTCCTGCCTTTTTACTTTTTATTAAACAGAAGCACAGATTATTTTTTCTCACATCTTTTGCTGCAGTATTTCAGTATCTCATTAAGTGATTCTATTCTTCTTGAAAGGTTCCCGTCTCTAATATAAAACTGTTCAACCGTGTTTCCCGATGTATTTTTAGTTATAGTGAATATCGGCGAAGGACTTTTTGATACTGATATCCTGCAGATTTCCTTATCTTTTAGAGAAATAAAATCTATATCAATATGTTTTATTGAAAATGTCCCGTACATGGCGGAAATTATATTTCTGAGGTGCTGTTCAAACCCGTCTTTATCCGGATGTTTAAGCGTCCCATAGTCATTTATTAATCCCAGGACTGCTCCGTCATCATCAACTCCGATAAGAAGGGTTCCCCCGTAGGCGTTTCCGAATGCTGCAATTGTCTTCATTATTACATCTTCCAGATTTTTATTTATACGATTTTCCCTGTAGTCCCATCTCAAAGATGATTTGAATTCAAGTTTTTTGCTTTCACCTTTTTCGATAAGATGAAGTATTTTCTCTTCTTCTGTCCACTTAGTCTTTTCCCTGTACCTGCTTATAAAATAAAACGAAGTAATAAAAATAAACATCAGAAAAAACGGAATAGATGTTATAATATAAAGGCTGTTGTATTGGCTGAAAAACAGTTCAGACTCCGGTATAATAAATCCTATTGTGCCACCGTAGTTATTAAGTCTGAATGGAACAACCAGCCAGAATTTATTATCATATTTTATATAATGCGATCTTTTATCCTGATTATCTTCAAATTTCATTAAAACGGTGTTTATCATCTCTTTGTAGTAGCTGAAGTCTGTATTGCTTTTCTGTTCTGAATCATTTGGAAGATTATTTAAAGCAGTTCTGTTCAGCGGAAAAGTAACAAGTTCATTTTTATTCAGATATGAAAAAAAGACTGCACTGCTGCTGAACATATTCTGATAGAAATCGGCAAAACCGGATAAGGAAATATCAAGAGATACAGATATTGGAGGTGTTGATTTTAGATCAATGATAATTGAATATCCCTGTTCACCCACAGTCTCAAGATTATAAATATCAGTTATATATATTTTTTCATAATAGCTGCTGGCGTTTTCAGAGATATTTTTCAGTTCAAGAAGATATCTTTGTCTGTAGTTTTTTTTATATTTTTTTTCAGTTAACACAACCTGATTTTTTTTGAGTGTAAAAATATCAACTGTCTCCCCTTTTCTGTAGTTGACTGCGGCAACTCCGGGAAGTGTCAGCAGCACTCCGTGTTTCAGGAGGCTGCGGCTGGCTTTACTTTCCGAGAGATCCGGGAAATCTCCCGCTTCTATCCAGAATGCTGTATTCTGCAGATAATTGAAATAATTCGGAAGTATGGTTTCAATCTGTCTGTAATACTCTGATATAACATTATCAAAAAATAATCTGTTAAGATGGTTTTTGACTCCGTTGCTGCCTGCCATTACAAAGAGCAGAAAAAAAGCAAAAATAATTGATGTGATTGAAAATTTTAAACTTTTTCTTTTTTTATTGGATTTCATTGTTTCTCCGGTAATGCTGATAAACTGATACTATATTCTGAAAAATATTAAGTCAATTAAGCGGATTTTAATGATATCCGGATTTATAATCCGGATAAGTATTTAATCATTATTATGGCCGTTGCACTTTCGGCAATTAATAATTGCAATTTTTTCAATACTGCCTTAAAATCCTACTGGCAGATG
>CAYYXJ010000214.1:0-4382 GCA_964475455.1 uncultured Clostridiaceae bacterium | reverse complement strand
GGTATTTCCTATGTTCTTCAAAACCCTCCAGGTCCACAGGAACATAACGGTTATCTAGATTTTTTTGTTCATGATAATTATCTGAATGTCGCTCATGAGTTTATTTCCAAGACGATACAAGAAGCCAGAATATTGTTGCCTGGCAACATAATCTTTTCATGCTTATCTAGTGATCAGATAAAGATGGATATTATCCTTAAAATGGGTGCCCAGAAAATTGCAATATTACCGGCAGCAGTAAAATTGAGCGATATCCATGAAGATATTTCGACATGCTACTTATAAAGGAAAGATATGCATACTTATCGTATTAACAAATCGAAATTATTGTTGGCCAACGTAATTATTTTAACCATTTTTAATAATGATGGATTTTGCAATTTCGTCAGCAAAAATCCGCGTTCCATTCAGAATACACAGTTACGATTACCTGAATTACCTAAAGGAAGGGCACTTTCCCTGAGATACAAGAGCAATATTGATGGAAGCCAACAGCCGATGCTGATGAAGTTGCCTGAGAACTACACTCCCGGCAAGAAATGGCCTCTACTTGTAACGCTGCATGGATTGGGTGATGGACCGATCCTTGCGCCGAATATCAAATCAATAGTGCAGATTGGTCCATACGGGCGGGGGTCTTTGTGGTATACAGGTTTGGGAGAGAAGGATATATTTGAATGTATTGAATTTATACAAAAGATCGTATCAATAGATGAAGATAGAATTTATCTAAGCGGTTTTAGTATGGGAGGCGCAGGAACTTTCAGGCTGGGATTGAAATATCCACATTTCTGGGCGGCCTGTGTCCCTGTATGCGGTCGATGTGACAGTTTATATGCTGTTGAAAACGCTAATCACGTTCCATTCTGGATTAATACCGGTCAATATGACAGGGTATTACCTCCTGAATATTCAAAAAGGGCATACAATACAGCAGAAAAGTCAGGGCTATCTCAATGGTGTTATACAGAATATCCTGAAATGGGTCATAGTTTCAGTATCGACTGGACTGAAATAGAACTATGGTTACTCACTCATAAAAGAACAAATCGTCCCCAAAAAGTGTCGTATCGTACAAAGGTTCCGGGAAGAAGTTACTGGCTGGATATAATCAATCTTGAAGAATTTGGAAGGATTGCGAAAATTGATGCTGTAGTAAAAGATCAGACAATTACTATTAATACCGAAAATGTATTGAGTTATAAAGTTCGGCTAACAGAGTGTCCTGTTGATGTATCACAAAGCATCAGGATTCTTGAAAACGGGCAAGAACTCTTTAAAGGTTTCTGTAAAAATGGATATTTCCTGAAGGAAGTCCCTAATTCAGGTATTTACAAAAACATTAACATCTCAGGGCCATTATGGGAAATTTATAGTAATAGTTGTGTGCTCGTTTATGGAACAAATACTAAAAATCAACAATATATTGAAGCGTCGAAGTTATGCGCAGAATCATTTGCAAATCCTGACTGGATGAGAAAAGTGTCCTTTAAGATTATACCTGATAATGAGATCCTTAAAGAAGATATTGAAAATAATAATATTGTTTTGTTTGGGAATGAAGATACCAATAAAGTACTTGCCAGTATTAGAGACTCGTTGCCTTTAAGAATTACTGGTCAACATGTCATTGCTGACGGCAGGAAATATTCCGGTGAGAACATAGGCTTTGTGATGATATATAAAAATCCTTTAAATCCCCAAAAATACCTGGCAGTATTTGCCGGCAATTCGGTAACGTCGATAGATTGTTTTGATAAGATCTGGCCGGACTTCCATTCAGTTCCCAGGGATATTGATGCCGGAGTATTTGAAATTAATCCCAGAAATAATGCCGTTATGTGGAAAATGAAAAGGATTTTCAGCTCAAACTGGGAATGATAATAAGCAGACAACTCAAAAATTACGAGGTAAGATACTATCGGAGAGATGCCGCAATCTATATTCATCAAACAAGCCATAAAAATACTCACGGCTTTTGTAAGACTTTTGATTCTTTATTAATTTTTCGGAAGCATTTATTTCTTTTTGAAGATCTTTGGATAAATTGTTTACCTTTTTTCTAAGAAGATGGTTTATTTCCTTGATCGATTGCCAGGCAGAATATCTAAGGCTGGTTGTCATATTAATATCCCTGCTTGTTTTGATATAATCCTTTTTTTGCTCGATTAAGGATTGCAGGTTTTGATCTTTGAGTTCTTCGGGTGATATGAATTTTTCAGGGCTATATATAACCATCCTTCTAAACTGTTTAAGTGAATCTATTTTGTCGTTTTCATTCAAAGAGTTGTTCAATGGCAATGTCATCGTGGCGGTTGTAATCCCAAATGACAAACGTGATTTATAATATTTCTCAAGAATATAATCTGTAATAATTTCATATCTCGCACCTCCAATCCCGTGAATGAACCAGTCTGACAAATAAATGCGACAAAACAGGCTCAGCGATATCGCCTTGGGACGAATACGAAACTTGTTTGCTTTAATGATAGGTAATACCTGTTGATGAATTGAATATGATGAGCTTGTTTTAAATTGAGCCAGTTTTTCATTACCGGCAAATAATGTAAAATTATAATCAGAATTATTCATAACATATAATGAAAATCTTTGTCCTGACTTAGAAATAAACCAGAAGGGCAGTTCTATCCTTTTAGGATTTATGCATACTTCAAGTAATTTAAGTGTTTCGTGAGACTTTATATTTAAAGTGTTTATCTGGTTCCTGATAGATTCATTATATATTTTGACAAACTTGTATGCATCTTCAATTATACGCGATAAAAAGTCATTAAAAGCATTGCTATGAGACAAGTACGAAACAGGTAAATACAGAAATTTATTCAAACCCAACTCTAAGTTAAGTATGGCTTGTAGGAATATTATGATGTCAGAAATTACTACCATGGCAGGGATTGTGTCCTTGATGTGTTTCAGGTGTTTATTCCAGATGTGGCCACAGAAGTATCCCGAACAATTTTCTATAAGTCCATAGATTAAATTAATGATATCATTATTTACATGCCTGCATTCCAGGGGCACCGGTTTATCACAGATTTCGGCAGAATACTTGTGTAAGGTTAAATCAAGAGAACTCGCATGAGCAGGTATTACCAGTTCTGTATTGCATATATCATGATCAAGCACCAGAAACAAACAACACCCCTGCCGACAACGGGCAAATTTATCAGCCATAACACTCTTTGACCATATCCCGCAATGATGCCATATTGCCTGATGGCCGGTAACAATTACATCTGAATTATAATTTATGTCACTATATCCGATCAGCTTCTTTGTATAAGCAGCGGCTGAATAAAGCAGTTCATTTTTAGCTTCTAAACGGTTTTTTATATTTTTTAATTCTTTAATGTTGCTATCAGTTCTAGAATTCCATTCTTTCAAGTCGGGGCTGACAAAGATTATATTCTCTTCACGGGGCACTGCCAAATTGCTAAGAATTTCTACAGGCATTGATGCTGAGTTCCCTTTCTATTATTTTCATGTAATACCCCATCCTCACATCAGGATCGTCCAGTGTGCCTCCAAAACAACGATTAGGATCGACATATATGAGAGGAACGGGTACTTCATGAATAACCAGGTTCATTCGAACTGCCCGAATTATGAATTCCAGGGGGAATCCATACCCGTTTTCTGTAAATGTCAATTTCTTTAGGCTGTTGACATTATGTGCTTTAAAGCCACAAAATGAATCGGTGAGGTTTAATCCGAGATTCTCATTTAATACACTGGTGATTTTCCTATTGATTAATAACCGGTCTGTAGGGGGTGTACCGTTTTCCTTATCAAAAGAATTGAAATATCTGGAGCCGCTATATATATCTGCAGATCCCCTGGCAATATTATCATAAAATATCGGGAGGCAGGATGGTTCATGCTGCAAGTCACAATCCATAGTTATCAACCAATCATAATCCTTATCGATAGCGTATTCAAATGCGGCAATAATATTCCGCCCATAACCCATATTAACAGGGTGCGTTAGTAACGTAAATCCTTCTTTTTTTGAAAGAATATCTGATGTTCCATCTGTACTGCCGTCATCGATAATGAGTATATTATCCGCATATATACATGTTTTATCAATGACTTTTTCTACATACCTTACCTCATTAAAAACCGGGATGGTTATAAGTATCTTCATAGTTTAATCATTATTTTGGAAAATCAGGTGACAGCTTGGAAGAGATGTCGCCTGATTCCTTTTTCGATTCAACTTCTTTTAATGCCTCCTGAGTAGCATCCTTCAAATCAGTAAAGTCTTCACTTTGCATAATTTTAGGGGTTATAAATAAGTAAATAGTCTTATACTGTTTTTCAATTATCGTATTTTGGAATGCAAAGCCCAAAATTGGAAT
>CAYYXJ010000213.1:0-4449 GCA_964475455.1 uncultured Clostridiaceae bacterium | reverse complement strand
ATACTGAAGACACAGGAGATTTCACAGCGATCCGCTGCAAAGGTGAAGTGGATAATCGAACTCATTTTTCAATCGTAAAATCTCTCTTGCTTTACGCACTCTGTCCTCCTTATCGTAAGGCCCCTTTCAATTCATCTTATGAAAGGGTACCAGTTTTTAAATCAAACTGACAAGGTGTCCGGATGGTTCCGATATGCTGTCCGGATGTCGCCGAAATATGCAGGGAAATGCACCGGAAGAGGCCGGTAAAAGATGCATGGTTGACTGCGATATAGAAGAGAGCTGCATTTACTCAGCTAAAAAGCATTATATAGACCACCCTGACCGATGGAGTTTCTATGTCTGGGATTGCTTTGAAGATGGATATGAAGCATTAATTGATGAAAAGATACATTCATTGAAAACTGACAATATATATGGTAAGTGCATATATAAATGTGACAATACTATAGTAGACCACCAGTCGGTTTTAATGGAGTTCGAAAATGGGTCAACAGCTACTCATAATATGATCGGGGGAGCTTCAACAGGTCGAAGGGCAATTCATATTGTGGGGACTCTGGGTGAGATATTCGGGGCAATGGAAGACGAGAAATTTACCATACGGACAATAAATCCGTCTCCCGGATGTGAATATAATGAAGCTGTAGTTAAACTTGGTGAATTAGGCGATACAACAGGTGCATTTGGTGGCCATGGAGGAGAAGACTATCGTCTGGCTGTAGATTTCATCAATTTTATATCCAAGAAACCACATTCAGATTCATGTACAAGTATAGAGGAATCAATAAATGGACATTTTGCAACATACAGGGCTGATAATGCCATGGAAAATGATACAATTGAAAACACACTTATGGCCGTAAATGAAAAAGGCTTCTGAAAATATTATGACAGTATGAAAGTTGAGGTAGAAATGGATGCCCGTGAAAGATTTTCAAGAATAATGAGTTACCAGCCTGTGGACAGGTTACCTGTTATCGCCTTTGAACCATATGAAAAAACAGCATTGGAAAGGTGGCACAAAGAAGGGTTGCCTGATGACAAGTCCGTTGAAGATATTCTAGGCATGTCTCGTTTAATTAAAGTGCCTGCATATCTTGGCCCCAGACCGCGTTTTGATCATCAGATTCTTTATGAAGATAACGAATGCATAATAGAAATTGATACAACATATGGTGCTACTGTAAAAAAGATGAAAATTGCACCTTCAATGTATTATGGCTACATTGACCATCAGGTAAAAACTATGGATGACTGGCGAAAGTTAAAATACCGTTATGAGAACACAATGACTCAAAGAGTCCCGGCCGGTTTTGATGAAATTGTTGAAAGTCTCAATTCATCAGGGGATCCTATAAAACTTGAAATATTCCCGCATTTTTTCAGACTCGGGTTTTACCTGATGGGAATGGAAAACTTTCTGCTGGCATTTTATGACCAGCCTGATTTGATACATGAAATGTTTTCATTTTGGACAGAGTTTACAATTGCTATGATAGAACCGTTTTTATCAAAGGTAAAAATTGACATTCTGGTTCTAATGGAAGATTTAGCATATAACAACAACCCTCATTTATCTCCGGATACATATAGAGAATTCTGGTTACCGTATCAGGATATTTTGGTAGGTACCGCAAAGAAAAATAACATTGAAAACATCTGTATATGGACAGCGGGTGACATTGATGTGATGATTCCTATGCTTATAGACCATGGAATTAATTGTTTGTGGCCGGTGGAACGATGCTCTGAAAATATGGATCCTAATGTATTAAGAAATAAATATGGAAGGGAACTGAAAATGAGTGGGGGTATTCCGCATAGATGTCTTACCTTAGGTACAGATGCAATCGACAGGGAAATTGAAAAGTTAATGCCGCTGATACAGGAAGGTGGTTTCATACCGGCTCTGGATGATATGGTTTCACCTGAGGTTTCCTGGGAAAAATATAAATATTATATAAAAAAATTACAGTCCATTAGATTGTAGAATGGAGAGATTATGGAAACCTTCAAGGAATATATTGCAAAAATAGAAAACCCGGAACAAAGGCAGAGGGTAGTTGAAATACTGCAGTGGGTAGCAGATGAATATCCGGGATTCGAAAAAAGGATAGCATGGAATCAACCAATGTTTACTGATCATGGGACATTTATCATTGCCTTTAATATCGCAAAAAATCATCTGAACATAAGCCCCGAGCTTGCAGGCATAGAACACTTCTCAGGTGAAATAATAAAAGCCGGGTATAAGCACACAAAAATGCTTATACAAATAAAGTGGGATGATCCAGTTGATTATGGTCTCTTGAAAAGAATAATTGATTATAATGTCATTGAAAAGAAAAACTGTGAAACATTCTGGAGAAAATAAGAATAATTCAGCTTGAGTTTTATACAGTTTTTGTTATTATTATAAATACAAAAAGAAATTGTTTATTTCCCGGTGTTTGAAGACACTGGTAATATATATTACACTCAGCCATCACTGTAAAATGTGATGGCTGATGTGTTTTTAAGAGGAATGATATTGTATAATAGGGCAGGGAGATAATTGATTTGACTACAGAAAAATACGAGCCTGGGCATCAACGTGAATAGAGTTAGAATCATATGCCTGGCCCTAGCAAAAAGGTTCATATCAGATTGGTGTATGGAAAGCACTCAGAGAATTGGGGGTTGAGATAACTGCTGTAGCCGGAACATCAATCGGTGCAATTAATGGTGCAGCTATAGCTATAGACGAGTTTGAAAAAACTAAACGCCTTTGGACACATCTTGATATGTCTTATATGGTCAAGTACAAGCCAATAGAAAAACAAATGACCTTTCAGGAAAAGTATGACAGCGTTATTGAACAAGCCAAAGATATAGCGAAAAGAAGAGGGCTTGATATAACACCGCTTAGAAAAATGCTAACCGAGATGATAGACGAAGATAAAATACGAAATAGTAAAATAGAACTCATCGTCTCTACTGTATCGATTTTAAAATTAAAACCAATATATATGAGTGTCAGGGATATGCCAAAAGGACATGTGGTGGACTATCTTTTGGCGAGTGCAGCACTGCCCATATTTGAGAAGATTGAAATTGAGGGTAAGCCATATCTGGATGGTGGTGCCCATGACAATCTACCGATTAATACTCTGATTGACCGGGGGCATAAAAATATTATTGCAGTTGATATGACCGGTGGAATTGGAATAAAGCAACGGGTTAAAAAAAGTGATGCAAATATAATTTACATAAAAAACACTTCTGAGCTGGGTAAACTCTTAGACTTTGATGCTAAACAAGCCAGAATAAATCTTCGGCTAGGGTATCTTGATGCAATGAAAACATTTGGTAAAAACTATGGAAAAACATACTTTTTGAAAGATTCAATGAGGGAAAAATACTCGTACCCACTTACACATGATGAAATGAGATATATTTTTGACCAGGTGGGCAATGGCAGAAGAGAAAAGGAAATCAATAGATTACTGATAAAAAGACTTCTGAAAAACTTGAGGGAATACACACATGAGAGCTTGAACCCTGAAAATGCAGTAATTGCTGCGGCAGAAATAGCTGCTGAAACATTTGAAATTGACAGAATAAAAGAGTATTCATGTGATGCCTTTATAAAGAAGATCATGAAAACCCATAAGTCAATAATGAGAGGATTTCTGCCGGAAAATCACAGAATAGACCGACTTAGACTTCAGCTTTCAAAACAACTTGTAAAAGGAGAAGAATTCCCCGGTCCGTTGATGCTGATGACTATGCCTAAGATATTTATAACTAATATTTTTATATATCTTATGAAAAAAAGGATGAAAGATATGCAGGCTGTTAATAAGCAGGGAAAATGATATGATTATAGTGGAAAAAACAGGAGGTAATACCTTGGATATATTAAAAAACAAAAGAGGATTCATATGTGACATGGATGGTGTGATATACCATGGTAACCATCTTCTTGACGGTGCAAAAAAATTCGTGGACTGGCTTAAGGCAGAAAACAAAGAGTTTCTGTTCTTAACTAACAGTAGTGAAAGGTCGCCAAAGGAACTCTCGCAGAAACTTTCCAGACTTGGAATTGAAGTAGGAGAAGAGCATTTCTATACAAGCGCTTTGGCTACGGCTTCATTTGTAGCGTGGCAGAGTCCGGGCTGCAGTGTATATGTTATAGGCGAAGCGGGACTTATCAATGCGATTTACGATGTGGGACTCACCATGAATGACGTTTCTCCGGAATATGTAATAGTAGGAGAAACCAGAAGCTATGGTTTTGAGAAAATTGAAAAAGCGGTCCAACTTGTCCATAAAGGGGCAAAGCTTATAGGAACAAACCCCGATAAAACCGGACCAACAGAAAAAGGCATAATGCCTGCAACAGGCGCTTTAATAGCACCAATAGAAATTGCATCAGGCAGGGAAGCATATTTCATAGGAAAACCC
>CAYYXJ010000212.1:0-4517 GCA_964475455.1 uncultured Clostridiaceae bacterium | reverse complement strand
TTCATGTGTTCTATGGTCTAAATTTTGGTGGATGAAAATAAATATATTACTCTCATTACTGTTTCCCAATTCATTCTCAAGCCATGAAATTTGATTGCTGCAAATATTTGGGTCTGTCCAATGGTAATTCCCATTGCAATAATCAGTATCATCAGATAAATAATTTGCATCCAACACAAAAAACTTGCTGTCCTCTAAAACAAATGCATAGTATGAGGTCTTTTGTTCTCCATCCCAAATTTCAAAAAATTCAGATTTAGACATTGCCTCCAGGTCGTGATTCCCCAGTACTATATGATATGGCATTTCTAAGTTTTTAAATTCATTTGAAACAGCTTCTATGTTTGACTTATCTATTTCAAAGTCCCTTACTGAATTTATTGTATCACCCAGGCACACACAAAAATCCAGTTTTTTACTATTAAAGTCATGAACAATACTTTGTAACTTATTCAACGACAAATCACATATTCTGTTACCGGCTATTACTCCTTTAGCATAATGTACATCTGTAAAAACACCAAATTTAATCATAATTTTACCTGAGCCTTAAAATCCAAAAGAACATCTTCCATATTCCCATCATATATTTCATTCAACATTTTAATGTTATTTTCAAATGAACAGACTTCCGACAGTCTATGAGAATCGCTTCCAAAAGCTATTTTAACTCCATTTTCAACACATGTTTTGAAAAACTCAATGTCAGGCTCATTGGTATGGAAATTTATTTCTGCGGCAACACCGTGGTTGCTTAGAGATTTTGCTACCCGTTTATACAGATGCCTGGGTCGTGGCAGATTCTTTTTTTTATAAATTCTAAAAGGGTGCGCCAGGATGTCCACCTTATATTCACAATACACATCTACATTCCATAAAAACCCTTTATCAATATCATTGAAACTTTCCGGAATATTATGTATTGCCCCTAAAAATATATCAAAGGCTTTCGAATGATTATCTCTAAGGGCAACTTCCCCTTTGCAATTGACATCTAATTCAAGTCCAATTAGAACATCTTTATCTTTGAATTGTTTTATATAACTAATATACTCATCCATTCTATTGGTATCATTGTTATATATAAGATTCGGAGTATTAATGAATTTTGCACTCCAATATTCTTCGCTGGTTACATAAAGTTGTCCTGCATGTTCTGTAAGACAAATTGCATATCCATTATCCTGCGCAATCTTGATGGTGGTTTCAGGAAGCATGTCATTTTGTGAGCAATATGCATACTGTGTATGAACATGATAGTCGTATATTTTGCTTTTTTCCTTCACAAAAGTATCCCCTTAAAAATATTAGAATTTTTAATTTACCATGTAATTCTAACACACACTAAGAGACCGGGCGTAAAATTTTCTTTTTTGCTTACTTGTTATTCACTGATTAAGATAAATCAGTTGCCTGCTCCGGGCGCATTTTTGTCAGGGTATCCATCAGAAATTCCATCTCCAAAGTTAATATTCGGGAATTTACTGGGCAAATCTAATCCTAGTGAGTACAATTCTTCCAGAGTGAATAGTCCGCTTCTAAGCAGTTCAACAGTATTTTCTTCCCCTTTTTCCACTTCCTTTAGAATCTCTATCTGGTCTTTAGTCAGGCCCCTGGTTTTAATTGATACATTTGTTCCATCCGGCATGGTAAGATTAATCACACTGTTACTGCATGATGTCAGAACCAATACAATTGCTGCTGCTAAAACTACAGTTTTAATAATAGTTCTTTCTTTTTTCATACCTATTTTTACCCTTCTTACTCAAATCTAATAATACATCTGATGCGTTATTGTTCCATATGAGTTTCAAAAAATGGTTTTATTGATATTCTTTAATAGCCTTGAACATGGCAATCACATTATCAAGAGGTGTTTCGGGCATTATTGTATGGCTGGTTGAGCAAATATATCCCCCATTGAATTTACCAAATAAATTTACAAGCTGATCTATTTCTTTTCTAATATCATCCCGGTTTCCATGAATCATTGTCCCCTGAACATCTATTCCCCCATAGAAACATAGTTCCCCACCAAAGTTCCTCGACAATTCCTTTATGTCTATTGCCTGGGGCTGCACCGGATTTAACACATTTAAACCAATCTCAATCAAGTCCGGAATAATCTCAGTTACATTGCCACACAAATGCATAAATACTTTCATGCCATTGTCCTGAATTTTTTTAAACATTCTTTTATAAGTCGGTTTATAGAATTTTCTCCAGTCATCCGGATTTATTAGCAAGGATCTCTGACTCCCCCAGTCATCCGAAAAGTATACTGCATCAATATCTATATCCGCCCAAACATCAATCTGTTTCAAATTGAATTCCATAACCTTTTCCTGTAAATTGAAAAAATTCTTTTCATCAATGTAAGGATCCATGAGCATATTGTTGAAACCTCTCAGCATCCATAATCTTTCAAATAGAGTAAACCAAACAGTTCCGACACAGAATTTATCACTATTATCCAAAAACCATTTTCTGGCAGTTTCAAACCACTCTTTATTACCCGCTCCAGGCATTTTATATGAATCAAGTAAATGATATCCGGCTTCCAACGGATGAATCATGGCTCGGGCGCCCCTACCATCATCGACCCAACCTACATCCCATTCATCTTTCCATGTCCGAACATTATTATCTACATTTACATTCTTCTCCGCAGGAGAATGATAACCGCGGACCACCATATCTGCCTTAATATTGCACATCAATTCTTTTATCGTTTCTTGTTTTACAGGATCCTTTTCTTCCAACCAGTCAAAATTCAAATCTATGTGCACAGGAAGCCATGACGGTCCATTAAATTCAATTGCCTTATATAAGTTCTCTTTACCATTGATCATATTGGTCTCCTCTGTTTCTTTACTAAATGCAGTTGATTTGTGTATAATCACTATACTTCATTTTCTGTTTCTTAAGAATGTATTAATATACTGTAGTAATGGCGTTTTATACTGAAAATAGTAAGGATTGGAAGACAATGAAAGAAAAAGGTTCTTTAAACCGGTCAATAGTTGACACAATTTCATATGAATACATCAGTGGATTATCAAAATGCCTGTTTGAGCCTCACCGAACAGAGTGGAGGATGTTTCCCTACACAGTTATTGTCTGTGTTTTTGATTCAGATTATATCTGCGAAATATTTGAAGAAGATACTTATACGGTTAAAGCCGGAGAGGTGCTGGTAGTTCCCGCCGGATTACAACACAGGATGTTCTTTGAGAATCAAGGATTTCTGAATTGCCTTCATATTAAATATACCGTGTTTAACACCAGGGATATACTGTCCTTCTTTGAAGTGCCACGTATCATCAGGGGTACAGGCGATTTGCAAATATCCGATATGGTTGATGATTTTGTAAAAGGCATGATTGATTGTAGTTTTTCCTTTAACAACTCCATAAGGATTAAATGTCTGGCCCTGTCCCTTTTAAACGAAATACTTGATAGGTCAAAGGAAACAAACAATATAGAGCAAATGATATTGAAAATAAATACTAGTTTACGTGTGTTGGATTATATACGTAAAAATCTGAGCACAAGTATATCAAGAAAAACACTGGCTGATATTATGTCCTTGTCAGAAACCAGGTTTCATTATGTTTTTAAGTCTATAATGAATGTTTCTCCAATGAAGTATGTGCGGACCGAAAGACTTCAAAAGGCACATATCATGATTTCTACCACGCAGAGAGCAATATATGAAATATCTACCTCCTTAGGGTACTCTGACTACTCCAACTTTACCAAACAGTTCAAAGACTACTTCGGTGAAACTCCGTCCGAGGTTAGGGAGAATATCAGAACTAATTTCAAATAAGTTGTTATGTCGATTTATAGCAACCTGGTACTAAGCTTTTTTACTTTGAGTGGTCAGCAACAACTTTTTTTATAAGCTCATAATTATCTTCCGTGCAAAACAGAGCCATGTTTTGCGAAAATCCACCTTTTATATATACTGTTTTATCCCTGTCCAAAAATTTTATCCTGCGTACATCTCCCCACCTGAGTGACATTTCAATTCTACCAGCAGAAAGCAGCCCTGCTCCCGCTGCAGTAGGTGACTTTGCGAATATCCCGAATATCACTGTAATGAGTGACATTTTTCTAACTCTGTCAGCCTGCTTGTTTTGATTACGGTATTTAATTCCATAATCCGAAATCTCAATATGCAAATCATACGTGCCTTTGAAAACCAACATTACAATTATGAATGTCAGCACCAGCAAGGCTATAATTAATATTGCACCGTAATAGGCCTCCATAATCAGCATAATTGCAAGCAACAGTCCAAAGGGAATGCCCAGGGCTAAACCCAGTTGTTTTAAAATGATTTTGTTCCTGAATATAGGCACCTTAATATCCCAGCTTATATTATTCAAGTTTTTCCCTCTTAGCAGTTCTTGCTTTCTTTCTTTTTTTCTTTTTTATCTCCGGATTCATGACATAACTTCCATTGGTGGTTTTCCAACTATTGTCGTTGGATATATTGGTCTTTCTTTTCT
>CAYYXJ010000211.1:4104-4529 GCA_964475455.1 uncultured Clostridiaceae bacterium | reverse complement strand
ACCGGGTTGATATTGGCAGGATGCTGGATTACCTAGACAGCATCGGTGTGAAAACTCTCCTTGTTGAGGGTGGCGGAAAAATTATCTGGAGCTTTGTCAGTGGCGGCCATGTTCATGAGTTCAAGGTCTTTATTGGCAGCAAGCTAATAGGTGGGGGACTGGCTCCGACTCCCATGGACGGCAGCGGTTTTGCAGAGGAAAGCGAGTTTCCTGAGCTGACACTTGTCCGTAGCACAATGAGCGAGTCTGGTATTTTGCTTGAATTTGAAGCGAAAAAGACAGTTCAATAGATGGTAGATGTTAGATGGGCTGGCTTTTGATGAAGCCAGAGTAAATAGATGGTAGATTGAACTGTTTCCCGAATCTAACATCTCAAATCTGATATCTGTGCTTAAAAAGATTAATTTTTATCGTAATAATCTTCT
>CAYYXJ010000211.1:2105-4094 GCA_964475455.1 uncultured Clostridiaceae bacterium | reverse complement strand
GTTCAATAGATGGTAGATGTTAGATACTAGATGTTAGATGGGCTGGCTTTTGATGAAGCCAGAGTAAATAGATGGTAGATGTTAGATACTAGATGTTAGATTGAACTGTTTCCCGTATCTAACATCTCAAATCTGATATCTAACATCTAAAATCAGATATCTGTGCTTAAAAAGATTAATTTTTATCGTAATAATCTTCTGAAATTACCTTGCCAGTTATTCCATCAAGAATCATAACGCCGTGCTTGCCTTCCACGCACCATATTGGAACCATAACAAGGGTCTGGCGTTCCAGTCTTATGCTGTCTTCATCTGGCTTGAAAATTGCCTTTTCGATTATTGTGGCATGGTCCCTCTCAACAATTACTTCTTTGAATTCTGTATTGAGCTGGGCAACTGCGTGAACTGCTATTTTTATTGCATTGTCCTCGTCAATCTTTGGTTCCATCTGGATATGATGGCCCGGGCTGGGTTCTATTTCTGGCTCAATATCCCAGCCAGTATATTTTCCTGTCAGGGCATTTACAGCGATTATTCCCTTGCCCTGAATTTCCTGGCCGTCCTTTCCCTCATAGGTGCAGGTGTAGTTGAAAACATAGTGTGGAACCAGTTCCAGGTCATGCTTGAATCCCTGGATTGTGTTGTCAGCAATCTCTTTAACGTCCTCAAGTGTCAGCAAGCTCTTCAAAATGCTTTGCTGGCCCTCGGTTCCTAGTGTTTCAATAATCACTGGAGCGGTTTCTATTATTTGGATGCCCGGTTCTGGTGAATTGTCAAGCATATGTTCTTTATTTCTGAGAAGGCCAGTGAATATAACTTCCTCTTCTGCCTGATTGATGTGATTGACCATGGCTCTGCCAATTTCCGCTTCCAGGTCCTGGCGCTTCCATATAATCAATCCAGTGCGCCGCGCCTCTTCCACCGCCACATCTCCAGCTTCCAGGACGCAGATTATATGGCGTCCGTCCTTGTCTGCAATCTTGCTGGCATGGTCCCTAATATCTTTTACAGTAACTGTTTCGTAGATGCCCACAGTAACAAAATCATCAGCCTTTTCAGCATACATTATTTCATCTACATCGTAGACTTCAAATCCATGATTTTGCAGAATATGAGATATGATACTTTTGAGTGAAACCATTTTGCACCACGGGTGTATCACCCCCTGTTTATTTATGTTTTCCAACAATAATTTAATTAATTTATTATTATATAAATATTATTTTCTTGTTTTATTGTTATACCAACACTTACTTTTATACTATAAAATGCGAAACTTATTTATACAAATGTACTATTAACAGCGAAGTATGGGGTCTGTGGATGTATCATATTGCATCAATGGGCATTTTCATTATTATCCAGGTGGAAGGAGGGTATGAAACAAAGAGACGGCCTAAGGGCCAAAAATGTTGGACTAAGCTTAGTAGTGGTCATATCAATGCTTATCTCAGGTATTGCCATTCTTGCCGCTCCTGTGACAGTTGCACAGGATATCACTGGCGGAGAATACGGTGGAGACCTTAGAGTTGCATTGCAGGGTCAGCCAAACACGCTGAACCCTCTAATAACCCCACGGAATGAACCTGCAAGACAGGTAATTGATTTGATTTATGAATCATTGGGACGTATTGACCCATATTCCCTTGAGCTGAAACCATGGATGGCTTCCAGCTGGTCTGTGGATGCAGCCGATGATAGTATTGTTTCAGTAGTTCTCAAGGATGGAATTATGTGGCATGATGGCACAGTTGTTACTGCAGATGATGTGGCATACACCTATGAGACCTATGATTTGGATTATATTTCAACAATAACCGTGGACAACAGCACAATAATATTTGACTTAGTAGAGCCAGACGCAAGGTTCTTCAGCCAGGCAATGGCAATGAAGATTGTTCCAGATGGATTCACAGTGGACAGCGACCCAATGGGCTGTGGTCCTTACAAGTATGTGTCAATGGATGACGATTCAACAGTTATTATTGC
>CAYYXJ010000211.1:0-2080 GCA_964475455.1 uncultured Clostridiaceae bacterium | reverse complement strand
TACTACCCATATCTTGAAGAGGACTTCTCTGCAGATTATCCATACTCCGCTAACTTCTTTGATGACCCAAGATGGGCAGGAAGCTACAGAGCAGCACATGATCTTGTTGTTGGTGACCTGGACTTCATTGGATGGGGTCTTTCAACCAATGAGACAACAGGTATTGTAGAGGTTAATGGAAATGAGACAACACTGGTTTTGAACGCAAACACCTCTGTCAGGGGAAGCAATGGTTTCAGCACATGGTACCTCGGATTCAACAATGCACCAGACCATTTGCTTAATGATGTAAATCTGAGAAAGGCAATTACCTATGCCATCAACAAACAGGCACTTACCCAGTATGATATCAGCGGTGGTCTCAAGCAGACCGAGTCTGTTGTCAGCAAGTACAATGTTCCATGGTTCAATTCATCAATAGAACCATATGGAGTGGACATGTCAATGGCTCATTCAATACTTGACTCGGCCGGATACATGGATTATGATGGAGATGGATGGAGAGACAAGCCAGACCACACAGCTTTCAATTTCACACTCCTTGGACCTCCACAGGCAGATGTGACACCATACACCATGTCAACAAATATCATCACCTGGTTCCAGATGCTTGGAATTAATGTGGATTTGGTTTCCAACACAACCGATGTTCACATGGCAAAGATTCTGGCAGATGACTTTGATATTTATCTCGCAGATTCAAAGGGAGATATTGACCCACAGTTCCTTTATGACCTTTATTACTCAGAGGCAACAGACTTTGCTGGAACCAATCTGGTTGAAAATGAAACACTTCAGGACATGGATAACAAAACATGGACATACAATTTGAACTACACAAATATCGAAGCACCGGTTTCTGCGCATCACTGGAATGGCACCACAATAATAAACCTCACAGAAGGCACAGACTGGACCCTTGATTACGATACAGGTGTAATTGAATTGGATGATACTTTGGAACTTGATTATGATAACGGTACTGTCAATGTGACCTACAATTACAGGCCATTTGACCACTACATAGAACTTTCACAAAGCCAGATGGAACCAGAGGACAGGGCTGCATATATCAAGGACGCACAGTACGCAATAGCAGACCTGTGTCCATCTGTACCAATGTTTACCTACATAGTTAACCACGCTTATCTGGCAGGAAGCTATGTTGGTTGGGTGCAGACCCTTGGCGGTCTTGGAAACTACTGGACCTATGTGAATCTGAGGAATCAGCTTGTTGGAGAATTGGAGATTACAATTTCCAGTTTCAAGCAGTCACTTTCACAGGGCGAGACAACCGACCTTTTCATCAAGGTACAGGACAAGGATGGAGAAAATGTAGAGGTCTCCACACTTCTGCTGGATGGAGAAGGAACCTTTGGAGAACCAGAATATGATGGAATTCAGTACACTGTTGCATACACTGCACCGGAGACCGAGGTTTCAAAGACCATAACATTAACTGTTGAGGCATCTGTTTCTGGATATTCATCAGATTCAGGCGAGATGGACATAACCATTCATCCTCCAGTGAACAATTTCAATGTAGAAATTGTCAGGGGCGCAACATCCCTTGATTCTGGAAACTCCACTGACATCACTGTAGTTGTAACAGACAAGGCCACAAGCGAGGCAGTGTCCGGAGCAACAGTTGTTCTGTCCCTTTCACCAATTGGACTGGGCGGCGAGTTGTCAGAGATAACCGGAACTACAAGCAGCACTGGTGGATTCGTTACCACATTCTCTTCCAACAATGTGACAATTGACACAACATTCAGAATAACCGCATATGTCACAATGGATGGATTTGTTGACTCAGAACAGAGCACAAGTATATCTGTTTCAAGGGACCCAACAATAGAGATGCAGGGAGGAGACAAGGGATTCCTTGGTCTTCCAGCACCATCTTTCCTTGTAGTTATGGTATTGCTGGGAACCATGTCAATGGTATATGCCTCATACCGCAGAAAGCAGTTTGAGTAAAACCACAAAGAATAGAATGCCGGCCCTCAGGCCGGCAACTCTTTCATTTTAACTTTTGATTTCTATTATAAATGTTAGGTGTAGATGTTAGATATTAGAT
>CAYYXJ010000210.1:0-4536 GCA_964475455.1 uncultured Clostridiaceae bacterium | reverse complement strand
TGATAATGCCGGGCAGGCACTTCTGCTCAGTCTTGTTAAAAAATTAATAGAAACGGTGAAGGATAACGCTGTAAGGGATCATCTTAAAAGTACGGTTGAAAAAATAGATAATGAAAAAATTCATAAGGACCAGCCGTATGAAACGGATGTTTCAGATTTCATAAAAAACACCTGGCAGCATATTGTTTATGAATCATATTATTCTGATAGCTTTTATTCTGAATTATTTCAAAAAGCACTTGTTAGGTTAATCGAAGATGAAGAAAACTGGAATGGCAGGTTGAATGAACTGACCAAAGACAACCTTGGATTAACTGGACTTGCCGGACTGGGATTGGGGCTATTAAAATTGATGGATAATAGGCAGCACGTACAAATCCAAGGGTTAAGAGAACAGAGCGCATGACTTAAGTTTTAATTCTCTTCCTGATTAGAAATGATATACTTATGAAATAAATAAAAATTATAAAATTGAGAGGATGGGCAGGAGATTTGTCCTGAGGGTTGAATTGTTTACGCATGGATAACGCCTCCTGACCGGATATCCTTCACATAGGAGAGGAGGTGTACTGGCAAAGATAAAACTTAACCTTGCAGGAAGCCAGGCCTGAAATGAATTTTTGTATAACATACTTCGAAAAGGTTATTCATCATGTCCATTTTTTAAAGATGAAAACACTTGGTAAATTGAACATTAATCCTGATAAATTAATAAGAAATGAAGAATTATTAACCTTAAAAGGAGGATATGATGGCTATTGCTGTTGGTGCGTCGGCCCGGATTACTGGGGCCATTTGGCAGAACAAACTGATGATAATTGCAGAATAGGTTGTGCATTAATAAACAGTATACATGATTGGAAATGCTGAATATGAAGGAAGAACAAGATTCAATACCTTGTTTTATTTTAGTACTTAATGATGTACCTATTTTTTAACCGACCCAATGAGGTGGGAATTAGAATCCCACCTTATTTTAATCCCAGGAAAAGCCATATTGTTGTGAAAGCAATGACATTTTCCCTCCTTATCATGATGGTATTTTCCTGTGTACAACCGGAAAATAGTCTCTTTAAATTTGATCCTACTTTAATAGAAGAAAACAATATAAAACTGAGTGATTTTGCGGATGATCTTTTCTATATACACTTTGCGGATAGTTTTCCTCTAGGTTTAGTTTATGATAATGTTAAATTTACGAAAGAGTCAATTTTTATATCTGTTAAAGATATTGGGATCATAGAATATACCCGAGATGGCAATTTTCGAAAAAATATCGGAAAGATAGGAAGGGGGCCTGGGGAATATACTTTTTATGTATACTTTGCCATTGATGATGAAGGAGGATTCATCTATGTGCTTGATCGAAAAAACATTATAAAAGTGTACTCAAAATCAGGCCGCTTTTTAAGGAATATTGACCTGGAGAAATATGGAAGTGCAATCGATGCTTTTGATACTTATAATTCCAATGTATTTGTTTCATTTTCTATTGAAGGCGACAATCCGAAATATAAGTGGATTATAATTGACTCTTTAGGTAACATTGTAAGAAAGAAAGTAAACAAGATTCCTGCTTTTTCGAGTAGCATAGGAGGATTTGGTGGAGTGTATAAAACAAATGATGCAATCTTCTATTGGAATCTTTTTTCCGACACTATTTTTTCAGTACATGATGATTTTAATGAATATCCTGCTTTTATTATGAGTCCAGGTGAGCACCGTTTGCCAAAGTCGAAGAATTATTCGATGGATCAGTATTTCAAATTCATGAAAATTGAAAGAATACTGGAAACAAAAAGATTACTATACATAAAATTTTTCTTTTCTATCGAAAAGAATTGCTTTGCGGTTTTAGACAAAGAAACAAACAAAACCTTTTTAATCTATTTACAGCCAGAAAATGAAGGACCTTTAATTAGTTATACTGGAGGAATACCAAATGATCTGGATAATGGAGTTGCCTTTATACCGAAGAATTATTTTGTACAAGATGGGGAGGAGTTTCTTATTGGAATAATAAATCCATCCTTAATTAAAACCATAGTAGCAAATAATGAATTTAGAAACTCATTTTCCAAGTTACCTGAGAAGAAAAAAACCCTTGAAAAATTGGCTAACAACCTGAATGAGACCGATAATCCCGTACTAATGATAGTAAAATTGAAAAAGTAATATTGAGATTGCATTTTTTTACAAAAAAGATAACAGTTAATTATCCCTAAGCATTGGGCATGGATAAGTTTACAAATATTTTACAGTTAATGAAGTATTAAGATGTGTGATTTTTCAAATCAAAGCCCGATTTCCGAATTAAAACCTGACTGCAAGACAGCACGACCGCACGACTGCAAGACAGATTTAACCGATTTCACATTCCTCATGCCCCTGCGTATTGATTCCGAAAAAAGGAGAGAAAATGCAGACACTTCAATAAGCTTCATTTTAAGACATTTCGATACAACAGTTATTGTTGTGGAGGGCGATCGGTCAAAGAAATATTATCCTGATTTGCAAACTAAAAATTTCCTATATGATTTTATTGATGATAAAAATGTCTTCTTCCATAAAACAAAGTATATTAATAGGCTTATCGAATCAGCAGGTACCAGATTTATCGCAGTATGGGATGCTGATGTAATAGCTCATGCTGATCAGATACTGGAATCCGTCATGGTCCTGCGTAAGGGGAATGCAATTATTAGCATACCATATGATGGAAGAGTTTATATATGTGATAATTCCCTGAGCGATCTTTTCAGGAGTATTCCAAATGCAGAGATCCTGTTAAAGCTTGCTCCCTGTTTACCCTTAATGTACGGATATTGTTCCACGGGTGGGGCTTTTCTGACTGACCGGAATAAATACTTTGAGGCCGGCGGTGAAAACGAGAACTTTCTGGGCTGGGGTCCTGAAGACTTTGAGAGAGTTAAGAGGATGGAGATTTTGCATCAGACTGTTCATTTTGCGAAAGGACCATTATTCCATTTATGGCATCCAAGGGGCAGGACAAGCTGGTATGCAGACCAGGAAACAGAAATCAGGAACAGAAGAGAATTAATAAATACATGCAAATATGACTGCAGATGATTGTTTAAACAGCATCACCCTCTTTATCTTCCGATCAAATGCCCGCGGAATGCAATATGGCATCGGGACATACTTGCATGAGCTGACAGAGGCTCTGTTAAGTTACCAAAATATTAAAATAGTACTTGTTTCATATAAATCTTCAGATGTCAAAGAGATTTCAATACTTAAAACAACAGACTGGCATATAGAAATCAAAATCCCTCAGCCATTGATTCCCAATAAACAAAACAACGCTTTTGAAAATAAATATGCATCTGTTGTTAATAAGCTTCTGTTTAAAATGATTCCCCCGAACGGACAGGTTATTTTTCAATTCAATTACATTGATGATCTTCCATTTTTATTGAAAGCTAAGGAATATTTTGATTTTCCAATAATCAGTGTTGTCCATTTTGCACAGTTCCAGCAGATCTTCGAAGGGAAGATTATGAAAATTGCCGGCCTGAACCTTGATAAACCGGCTGACAATATCGAGTTTACGTTATCGCGGGAAAGGGAAATGTACAGGCAATCCGACCATATAGTATCCGTAACCCGGTATATGAAAGATTTCCTGGTCAATGAATATGGCATCAGCCCTGAAAAAATAACTGTAATCAAAAATGGTCTTAATCAAATAAATTATGATCAGGTTTCAAAAGAGGAAAAAGCTGAAATCAAAAGGAGGTATGGATTTGGAGAACATGAGATAATTCTGCTTTTTTCAGGCAGGATAGATACTTGCAAAGGTATTAATTACCTTATGGAAGCTTTCGAACGAGCCTGCAGAAAAAATAACAGTCTCAGACTAGTTATGCTCGGGCAGGGCAGCATTCAGGACTGTCAGAAAAGGATACAATCCTGTTTTGGGAAAGTGACATATACAGGATTTTTACCCGGGGAAACAGTAACAGAATTCTACAAGATAGCCGACATCGGGATATCACCTTCAGTATATGACCACTGTCCATATTCGGTGCTTGAAATGATGGCTAACAGGATACCGCTTATCATGACAAGGATAAACGGCCTGGACGAATTACTATCAGACGAAGAGTGTGTTTTCATAAATCCGGTTTTCAGTAGTGAAGGAGATATTACCTTCAGTATTGAAGAGATGACAGATTCCATTCTTTCCCTGGCTGCAGACAAGGAAAGAAGGACCAGGCTTGCCGCGAAATCATACAAAACTTATGAGAGAAAGTTCACTGCAGCAGGGATGGCAGAAGAAATGCATAAGCTATTTTATTCCTTAATAAAACACAAAAAACCTGTAGAAGAATATGAAACGGGCCAGGGAAGATAATACGGTCGGGATCATTCAGCGCGCTGTAAAACATTATGGATTGCATGTAATAAAAAGCTCTGTAAAGGAAGCGCTTAAATCACATTCCGATTACCCTTCTTTCAAGAGTATCTGCGATACCCTCAATGAATGGAAAATTGAAAACTATCCTCTCAGGT
>CAYYXJ010000209.1:1893-4553 GCA_964475455.1 uncultured Clostridiaceae bacterium | reverse complement strand
TTTCTCCGACGCCAGGAATGCCGGCAGGTCATCCGGTTCCGTGAATTCAAAAACATATCGGGCAGATGAATTCAACCCGAATGTGTTCTACTCTTTTAAGGGAAAGTTTTCAAAAAAACGAACCATATAATATTTTTGTGTAAAGATAGAGGATTAAGGTGAAGCAGTAAAAAAAATTAAGGGAAAGTAAAAAAAATTGAATTAATCCAATTTTTTTAGATTGTAAAATTATATTTTTGAAAAGTAAAAATAAATTCAACCCTAAATACAAAACTCACAACAATGATAATCCAAATATTATTTTATTGAAATGTTAACCAAACTTTTTTATAATATTAACCCAAACAAAATTAATTTAAATCATTTTGATTTGCAAAATGGGCATCCTCTATCGATCATGATAAAAATAAAAACAACTAGATTATTATGTTATATTATTTAAACTTTTTACAAAAACTGAAAAATTTTGCCGGTTTTGAAAAATGGAAAACAGTCCCGGTAAAACCTTTCTCTTAATACTGTATGGGTACTTTAAACACGGAAATCCTTTAACACTTTTCAAATTAATATCGGATGCCACTATGGTAAAATGTTCTAAACACCAAATTAATGATGGCCTTCATTTTGCACCTTTTGCAGATGAATTGATTTCTTAATTAAGAGAAAACAGCTTAAAACCTCACATTCTTACATCTGCCTGTGTAATAATGCTGATTTCTGCAATTATTAGGGAAGTATTTTTGCTTCCCTCTTAATTGCCAGACCGGCAGCAAAACATTGAATATAATACCCCCTGAAGATGAAAAAGATATAATAATTTCAAAATTTTAAACAAATGAAAACCCCAAAGCACAAATTACTTCTGTTAAATGAGTCAAAGAATTATTCTTTAAATTATCAATCCCAAAACAAATAATTATGAAAATATTTAAACTCCTTGAACGGTTGGATAAATTATTAAAATTGATTAATAACAGTAACACCGGAACTCCGAAAGAATTAGCCCGGAGACTGGGTATTTGTAAAAGTACCCTGGCCACTTATATTGAATACTTTAGATTAATGGGAGCAAAAATTTTATATAACCATAAATTCAAAACCTATCAGTTTAATCCGGGATCTGAATTAAAATTAGCTTTTGGATTATTTATTATAGAAAATGGTAAAGTAAAAAAAATTTTTGGTAACATTAACCACCCATGTGATTGTTAAATCCTACTTGTCAGGTTTTTCATAAACACACAATAACTCAGAAATGGAGAATGTTTTTCCCTCCGAGATTATTGAGGTTTCAGCCGAAAATCACTTTTCTGAATTTAACAAAAGGTCACACAATATTTATCTGGCTTTAATAGTTTTGCTGGTTGTTGCCGGTATATCAACATGTCTCTTCAAAGTGGATATTACTATCCTTGGAAAGGGGATAATCCGTTCTGGATCCGAACCAATTTGTATAACTTCTCCTGTGATTTCGAAGGTTACAAAGGTTGCAATTAAAAATAATCAATTTGTTAAAAAAGGAGACACTTTGATTTGGTTGGATACGGATAAATTTGAAAGTAAATTAGTTTACCTTCAAAACTTGATAAATAGTAATACTGCATGTTTGCAGGATATTAACTTAATGTTTGAATCAAGATTCAGTGATGTTAAAACAAGCCTTTATTTGTCTGTTTGTAATGAGTTCACACAAAAATTATCTGATTACAATTTAAATATAGAAGAGCTGCAAACGGTGCATAACCGCTCAGTTACGTTGCTAAAAAAAGGGGTTATCCCGCAAGCAGAAAAGGAAAAGAGTGAATACAGGCTCAAAAACATGATAGAGAAAAAAAACGTCTATATCAGATTATCCATGAATGAATGGGAGCAATCAGCTAAACATTTACGTGAAGAAAATTATAACTATTTAAACGAAATCAAGTTGTTGAGAAAGGATATTGAGAATCATTTTATCCTTGCTCCCGGAAACGGATATATTGTAAATTTCAATGGGATCAGTGCCGGCAGCTATGCTAACATCGGACAGGTAATTGCTTCTATCAGTCCATCTGATAAGCTGGTAGCCGAGCATCTTATTCCACCCGAGGATATTGGGTTCCTGCACAAAGGAATGGAGGTTAATTTTCAGATTGATGCATACAACTTTAATGAATGGGGATTGGCCAGCGGGACTATTACTGATATTTCTAATGAAATTTACCTGGTAAATAATAATCCAGTCTTTAAGGTTCGTTGTGATATCACTGAGTCTTATCTTACTCTAAAAAATGGTTATAAAGGCTATATAAAAAAGGGACTGACTACAACGACACGGTTCAGGATCACGCAAAGAACCATTTTTCAATTGATCTTTGATAAAACAGATAACTGGCTCAATCCGGCTAAAACAGATCAATGAACATTAATATTAAACAGCACGACATATCCGATTGCGGGGCGGCTTGTCTGGCTTCTGTAGCTGCATACTACAGACTTAACCTGCCCCTCTCAAAAATAAGGCATTGGGCAGGAACTGACAGAAAGGGAACAAACGCATGGGGACTAATACAGGCAGCAGAAAAAATGAATATGTGCGCAAAAGGGGTTAAGGCACAGCCTGAGGCACTTGCAGAAATCCCTTTACCTGCAATTGCACACCTTATTATTCAAAAAAAACA
>CAYYXJ010000209.1:356-1861 GCA_964475455.1 uncultured Clostridiaceae bacterium | reverse complement strand
TATCACCCGGAAAAATTAAAATAATGGATCCGGCAACAGGCCGGTTAACAAACAAAAAAATCCAGTCATTTTTAGAAGCCTGGAGCGGAGTTCTTATTCTTTTATCACCTTCAGCTGATTTTAAAGCGGGCAATAAAAAAATTTCAAACCTGAAAAGGTTTTATTTTTTACTCTATCCTCACCGTAAAATAATAATCCAGTCAGTGACCGGAGCTGCAATATTCACTATTTTGGGTCTTTCAACCTCTGTCTATATTCAAAAAATAACAGACTATGTGTTACTAAATGGCAATAGAAACCTGTTAAACCTTCTAAGCATTTCAATGATAATCATTCTGCTGTTTCAGATTATAATCGGATCTATGCAGTATATTTTAGTTCTAAAAACAGGACAGCTGATCGATTCAAAGCTGATTCTTGGTTACTACAGGTACCTTCTGAAGCTGCCACAAAATTTTTTCGATAACATGCAGACTGGTGAAATAGTTTCAAGGATAAATGATGCTGTCAAAATCAGAAGCTTCATCAATGATACACTCATCACTTCAATTGTCAATATTCTGACCCTGATATTCGCTTTCTCCCTTATGTTTGTCTACAATTGGAAGCTTGCCCTGATCATAATATTCATAATTCCATTGTATCTGGGAACCTATCTGTTGATTAATCTACTAAACCGTAAAAGGGAAAGAATTATAATGGTGCAGTCTGCTGAACTTGAATCACAACTGGTCGAGTCAATCAATTCAATTAAGACCATCAAACAACTTGGCATTGAGTACTTAATGCAAGTTAAAACAGAAACAAGATTTATTAACTTACTAAAATCTGCCTATAAATCCGGTTTGAACTCGGTTTTTGCAGGCTATACAACTTTTTTTCTGAGCCGCATATTTACAATAATCCTGCTTTGGTATGGAAGTATATTGGTTTTAGGCCAGGAGATGACACCCGGACAGTTGTTATCTTTTTATGCATTGATTGAATATTTTACCGGTCCGGTTGCAGGATTGACTGAGATGAATAAAACGTTACAAAATGCTTCTATTGCAGCGGATCGGTTATTTGAAATATTGGATATTGATTCTGAAATTGACAACTGTGCAATTTATACAAATACAATACCAGCGGGAGATATAAAACTTAGAGATATCTCTTTTAGTTATGCTACCAGTACAGATGTTTTTGAAAATTTCAACCTTACAATTAAAAAAAGCCGGATCACAGCCATAGTAGGTGAAAGCGGCTCCTGTAAGTCCACTATTGCTTCTAGCCTGCAAAAGCTCTATCCCCTGATCGAGGAACCTGTCTATATATGAGATATCGATACTGCCTATTGCGACAAGGAAATTATGAGAAAACTTATCGGGATTGTACCTCAAAATCCTGATCTTTTTGATGGAACTATCCTGGATAATATAACTGCAGGTTGCATAAAGCCAGATATTAATCATACTATTTTCAACTGCAAACTGTTATACCCCACTGGCGGTGGAATATTCCAT
>CAYYXJ010000209.1:0-291 GCA_964475455.1 uncultured Clostridiaceae bacterium | reverse complement strand
GAAAATGGCGCTACTCTGTCTGGTGGCCAAAAACAACGAATCGCAATAGCAAGGGCACTTTATCGCTCGCCCGGGATAGTGATCCTTGATGAGGCAACCTCATCGCTTGACCCGGTAGCTGAACATTATGTCCGGGAAACAATAAAAAAATTAAAAACTGAAAATAAAACTATTTTAATTATTGCCCACAGATTAAGCAGTGTCATGTATTCCGATAAAATTGTATGTCTTGAAAATGGAAAAATTGCAGAAGAGGGAACACATTTAGAGCTGCTGGAAAAAGGCGGTAGA
>CAYYXJ010000208.1:0-4556 GCA_964475455.1 uncultured Clostridiaceae bacterium | reverse complement strand
ACTATTTCTCCATTGACAAGTCCAACTGCAACTGCAGCCACAGGACCATTGAATGGTATGTCTGATATTGTTACTACAAGTGAAGAGCCTATCATAGCAGCCAGTTCAGGTTGATTATCCTGTTCAACTGACAAAACTGTACAAACGATAACTACATCATTGCGAAGATCATCGGGGAACAATGGTCTCATCGGTCTGTCTATGGCCCTTGCGGTGAGAATAGCCCTGTCTGAGGGTCTTGATTCCCTTTTCTTGAATCCACCCGGGATTCTTCCTACTGAGTACATTTTTTCTTCATAGTCAACTGACAGAGGGAAATAATCAATACCATCCCTGGGGGTTCCGGATGCTGTTACTGTACAAATCAGTGTTGTATCACCATATCTGATGAGACATGAACCATTGGCCAACAACGCATGCTTTCCGGTTTCGACTACAAATTTTTTGCCTGCATATTGTGTTTCAAATATCCTGTGTTCTTCGTGCATTTTTTGCTCCTTTCACCAAGCAAACAGCAATCGGATACGCAGAAAATTAAAACCCACACTCTTCAATGAGTTCAAGTTTTAATTTTCTGTTGCAGTATCCGATCACAATCTTCAACTTTTCCACATAAGTAACGGCGGATATACTCCGCCGTAACTATTACTTTCTTAAACCAAGTTTGCCGATTATCTCTCTGTATCTTGTAATGTCCTTTTTCATGAGATAGGCCAGCAGTGCCTTCCTGTGTCCAACCATTTTCAGAAGTCCTCTTCTTGAATGATGATCCTTCTTATGGGTCTTGAGATGTTCGTTCAGATGATTGATTCTTTCTGTAAGAATCGCAATCTGAACCTCAGGTGACCCTGTGTCACTTTCGTGCAACTTGTAATTGGTTATAATTTCCTGTTTCTTTTCGCCTTGCATAATATATGCCTCCTAATTATTTATCGCCGCAGGCCGGGTAACTGGTCGGAGTTTCCGGTAACTCAGCTTGCGGTTCATCGGTCTGTAATTTTAACATACAAAGAGCCGGCTTGTCAATCCAACAGCCTTTCTAATATACCTCTCCATCCTCAGTATATTGGTAGACAGCACGTATCAGGTACAAGTAGTTATCATAGATAAATCTATCACCTTCTTCGGTATATAGATTCATTCCCGAACCCAATTCAAGGCTCCTGGTGGCATTACCTACATATCCATATGCAGGCACCTCAAATTGTACGGTCGCGTTGCCATTGCCACCATCTGCTACAGCATATGAAGTTGGAGATAATATTCCTATTCCATTACCAAGTCCGTTATAAAAAACTGCAAGACCCGTCTTGTTTTGATAGTGATTCTGTTCACCTTCATAGTAGCTTGAATAGTTCAGGGTTATTGTCTCACCCGGAATCAACATTTCAGGCAGGTCACTCCATGCCATATCAAATTCCTCAGTTTCAATTTTACCATCTGGATATGAAGTTGTTCTGGTACTGTGGAAAGTGAGCGCTGTGGAATTGATTATTGTACGTGTTTTTATCCTGGAATCTTCATTGCTGGTTGTAGTTGTATCATATGTCTTGCTTTCTTTATCTTCATACAAAATTCTCTGCCAATACCCATCGGTTCCATCCTTTACCACGTACTGTCCACTTATTGTTATATCCGGATCCTGAACAAAAATACCGGTAATCTCATAATTACCCGGCACTTCTGGGGCGAGGGTGTATGGTGAACCCGATTTATTTTCATAGGAGTAATCCTTGCCGAATGCAGCTATATTCGCAGCCTTGGTTTCTTCATCAGCGGATTTACCTGACCAGCTGTAATAGTTCACCGACTCATAGGATGTAGCGGACGAATAACTTGATTCTATTGTGATGGACATTGACTCGCCCGGCAGATAGTCATCTTTGCTGAATGAAATCCATCTGCTGTTGGCCGCTGGGGTTGGTGTTGGTTCTATGGTAGGCGCGGGTTCTTCCGAGGCTTTTAAATCTTCAACAGGAACAACCACTGTTCCGTACCCAACAGTTTTCGTCATTGCTGGGTCGCTGTAAGCGGTAACCTGAACCTGATATCTTCCCGGTTTTCCATAGGCATCTGTTGTTTCTGTCAATCCCTGTCCGCTCACATCACCAGTAACACCGGTATCCCATTTGTAATACCACCCTTTGTCACCTGTTGTGGAAAATTCCACTCCCTCCATGACCTTAGGTTCAGCCGGCTCATAGGAAATGTGAAGAATTTCTGTGTCATTGACTTTTATTCGTCCTGAAGTAATCTTTTGACCATTGGATGAGTCTTCAAATGTTACAACAATGTCCTGCAGGTTTCCTTCCTCGAACTCAAATAATATTTTATCGCTTATCCGGCCGCTCTTGTTTGTGTAATCTGTTTTTTCTATCAATGTTCCATCATTCAGATACCATTTTACAGTGATGTCACGAATGGATTCCGGTATATTTGCAGCTGTTGCCTGAAATTTATATTGTTTCAGGGGCTGGGCGTCCTTGAGTTCATCAGGATTTAATTTAACCGATATATCGCTGACCTTAATATTTATTGATCCTTTTTCACCATCAAAGGCTGTAATATAGATTATCTGATTCATTCCCTCAATAAAATCAACTGCCAGATAATCGTTCAATGAACCAATACTGCCAAGCGCAGATGTCCCACCTGAAACTCTGTCATGAGAAGCTGTTTTTTTATCAAAACCGGAAACCCTGAAAACTTCCATGTATGCTGATGATGGCAAATCCTCCGCTTCAATTATAAGCGTCCTGGACCCATCCGAATTAAATGCTTTTGGCTGTGTAATCAAAGCAGCCATAGACCATTCATTTTTTATTGACAGTGATGTTTTTAAAGTGCTTCCTATCCCAACGCTTTTGGCTCTTACCCCAATACCCGAAATACTGAAATTCGGCATACTGCTGTCAGTCACTACTTTCTGCCAGAATATTCTGTAATTTGTGTGGTTCGATTTACCGGTTGCTGATTCAACATAGGTGTCAAATGCCTTTGCCGGGTCTGATTTTCCTGCCACAACTGCATTCCACATGTTACCGAAATCAGCACCTGAACCCACCAGGTATTTTATATATGCCGACATACCATATTCGTGTCCGTCTTCCCTGTTTTCAAAATATTCCAAATTCTTGGTTAGTGCAGCATATGTGTGCAACTTATCCAGACTGTATGAATTTCCAACATAATAGCTGCCATATTCAGCCATGGCCTCCATCAGCCACCTGGCTTCACCCATCTGAAGAACTGATAATTTGTAATTCTGAAAAGAATGGAAAAGCTCGTGGGCAGCAGTTGTCTTCAAGTCTTTTTCATCGCTGTATTTGGTGGGAATCATCAATTGTCCGGTTGCCCAGCTGTACTCCGCTCCAGCTTTATTATATGAAGATGACATCCTGACAATGAGTCTGGTATCAATTACTTCCTTGTTATCCTTGAACCAACTGTTGGGATTTAACGTTGCAGCAACATAATCCAGCTCCAGCATGTAATACCGAGGTGAATTTTTTTCTCCGATAACAGAACTGTACTTCAAATATGAATCATCCAAAGCATCACCAATCCGGTCAGCCAGGTCAGAAATTGCTTTTGCAGCTGTTATGTTTGAAACATCAGTTTTATCACGCTTGTTATATGCTATAAGAAAATGTTTTGTTTCATGAACATCATAAATTTTCTTAAGTGCAAGCAATCTCCAGTTGGTAAGGTGATTTGTGTAAATCCGTACAGTTTTATTTTCAACATCATGGTAAGACGGAGCCTGAACCCATTCATTGATATTTTCATCCCAATATGCAGCAGTTATATAATTACTGTCAGTCATTCCCTTTTCCAGATCCAGTTCAATCATAATAAAATCATCGAAACTTGTGTAATTTTCCATTTCGACATTATAGACCTGACTATCCATATAAAGGTCTTCATCATGTAACGGAGCATTACTGACTTCAGAAATTTTCAATTCAATTCCGTTTTCAATAATCCCCGGAGGAACAGTAACGGCAGCTCCATCAACTTCAAGGACTGCTCCGGATTCTGTAGTTTTTGTTTCTCCGACCAGGTCATATTCCTCTTCCAAGAAGGTAAAGGCTGAGCCTTTGGACATCTTGCCGTCTTTTTCTATAAAGATTTCTGTACTACCGGTTCCTTTTGGTACTTTTACAGCTATTTCTCTTTTGCTCCAAAAAGTAATGTCAGCCTTAATGTCTCCGAAATATACATCAGCTTCCCCAGGCTCTTTACCAAACCAGAATCCTTTCAAAACAATAACAGAACCGGGTGTTGCAGACTTTGGAATAACTCTATTAACTTTGGACGTACAACCGGAAAGAAAAACAATAAATACCAACGAAATAATAATTAGTAAAATACCACGCTGCCTCATAAAATTACTCCTAACTAAAAAACCCCGCATTTAAATTTAATATCCACGATATTCATTATATCACCAAACGAAATAGAATATTCCAAAATCAGGTAAACACCTCTGGGGTATTTACCTGATTTTCGAGTAAATACCCCAGAGGTGTTTGCCTGATTTTCGAGTAAATACC
>CAYYXJ010000207.1:0-4617 GCA_964475455.1 uncultured Clostridiaceae bacterium | reverse complement strand
ACAAACAAGGGTGCCCTAAATCGAATTACAAACAAGGGTGCCCTAAATCGCATTACAATTAAGGTGTCCCTAACTCGTATTGCAAGCAAGGGTGCCCTAAATCGCATCACAAACAAGGGTGCCCTAAATCGCATTACAAACAAGGGTGCCCTAAATCGTATTACAAGCAAGGGTGCCCTAGATTAATTAATGACACATAATGCGCAACTGTTAGTTTTAAACAGTGTATACAGAAGAGACTTTTTTTCTGTCACTGAGGATATTTGTGAAAATCCCTGCAACAACCATAACAGATCCTACCAAAGCAAAAACTGTTGGAACTTCTTTTACAAAAATAAAAACCAGGATTGGATTCATCAATGGTTCTATCAGGCATATCAGGGAAGTATCCAGAGGAGAAATAAACTTTAGAGAGCGCATATAGAAAATATAGCCCAGGGCGATCTGTATTGTACCAAGAAATATTATTCCAAGAATTCCCAATAAATCCAATGAAATGCTGATGCTCACAATATTAGAGACAAAGGGAAGTGCAATTAAAAATGTTGCCAGATTACACAATGATATTAAACCCGGACCTGTTATGCCGTGGTCTTTGGCAGAAAAATGTGCCACGCCTGCAAATGTGAAACTTGTTGACAGAGCCAAAAGATTACCGAGTATATTTGTGCCGCTGCTGGGTTCAAAAAGAAATGCAATAATTCCCATGGATACTAAAAGAACCGGAAGAATTTTCTTTTTATTCAACTTGCGGTTTCTCAGTGAATAATATAAAAAGAGCCATATTGGTGCAGTATATTGTAGAATAATTGCATTGGCGGCAGTCGTAAGTTTGTTGGCGATTACAAAACCAATCATGGTATAAGCAAAACAAAGAAGCAGTAAAAGAAGATTTCTACTCCAGGTGATTTTCCTGAATTTTATAAAAGGAAGAAAAACCAAACCGGCAACAAGGGAACGTGCCGCTGTAATATATATACCAGGGGCATCAACCAGTTTGATGAAAACGCCGCCGCTGCTCCATATCAGAGCAGCGATTGCAGCAAACAGTATTCCTTTGTTTTTGTCCACTAATCAACCTCTACGGTCCAGCCGAATTCATCCTCGATTTTTCCAAACTGAATTCCGGTTAAAGTGTTATAAAGCATTAGGGTGATATCACCAATTTTGTTGTCGTTTATTATAAAATCATTACCCTTGTATTTCAATTCTCCGATTGGTGAAATAACCGCTGCTGTTCCGGTACCAAAACTTTCCTCAAGTTTACCATTCTTATGAGCTTCAACGATTTCATCAATGGAAATAGGCCGTTCCTCAACTTCGAAACCACGCTTTTTCAACAATTCAATGCATGACATTCTGGTTATACCTGATAGGATGCTTCCGGAGAGATTCGGAGTTACAATTTTCCCGTCAATTTTGAAAAAGACATTCATGGCGCCTACTTCTTCAACATATTTTCTGTGAACACCATCAAGCCAGAGCACCTGGATGAAACCGAGTTTCTCAGCCTTATCCTGGGCTTTCAGGCTGGCAGCATAGTTTCCCATGGTTTTTGCTGTTCCTGTGCCACCGGGGGTAGCTCTGACATATTCATCTTCAACAAATATTTTCACCGGATTCAGGCCTGATGGATAATAATTTCCCACAGGACCTAGAATGATCATGAACATATAAGTATGTGACGGATGTACTCCCAGAAAAGGATCGGTAGCAATTATAAATGGACGAATATACAAAGATGTTCCTTCTGCTGTTGGAATCCAATCCTTCTCCAATGAAACAATTTTCTTAATAGCTTCAAGAACCTGTTCCTCGTCAAGCAAAGGTATGCAGGTGCGATCACAGGAGCTGTTGAGACGCTTTACATTCTGGTCGGGTCTGAATAACAAAACTCTGCCATCCGGGGTCTTATAAGCCTTCAGGCCTTCAAAGACACCCTGTCCGTAATGAAGGACGCAGGTGGAAGGGTCAAGGGGGATGGATGAATAGGGGACAATCTTTGGATCATACCAACCGTTTTCCTCATTATAATCCATGATGAACATATAATCGGTGGTTTGTCTGCCAAATCCTAGTGATTCATCAGAAGGTTTTGGTTTAAGCTGGTTTCTTTTGGTAAAAGATATATTCATTTCGGTACCCCTTTATGATAATATTGACTAAAACATATTATACTAAAACAAAATGAATAATTCAAAGTAAATGGGGTTAAAATGTACCGTTATCTTCCACATTATATTTCAAACAGCATCTTCGATGTCAATCTGACCAAGCTTCGCGAATCCGGTGTCCGTGGAATAGCAGTTGACATTGACAATACACTGGTTCCGATGAAGACGAAAGAACCTGGTCATCAGGCTTCTGATTGGATTAAGAAAGTCAAAGACGCCGGTTTCAGGGTTTGTATTTTATCAAATGCCAGGCAGCACAGAACAAATCTCTTCATGGAGAAACTGGGAGTTCATGGAATAGGGCTGGCGGGAAAACCGGGAAAAAGAGGTTATAAAAAAGCTGCTAGACATATGGGATTGCCACCTGAAAAGTGTGCCATCATGGGTGACGTCAATGATACAGGCCCGTCACTGATCCGGGTCACCAAGGTATATTTTTCAGGTGACCAGCTTTTTACTGATATCAAAGGTGGAGTAAAGGCGGGATTTATAACCATACTTACAAAATTCCTGGATTCAGATGAAATTCTGTTCGTTCGTTTCAAAAGACGCTTTGAGAAAAGAATTCTGGACAAGTATGAAAAGGATATAGAAGTTATATGATTTATTTTGGTCCTGCCGGTAATTCTGAATTATTCTATGAACAAGGTTATAAGCATACATATGAAGCTTTTTCCTGGCTCAAAGACATGGGGCTCAATGCTTATGAATATCAATGCGGCCGCGGTGTTTTTTTGAAGGAGGATACAGCTCGAAAAATTGGTGAAGAAGCAAAAAGAAATAAAATCAGACTGAGTTTACATGCACCTTACTACATTAATCTCGCTGGAACAGACAGGGAAAAACTGGATAAAAGCTATAATCATATCGCAAAATCAATCGAAGCTGCTGTGTGGATGGAAGCACAGCGTGTTGTCGTTCATCCCGGAGGGATAGGCAGCGGCAGCAGGGATGCAGCAATGAAACGGGCTCTACCGGTATTCGGGGACATAATAAAGAATCAACAAAACTCGTTTATGCTTTCTCCGGAACTTATGGGCAAAATTAATCAGATAGGCAATCTTTCTGAAATAATAGCCTTTTGCAGACTTGACGATTCCATAATACCAACAATCGACTTTGGTCATCTGAATTCACGTACCAAGGGTGCTCTGAATTCGCCTGATGCTTTTGAAAGTGTTATCATTGAACTGGCAAACGGAATAGGATGGGAAAGAACAAGGAATCTGCATGTACATTTCAGCAGGATTGAATTTACTGAAAAGGGTGGAGAAAAAAAGCATTGGACAATGGCGGACACACAGTTTGGTCCCGAATTTGAGCATTTCATCCCAATAATTTTAAAACATGACATGCAACCGGTAATAATATCAGAATCAGCAGGAACAATGGCAGAAGATTCTGTGCTTATGAAAAGGAGGTATCAGGATGCAGCTGATGGTTATAAACGGTCCCAATCTTAATAAACTGGGAAGCCGTGATCCGGAGCAGTATGGCAAAGGGTCATATATGGAACTGTTGGAAATGGTTGAAGGTAAAAGCAATGAAAAAATTTCAATCAGATGTTTCCAGAGTAACTCTGAAGGCAAAATCATTGATTTAATACAACAGGCAGGGGAGGATTATGACGGAATTGTTATAAATCCCGGTGCTTATTCTCACTACAGCTATGCAATCATGGATGCTTTGGCTGATGTAAAAATTCCTAAAGTGGAAGTTCACATTTCTGATGTTCGCAACAGGGAGGATTTCCGCAGCATTCTTATAACAGCAATGAGTTGTGACAAAATGATATCCGGACATGGTTTTGACGGTTATCTTGAGGCAATTGACTATTTAGTGGAGGTTCTCAATGGACATCAAACAACTTAAGGAAGAAGTTGTATTTACAGGCTGTGCTTCGGAAACAGAATATATCAGACTTCCAAGAAATGTGATACAACAGGTTCCGCGGCTTTCTGAGCTGGCCTGCAATACGGCAGGTATAAAGATAAGGTTTGAAACTGATTCCAAGACAATCAGAATCCTTGCAAAGAATGGTAACCTTGCTGAATATACACATATGCCGCTAAGTTGTTCCAGTGGATTTGATGTATACATAAACGGTATTTTCAAGGAAAACATACGCCCGCTTTTTAATAAAACCGATATAGATGGAACAGTAGAAATAAAAGGGAAAAAGGACTTCAATCTCATTGATATTTATTTTCCATTATACAATTCAGTAACTTCCTTTTCTTTTGAACTTTTTAAGGGTGCCCTAAAACGAAAACCCGCAGAATCAAAATTGCCGATATTGTTTTATGGCTCTTCTATTACCCAGGGAGGGTGCGCATCCAGACCTGGAAACTGCTATTCCAGTATTGTCGGAAGAAGATTTGACCGGCCAACAATAAATCTAGGATTCTCGGGAAATGCAAAAGGCGACCTTGAGATAGCAGAA
>CAYYXJ010000206.1:0-4651 GCA_964475455.1 uncultured Clostridiaceae bacterium | reverse complement strand
TGCCCATTTATGATAAATGTCCTCATGCACCACCTACCCTTATAATGAGAAGGGTAATGATGCGGGTTGCTGAGGAAATTGCTTTTGCAAATGGAGCAAAAGCCCTTGTTACTGGAGAATCCCTTGCACAGGTTGCAAGTCAGACCCTTGAAAGTCTGCATGTAACCAATTCAGCGGTTTCTATGCCTGTATTCAGGCCATTGGTAGGAATGGATAAATATGAAGCAATAGAGATAGCTAAAAAGATCGAGACATATGAAATATCCATAAGGCCTTATGAGGATTGTTGTACAATATTTGTAGCGAAGCATCCTGAAACCAAACCAAGATTAGAAAGAATAATTGAATCTGAAAAAGCAATTGACTTTGAAGGTATGGTAAAAAATTGTCTTGAAGACATAGAAATTGTTGTGGTGTAATATGAAAATTGGAAAATTGCCGAACAGTTTACTGGAAAAACTAATAATAAATTCCATTGAAACAAAAAGAGCTGAAACAGTTCTTGCTCCCAGCATAGGGGAGGATTGCTGTGCATTGAATTTATCGGGAGATCTTTGTGTTGTTTCCAGCGATCCCATAACAGCAGCAGATGAAAACGCCGGTATATTATCTGTTCTTATTTCATTGAATGATCTGGCTGCAAGCGGCGCTGAGCCTGTCGGAGTACTGACTACGGTCTTGTTGCCTCCTGATGTTACAGAAGAGTATATTGAAAAATTATTTAAAAACATAAACAGAACCTGTCGGCTTAGTGGAATAGATATCTTGGGCGGGCATACTGAAGTTACAGATGCCGTTAAAAAAACAATAATTGTAACAACCGCCATAGGTAGGACTGCAATGGAAAATCTCATAAGATCAGACGGAGCATTAACCGGTGATGCAATACTCATGACTAAATCCGCGGGACTTGAAGGAACTGCAATTCTCTGTGCAGACAAAAGAAATGAGCTGGAAGCAGTTCTTGGTCGTGCTGAAATAAATGAAGGATTGAAATACATTGAAGAGATCAGTGTGGTTCCCGAGGGCATGGCCAGCACTGTTCCCGAAACCCATGCAATGCATGATATAACAGAAGGCGGTCTCTTAGGTGCAGTTTGGGAAGTTTGCAAAGCTTCCGGTAAGGGAGCTGTCATAGAACTGGATAAAATTCATGTCAGACCTGTGACAGCAAAGGTTTGCCGGCATTTCAACCTCAATCCTCTTAAACTTATTTCTTCGGGAAGCATGCTTATTGTTTGTGAGATGTCAAATAGCAGTGTATTAATCAATAAAATCAATGCACTTGGAATAAAATGTTCTTTGATCGGAAGAGTTACTGATACCTTGGAAATATACCTCAAGGACAATGAAAACTGTATAAGGATAGGGGAGCCGGATTCTGATGAAATCTATAAGGTCATATAGCACTTATAACAGTTTTATAAGAAAGTAATACTATTTACAAACAAACATCCATATGTTAGAATAGCATTCGTGCTTATGAAAAGGCGGTCCTCTGTACAAGATGCATGAACGCTAAACGGAAGGAGGCAAAATAAATGGATATACTTAAATCAATAGAACAGGAACAGTTGAGAACAGACCTTATTAAACCGGAAGTAGGCGACTTCGTCAGAGTTCACTTAAATGTAATTGAAGGCAATAGAAAAAGAATTCAGGTCTTCGAAGGAACTGTAATAGCCCTTCAAGGTACAGGTCACAAGGAAACATTTACTGTAAGAAGACTTTCCTATGGTGTTGGCGTAGAAAAAGTCCTTCCTTTACATTCTCCTAAAATCAATAAGATTGAAATCATGAGAAAAGGTAGGGTAAGACGTGCCAAGCTGTTCTATCTCAGAGATAGAGTTGGTAAAGCCGCAAGAGTCAAGGAAAAAATCGTATCCAAGTAAAATTAAAGGGGCTTTTCAAGCCCCTTTTAATTTTGGAGAAGCTTATGAAAAACAAATTTTTAAAAGAACTTTTACAATGGGTGGAAGCAATTGCTATTGCAATTGTACTTGCAATATTAATCAGAGGTTTTTTATTTGAACCTGTCATCATTGAAGGCCGGTCAATGTTAGATACCCTTCATGATGGTGACAGAGTGATTTTAAATAAAATAAGCCTTGCTTTCAACGAACCCGATTATGGGGATATTGTTGTAATTGAAATAGAAGAACCATATTTCCAGGTCCTTAAATTTTTAAACGATAGCAAGGCAGCAAAAAAATTACTTCCGACAACCACCGGTGCTGATTACATAAAGCGAGTCATTGGAAAAGCAGGTGATGTTATTGACATCAGGGATGGTTGGGTCTATTTGAATGGAGAGAAGCTTGATGAATCTTATACAAGGGCTCAGGGAACGACCATGTCTTCCATAATTAAAATGCCATATACCGTTGAAGAGGGTAAATACTTTGTAATGGGCGACAATAGAGTGGAAAGTCGCGACAGCAGATCATTCGGCACAATCGATGAAGATCAGATAATAGGAAAAACAGTCACAAGAGTCTGGCCATTATACAGTCTCGGAAAAATTGATAAGGCGGATTAATGAATATAAATTGGTATCCCGGTCATATGGCCAAAACAAAAAAACTACTCATTGAACATCTCAAGCTTGTGGATGTTATCATTGAACTTATGGATGCCCGAATACCGATAAGCAGCCGCAATCCTGATTTTGATTCATTGTTTCATGGTAAACGCCGAATATGGTGCTTGAATAAAAGCGATCTTGCCGATCCGTCAATTTCTGAAGAATGGAAAAAATATTTCAATGCCAGGGATATAAAGTGTGCTTTTATAAACAGCAGATCAGGACAGGGAATCAAGGAACTACTCATGGCAATTGAAGAGATAATGGCAGATAAATTCATCCGTGATTCTGCACGCGGACTGCTTCGACGTCCTGTGAGGGCCATGGTTACAGGAATTCCCAATGTGGGGAAGTCTACTTTCATAAACAGTCTTACCGGTCGCAGCGCAGCCCGAACAGGCGACAGACCCGGTGTAACACGTGACAAACAGTGGATCAAGGTAAATAAATCCATACACCTGCTGGATACTCCCGGAATTCTATGGCCGAAACTTGGTGACGAAAAAACCGGGTTGAACCTAGCCTTCACGGGTGCTATAAAGGATGAAATCATGGATTTGGAAACACTAACCGGCAAATTACTTGATTATCTGGCTTGTAATTACAGGTCAAACATTGAGGAACGATATAATCTTAAAATAACAAATCAAACGGGTCTTATGCTTCTTGAAGAAATCTGCAAAAGCAGGGGATTATTACTTCCTGCCGGACAGCTTGATACCCTTAAAGGTGCTCAGAAAATACTTGATGAGTTCAGGGGAGCAGTTATCGGAAGAATTTCACTGGAAAGACCATAATATATTCAAATCTGACTGAAAGAACCATTTTAACAAAGGTTCTTTTTTGTTATCATTGATATATGAAAATAAGTGAAGCAAGAAATATTGCCGAAGATATGAATGTTGCAAAGGCCCTGGAATTCCTTTCGAATTCAAATGATAAGGGTAATTTGGATAACCTTTGTAATAAATTTTCAGACGAACACCTGCGTTTAAAAAAAATGCAGGTTTTTGAAAACCTGGTACTGGAAAAAACGGGTGCTATGCCTGCCGGTCTTGACGAAGCCGGAAGGGGACCACTTGCAGGTCCTGTTGTTGCAGCTGCTGTAATATTACCTGAAGGGTTTACACGCTTCGGACTCAATGATTCAAAGAAGGTTTCTGAAAAAAGACGCAATCATCTATTTAAATGCATATCTGACAATGCTGTAGCTTTCTTCATCCAGTCCATAGATAATCATGAGATTGATGAAATCAATATATTGAACGCTACAAAAAAGGCCATGCTTAAATGTGTTGAAAATCTTGACATTATTCCTCCTTATCTATTGGTTGATGCTGTCGGTATTCCGGGAACATCAATTAATCAAGCCGGTATAATCCGCGGAGACAGCAGAAGTATTTCCATTGCCGCAGCTTCAATATTAGCAAAGGTTTACAGGGATTCTATAATGATTGAATATGATAAAATTTACCCTGAATATGGATTTATACGAAACAAAGGCTATGGAACGGAAGAACACATAAAGGCATTGAAAAAATTTGGTCCTGTTGAAATTCATAGGAGAAGTTTCATTAAAAATATTGTATAATGTCTTTTAAGTTTGGAGGCATATTATGAATTATACTAAAATGAATAAAACTGAATTATTAAATGAAAAAATCAAGGTTGAAGAAAAGCTTGAATCTTACAGAAAACTTGATTTGGATCTTGCCATGTCCCGTGGAATACCAAATTCAGCCATGATTGAACTCACCGCTGAACTCTTCAAGGACATAGATGTATATACTGAAAGATTTGGCATGGATCGCACCGATTTGGGCACCTATAACCAAGGTTTACTTTCAGGCATAAAAGAAGCCAAGATTCTTTTTTCTGAATTGTTCTGCATAGATCCTGCTAACATAATCATAGGTGGAAATTCAAGTCTTAATCTCATGTTTGATATGTTCTCGCAGTTAATGCTCCATGGAAACTGCGATAGTGAAAAACCCTGGTGCAGGGAAGATAAAGTCCGTTTTCTCTGCCCGGTTCCGGGTTATGACAGACATTTTTCCATATGTGAAT
>CAYYXJ010000205.1:0-4679 GCA_964475455.1 uncultured Clostridiaceae bacterium | reverse complement strand
CGGCAACAAGCAAACATTGCATTGGTTCTTTACTTAAGGTCAACGGAAAAACAAACCTGCTGCCTGATGTAAGGTTCTTATTGGGTACACCGGCCGCCTGGGAATAACCTGTCCCTCCCGGAAGAAAGATAAGAGCCAGGGGTAAAGTCTGAACTACGGATGACCTCCTCCCCTCGCGGCGAAGTAAATAAGAGAGAACTTGCACAAGTCCGTTCAGAGCAGAAACTACAAGAATGACCGTAAAAACAAGAAGATTTTCCAGACATAAGGCTGCCAGCCATGCGAAGACAAGAAAGACTCCAAAAATCAGCATAATGACACCTGCCGTGTCAAACACACCGAAAGTGATTACAAAACAACGTAAATAGTCCATGATAATTAATTTTTAAAGTTTTACAAATGAATCTGATATAACGGGGCAGGGTTTGGATGAAGCAGCAGTCAACTCCCTGGCGAATAATTCAATGTTACTGAAATTGATCTCCGAAACACTGCTTGTTGTTCCGGAAATCTTCTTAACCACAAGACGTTCGATTAAGTTCATCTCTTCAAACCGGTACTCACCTCCCATGTTTTTGATGCTGCGCACATGATTCCGGATCAATTCCGGAAATCCTTTGATTATCTGTATATCAGCTTTGTCAGAGAACATGCAGCATACAAAAATTCCAACTTCCTTCTGAAGCAGGAAAAGAAGATTCTGTTCGATAAACTTCCTGACAACTGACAACGGTTTACCTGTATACAAAGGACTTCCTATAATGATGCGTCCGAAGTTACAGAGGTCGATACGGTCGTGCTTGTCGAGATTCAGCAGGACAACCTCGTCGTCTGATAAAAGCTTTTTTATCTCCTGTGCCACGAAACTGGTTGTGCCATGTTTTGATGCGTAAATAATTGCTGTTTTCATTTCTTTTGTGTTGTGAGATTATGTCACAAAAGTAGATCAGGCCCATTTACCAGGGGTCTCAACAAGCTTTGAGGAGGTCTCAGAAAATCCGGTATGTAAAAAAAAGAGGTCTCAACTTAATGAGACTTGTTGCGTTTTTCTGAAGATGAACAGGAAGTTACCGCCTGGCATATTCTCCGGGAGTAATACCCGTGACATTCTTAAATACACGGTTGAAAGTGGCTTTTGAATTGAATCCGCAATCATAGGCAATTGAGAGAAGTGTATATTTTTTGTTTTCGACTGCCAGGGAACGTGTTTTAAACTCTTCGATGCGGTAGTGATTTATAAAATCGAAGAAATTCTTCCCAAGTATGTTGTTAATGATGCCGGACAGGTAATCAGGTGTGACTTCCAATTCAGTAGCCAGGGATGAAAGGGTTATTTCAGGAATCAGAAATGGTTTGTTTTCGGTCATGTATTTAAGCAGGAGACGAATAAAATCATTCTCCTTTCCTGTCACTGAATACTTTATCTCTGATAACGGTCCGGGTTCCTGAAGCTCAATACCAATAGTTTTTTCTGAAAAAAGGTTGCCCTGACGGTGTCCGAAAAATCCCAGGACAATAATATAAACCGAACCAAGTAAAAAACTTGCCTGGTGCATCAATTTGAACGGCGCCAGGGGAATTATCAGATCAATTGCAAAACCCAGATAAATAACCGTGTAAATCACAGCTGAAAATATCATTAGCAAACGAAGCCAGTACAAATCGTACCTGGAGGTTTCAGAAAAATATACTTTAATCCTGCTATTGTAACGCCTTACAAGTACTGCTGCCCAGGAGAGATATATAAGTGAGGATAAAGTCATTGTGATAATTACTAGCGGATAATCCCACTGTTGTTTAAATGATTCCGATTGAAATATCACTATCTTTTCATTCAGAGGCCTTGTATAATATTCAACTGTGAAGAGTATAATACAAAGAATAAAGGGTAACAGATTCAGGAGGTACACAGGTCTGAACCTAAAATGCTGGTCGGTAAGTGATTTGACATACAGCCATAAAACCGGCCAGTGAAGTAACAAAAATGGAGTGGAAATAAAGAAGAATAACGGGTATGGATATCCATGCGTACGATTGTAAATTTCCAGGTAGCTCAGAAAAGTATTGAATGAATAAATCAGGAAGAAAGATGACAGAAGGTAGTCTGAAACTGTCTTCTTCCGTTTCAGAAAGATCAAAAGAAAGACTATTATTCCCTCAAATACTCCAAATAATAAAATGGTTTCCATTTAAAACCAGGTGGGAAAAATTAAATACCAAATTACTTCTTCCCTTTAAGAAATGAATAGTCACTAATCAACATTTTTCTGCAATATACCAGACAAAATGATCGTGAATTTATGGAATTCAAAAGCCGGAGGGCACTTTGTCCCAATTATCTACCTATTGTTTGAACACCTGAAATTACATAACTTATAAAACCGCCGGATCGTTATCACCACTGTCTGGTGAGAGCCATGCTGCCGGAATTTTGTTCTGGCTGATCCAGTCGCTGATCAGAGTTGTTTTGCCATAACCTTCAGGCGCAGATACAAGAATCAGCTTTTTACTCAGGCCGTAGTTCAGTTTTTCAAACAGCTCTGATCGGTGAACTACATTATTTCCGGCAGGAGGAATATGTAGTTTTGTTAAAAGCATCTATGCAATTTAACATTTATTTTAATCATCAACAGATATGAATTTCATGATATTGCTGAACTTTTACTTTGTTTTATGGTTTAAACCTGGTCTCGCCGGTATATTGGTTAATAGTAATCATAGGACCGTAATCAGGATTTGATTTTGAAACCGGCACGTAAACAAACCAATAACCGTTAATTAAAAAGACATCAAATGGTTTACTAAGAAGAGTATTCAATGATCCGTACTTTTCAGAAAAAAGCCGGTCAGCAATTTTGATGGCAGTTCGTTTGCTTACAAGTATTTCATTCCTGACATTATCTTTATTATCAGTTAATTGATATACAAATGATTCTGCCTGCCTGGCATCCGTATGGGATTTCCTGCCCTGATTGAAACTATACAGGCAGATTACAAGAAGGTAATAGGCTATTGTCACTATTACTGCAATTTTAAGCTGTTTTGATTTCATGGATTCTTAGTTTACCCGAGTAAAAATGTCCCGTTTTTATTCTTGCTATCCGCCATTATGACGTACTGTTATTGCGACACCTCCCTTTTTGTGTCCTTTTTCGACATATTCGTGAGCTTCAGCAATCTCTTCAAAAGGGTAACACCTTTCAATAAAAGGTTTTATGTGACCGGTTTCAATTAGATCCCTGACAAGGTCCAGCCGTTTTGAATCAAGCTTCAGGTTTTCATCATCGATGGATGCCTTTGTACCGTTGGCAGTCAGATTCCCGGACATGGATTTCTTCAAAACAGATGATTTATTTTTGCCCGCAGCATCAAATATGAAATCAAATTTCAATTGAGAATCAAGTGCATCATGTTTTGTGTAGTCGAAAACTGCGTCTGCTCCCAGGGATTTCACCATTTCAATATTTGAAGTGCCGCATATTGCAGTCACTCGGGCTCCCAGGGATCTTGCAAACTGGATTGCAATTATACCGGCGTTTCCTGAGGCTCCGTAGATCAGTACTTCCTGTCCCCGCTGAATATTTGCTTTCCCCATGAACTGAAATGCCAGCAATCCGCCATAAGCTGCCATGGTTGCCTCTTCATAAGAGATATTTTCAGGTTTAAGCGATATGCAGCCGTTAACTGAATCATTCTCTTTCATGCATTTATATTCCGTGTATGCACCAAGACTGAAACCTGTAAGACCATAAACCTTATCACCTGGTCTGAATTTTTTTATGTCCTTGCCAATAGCTTCAACTTGCCCGGAAAGAACTTCTCCAATTATGGGATTTCTCGGTCCTGTAAGGCCCATCATCAGGCGGAACGGGATCATCATGCTCCATTTCACGCGTCCGCTCCTGATATAAATGTCGCTTGCGGTCACGGCAGTGGCATATATCCGTATCAGCACTTCATCGTCTTTTGGTTCCGGTTTCTTAACTTCTGCTGGTTTAAGAACTTCAGGTGGTCCGTATTTCGGGCATACAATAGCTTTCATTTTATTTAAAATTATTTTCAGAGTTTCAGGTTAAAATATCCATGACACACTATTTTACCTATCCACATGGCCTTAGACATTTAAAATCTCTGGGTTTTTTTGTGTCATATATGGGGCACGCGGTTGAAGAACATCTCATTCTGCCCTGCAGTATTCTTACTCCCCATGGAATATATCCGGCACACATTAACAGAGCGCCGGCGGAGCTTATAAATTCTATGTCGGGGTTGTTGAGCAACAGGAGTCCGGCGATAATGCATACAGTTTGCCATCTGCTGATAAACCTTTCTTTAAACAGACCCAATGCCTGTAACGATGCTCCGACAGGTAACAGGGGGAGTAACCAGACCACCCACAGCAAGCCGGCTTTGTATAAAATAACACTCAGGGAAGGGACAAGCTCCTGAAACTGAACTTCAGGTAATGTATCGAAAGCAGACAGAACGAGACATAATGCTCCTTTATCGACTGCAAGTATAAATGCTCCAAATAAGCCTGTTATCCCGCCCCAGAAACCTAAACGTTTGCCTTTCCCCTGCAATATGTTCATTATACTAATCAGGGATATCATTATAACAGGTACTGTAAACATTACAATTAAATGCCCGATGTGATAAACGGGATGATTGTGAAATCT
>CAYYXJ010000204.1:4689-4786 GCA_964475455.1 uncultured Clostridiaceae bacterium | reverse complement strand
GCTGCCGTTGATGATTATATTACAACAACGAATTCAAAATATGATTGGATTGATAAACTTGTATTGATCAATGGTAACTGAAAAGTCTTTGAAAGAG
>CAYYXJ010000204.1:0-4679 GCA_964475455.1 uncultured Clostridiaceae bacterium | reverse complement strand
AACATCCAAGGACTGCTATTGCTTGGAAATTTGGAGAGAAGTCGCCTGTACTGCGATACCAACATCCCTGGGATAACGTGTCAGATTTGACACGTTATCCCAGGGATGTTGGTACAGACAATTGGAATTACGTGATACAACCGTGACTTGGATATGAGAAAATATACGTTGCAGAAATAATGTGGTAACGCATATAAAACCTGTGCAAAGTAAGTGCATTGAATTTACAATGTATTGACGCTGACAGTCTGTATGCTATAATAATTGTGAAAGAAGGTTATTATGGCTACAAAAAACATTACAATAAGAATGGATGAGGAACTGAAAAAGCAGGCTGAGGAATTGTTTTCAGACCTTGGCTTGTCCATGACAACTGCTATTATTGCCTTTGCCAGGCAGGCTGTAAGAGAACAGGCAATTCCTTTCATTATTTCAAGGAGAGTTCCCAATGCTGATACCATCGCTGCAATGAGAGAAGTAGAGAAAATGAAAGCAGAACCGGAATCATATAAGGGATACAATGATGTCAAAAGTATGCTCAATGATATTCAGGAATGAAATATATCATCAAGACTACCTCAAGGTTTCAGAAGGATTTGAAGAGAATGAGCAAAAGGGGTTATGACATCAAGGAACTGACCCGGATTATTGAAAAACTTGCACAAGGTGAAAGATTACCAGAAAAGAATAATGATCATGGATTATCAGGTATTCTTCACACTAAAAGAGAATGTCATATAAAACCCGACTGGCTTCTTGTATATGAAATATCCGATAGTGATATGACTCTGTATCTTATCAGAACAGGTTCGCACTCAGATTTATTCGATTGAAATTTTTTAATTTCGGAAATATACGGTCTTAGATATATACTGATTATCTATATCAACTGAACAAATATCAAAAACAGTAGTAACATCAGGTATAGAATATCCCCGAGTTTTCCGCTGGTTTCATTTATCCTGACTTTCATCTTGAATAAGCCATATATAATAGAGGTAGCAACTGCAGTTGATATAAAGATTCCGAGGAAGCCAAAGGTAGATATAAAGGCGAAACCTCCGAATCCGGTTACAATAGAAATTAAGTTTTCATCCGGTAAAAAAAAGTATGGTACCAGCTTGGTAATGAAAAACACTCCTCCAAACCACAAGGCGTTTGTTTTTGTATCTTTTCTTTCCAAACCACCCATATGAAGAATGTAAAGTACAAAGTATTTCAGTATATCAAGGAGTATAGGTATTACATAAAGCATACAGTGATGATACTACTTGATAAAAAAGAAATCAAACCAAGAGTTAGAGCAAAAACAACAGCCCGTAAGAAGTGCTGCAAAATGTATTGTTTCCTTGACAATTGCATATATATTCATTATTATTTTTAATACTACATAAAAGAAAATGTGATATTATATAGGGCAATTAAACAGGAGGTGCACTAATGGAACAAAGACATACCTTATCCGTACTGGTAGAGAATCATGCGGGAGTGCTCTCGAGGGTTGCCGGACTTTTCAGCCGGAGGGGATCTAACATCGACAGTATAGCAGTCGGTGAAACAAACGACCCCGGAATTTCAAGAATAACAATCGTGGTCAGGGGAGATGAATATATCATCGATCAGGTCAGCAAGCAGTTGAATAAACTTGTTGATGTAATAAAAATCAGAGTATTTGAAGCTTCTGAATTTGTGGGTCGTGAGTTGGTTCTAATAAAAGTAAAGGCAGATGCAAAAACCAGGACTGAAATAATTCAGCTGGTTGATATATTCAGGGCTAACATTGTTGATGTTGCACCTGAATCCATGACCGTTGAAATTTCTGCAGATCAGGAAAAAATCAATGCACTTTCTTCATTGCTTGAACCATATGGGATACTTGAAGTTGTAAGAACCGGAGTTATAGCAATCGAACGAGGCAGTGGTGACAACCACATATTGTAAGGAGGAAACACAAGTGGCAAAAATGTATTATGACAAGGATAGTAATCCTGAAATACTTAAGGGCAAGAAGATTGCAATCATCGGATATGGGAGCCAGGGCCATGCTCATGCACTCAATCTCCATGAAAGTGGATACGATGTAGTTGTAGGACTCAGAAAAGATTCAAAAAGATGGGCTATTGCATCTGAAGCTGGTCTTGCAGTTGCTGAACCGGCAGCGGCAGCAAAAGCCGGTGACCTTATTATGATGCTGGTTCCTGATGAACTTCAGGCTGATATCTTCAAGGCTGACATTGAACCAAATCTTGATGAGGGAAATGTCCTCATGTTTGCCCATGGTTTCAATATAACATTCCAGCAGATTATTGCTCCAAAGGGAACAGATGTAATTATGGTTGCTCCAAAAGGTCCCGGACATACAGTAAGAAGCCAATATGTCGAAGGCAGAGGTGTTCCTTCCCTGATAGCAGTTTACCAGGATGATTCCGGAAAAGCCAAGGACTATGCACTTGCATATGCCTGTGGGATTGGTGCCGGAAGAGCAGGAATACTTGAAACAACATTCAGAGAAGAAACAGAAACAGATTTGTTCGGAGAGCAGGCAGTTCTTTGCGGTGGCGTTACAGAACTTATGAAAGCCGGATTTGAAACATTGGTTGAAGCAGGTTACCAACCGGAGATAGCATATTTTGAATGTATACATGAAATGAAACTTATCATTGACTTAATCAATGAAGGTGGATTCGGATATATGAGATATTCAGTAAGTGATACTGCTGAGTATGGCGATTATATTACAGGAAAGAAAATAATTACTGAAGAAACAAGAACAAAAATGAGGGAAATCCTATCTGACATACAGACCGGAACCTTTGCAGGGGCATGGGTTTCGGAAAACAAAGCCGGAGGAAGGGCGAGATTCCTGGCAACCCGGCGAAAGGAATCGGAGCATCAGCTCGAAGCCGTCGGGGCGGAATTAAGAAAAATGATGAGTTGGCTCAAGAAATAAAGAAAAGATACCCGGCGGAATGGCCGGGTATTGTTTATAAAAAAGAAGGAAGGTGGAATTCATGACAAGAAGAATTAGGATACTCGACACTACACTCAGAGACGGCGAACAGACTCCCGGAGTAAGCCTGAACCTAGAAGAAAAAACTGCAATAGCAAGGCAGCTTGAACTACTTGGCGTGGATACCATCGAAGCTGGATTTGCAATTACTTCAAAAGGTGATTTTGAAGCTGTTAAAGCTGTTGCCGAAACAGTAAAGAATTGCACAGTAACCAGTCTTGCCAGGGCGGTTGAAAAAGATATAGACACTGCATGGGAAGCGGTAAAGGGAGCAAAAAACCCGGGTATTCATACATTCATAGCAACCAGTGACATTCATATGAAATTCAAACTTAGGATGACCGAGGAGGAAGTTCTGGAAAGAACCAGAACTATGGTGACACGTGCGAAATCATATACTGATTATGTGGAATTCTCAGCAGAGGACGCCAGCAGGTCAAGACGTGAATTTTTATATAAGGTTTATGAAACAGCCATAGAAGCGGGAGCAATAATGCTTAATGTTCCTGATACCGTTGGATATACAACCCCTGATGAATTTGGAAAACTAATCAGAGATATTAAAGCAAATGTAAAAGGTATTGATACCGTTGGAATTTCTGTTCATTGTCATAACGACCTGGGTCTTGCCGTAGCAAATTCATTGGCTGCTATACAAAACGGAGCAGATTTAATTGAATGCACAATAAACGGACTTGGAGAAAGGGCCGGAAATGCTGCACTTGAAGAAATTATAATGGCAATTGACACCAGAAAAGATTTTTATGATTTTACCCATGGAATAAATACTACACTTATCAGTAAAACCAGTAATCTTGTGAGTACACTCACAGGTATCAATGTTCAACCAAACAAGGCTATCGTAGGCAAGAATGCATTTGCCCATGAATCCGGTATACACCAGCATGGAATCATGGCTGAAAAAACTACTTATGAAATAATGACACCTGAATCCATTGGACTCAAGCATAATAACATGGTTCTCGGCAAACATTCCGGAAGACATGCCTTTGAAGAAAAACTCAAGGAAATGGGTTATGATCTTTCCAAGGAAGATTTGAATGACGCATTTGTAAAATTCAAAGACCTGGCTGACAAGAAGAAACAGGTTCTTACAGAAGATATTGATGCCATTCTTCTTGAAAAAATGTTCAGGGTTGAAGAAGTGTTTGAACTTGATAGATTCCAGATAAACAGTGGAAACAAACTTATTGCTACAGCAACCATTAAATTGAAAAAAGGTGAAGAATATATAACCGAAGCCGCAACAGGTGACGGACCTATCGATGCTTCACTGAATGCCATTGAAAGATGCATGGACTTCCCAATGACACTTGAAGATTATAAAATCAAGGCTGTTACAGGTGGTAAAGATGCCATGGGAGAAGTTAATGTTAAAGTCCTGAAGGATGGCCATCGTTTTGTAGGCCACGGGGTGTCAACGGATATTATTGAAGCAAGCATTAAAGCTTATCTTAATGCAGCCAACAGGGCTTATTCAGTAATCAACAGCAATGGTAACGGAGAATCTGATGAGTAAAATATTTGTATATGATTCAACACTTAGGGACGGCGCACAGGGGAAGAATGTTTCCTTTACTGTCAAGGATAAAATAAAAATTGTTAAGAAGCTTGATGAGGCCGGCATAGATTATATAGAGGCAGGAAA
>CAYYXJ010000203.1:0-4792 GCA_964475455.1 uncultured Clostridiaceae bacterium | reverse complement strand
CTCTAGTACTCTGCTGAAAGGCAGCCTGAGAACTTCCGCGATTTTCATACCATCATAACCGGATGTTTCCTGTTCCAGATAACCAATACGAATATCATTCCTGACTACAATTCTTCCTGAATCGCATTTCTCGTAACCTGTTATCATTTTAAAAACAGTAGTTTTACCTGAACCATTGCTGCCAATAAGGCCAACATGCTCACCCCTTGAAATTTTAAATGTAAGATCTTCAAAGATTTTTTCATAACCAAATGATTTTGTAACTTTTTCAAACTGTATATAGTTCATGACTCATTCCTCCGTTGATATCCGCAGGAATGCCCTTGGAAAAATTCTGTGAATCCGACGCTCCTGCTCAACCCATTGATGGGTAAACTACTCCCTTGTTAAAGACAGATATATGTGCCCTGTGATACCTTACAAGAAATATAACAAGTTGTTTTCCGGAGTTATGCATCCACTTCAAACCTTTCCTTTGATATATGTATATTATCCCCGGGGATATTTAATGTCAATTATACTTAAAATAATCCCCGGGGTTAATGCTTTTACATGCCCGCTTCACGCCAGGCAATCATTCCACCCATCAGGACGCTAACGTTACTGAAACCATCGTTTACGAGTTCCTTGGCAGCAGTTTCAGCTCTTGCTCCGGAACGGCATATAACAACAATATCAGATTCCTTTGGTATGGAAGATTTATGAATTTTAGCCATGAGATGAACCATAGGCATATTCAAGGCATTTTCAATATGTCCTAAATCATCGTTCAATTCATATGCCTCACGTACATCAATAATTATAGGCGGCTGGGTTCCCTTGATTTTGCCTGCCAATTGAGTGAAACCTATGTAATTGACTTTGATTTTTTCAAGTTCGGGGTCAAGGGTTCCCATAACCTCACATGCGGGGGAATCCTTGGGTATATAGGCTGCATCGGGATCCTTTGAACAGGAGTAATTTGCTTTCAGTACATCAGCCATCCAGTCTGCAGGACCGAGTTTGAGATCCTCCAGATATGCAACAAATTCATTTTTTGTCCGCAATTTAAGATGAGGATTTTCATTCTTTTGTTTCTTTAGTTTTGTAGGTTTGCGGTCCCTGTAATCATGAGCAGGGTATACCATTAGGTTATCAGGCAGGTCATTCAACTTTTGAAAACTATCCCAATGTGCACCGGGATCTCCTCCCGGAAGATCATCCCTTCCGGCACCGCCGTCATCAAGAAACAGAAAATCACCGGTAAAAAACATGTCTCCGGTTATAAGTGACAAGGAATCCCTTGTGTGTCCGGGTGTGTGAAGAAATTGAAATTCCCTCCCGGCTGCTTTTAGAACATCCCCTTCTTTCACCCTTATGGTTACACATTTTGCAGGTGCCTTTTCATACATAACATAATTACATCCGGTAGCCTCTGCCAGTATGGGTCCGGCACTGATGTGATCTGCGTGGGTGTGGGTGTCGATAACATGTGTTAAATTCAATTTGTGTTCATTTAGAAAATCCAGGTAGTTATCCTTATAAATTATAACAGGGTCTATCAGAACCGCCTCACGTGTTTTTCTGTCTGCTAGAATATAGGTTTTGCAGGCATCATCATTAAGTTGTTTGAAAATCATATTTTCCTCCGCCATATATTTTGGTTTACAATAATTATAACCAAAAACAACTGATCTTACACATATAATTAAAGCCGGTCATAAAGACCGGCTTTTTGGAGCCGCTGATCGGAATTGAACCGATGACCCGCTCATTACGAATGAGCTGCTCTACCCCTGAGCCACAGCGGCACATAAATGCATAAAACAATATAACATACATTATTTGCTTTGAGAATATTGTTTTGCTAAATTGATACCCTGTTACGGCCACTGTCCTTAGCTCTGTAAAGTGCCTCATCTGCATTTTTAATAAGTTTTTTAGCATCGGTTTTTTCACGAATGAATGATATACCTACGGATACGGTTACCTTAATTACATTGTTATCATATTCAATCTTATCAAGATCCAGATGCATTCTGAATCGGTTCATTATATCAAAAGCGTTTCTCTCGGAACATCCGATCAGGATAATCATGAATTCATCTCCGCCATACCGCCCGATAATATCACTGTCTCTGAATTCTTCCTTCATCTTAAGGGCAACATATTCAAGGACATAATCACCGCATTGATGACCGTATTTGTCATTTATCTCTTTGAAATGATCCAAATCAAGCATAGCAACCGACAAGGGTGGAATTTCTTCATCAAGAACTTTGATCATATAATTTTTATTATAAACACCTGTAAGTTGATCTGTAATTGATTGACGATAAAAGTGGGACCGCTGGCTGGATTCGCTGCGGAATCTTGCATTTCTCCTGTGAAACTCAATATTCATCAGCATGACAAGGATGAATATAAATACCATTACATGATTTATTATTGAAGTAGAAACGACCCCGCCGACAATAACCAGAAGAAGTATGTCTGTCAATGCAATGATAAACATCATCATTGTGCTTGCCGCCAGGACATAACGCTCTTCAGAATCCTCCTTGTCAGTCAGACTGTGAATAAACCAGATAAGCAGGCTTAATATAATACCAAAAGTAGCAACATTATAAATGTATTTAAAGGTAATTAAATTTTTAGTAAACAGGGCAGCGATGCTGACTATTAAAAACATCGATGAACTGATGGCGACCAGATGCCACTTTTTGTAGTATTCTCTGAAAGCCAGACCAAAGAAAAAGATAAAAGCAAACAAAAATACAATAATGAATTTTTTAAAGATGTCATATGATACTATCAAATAAGGCAGATTTAAATATTCCATTGAATATAGCCCAAGGAAAATTACTGAGAAAGAAAGATATACCAATGCTTTGTTCTCTCGGTCACTCCTTAAATATGTAAGGAGTGATATGAGTATTCCCAGAATTATCGCGCCTACACCTGCCATAGAAAAACCACTTGTTCTCACATGAAGATTTTCACTGATTCTCCTGGCAGAGGTAGAGTCAGTGATGCCGACTGAGTTTAATTCAAGACCGGTCATATATATTCCGTAAGTCCTGATGGTTATTTTATTTGAATCAGTTATCATGGATTTGTTAATTTCGAAAACATTTACTGAATTATAGGTGTGTGACCGTCCATTTTCCATATCACCTACTGAACCTGCATAAACACCGTTGAAATAGACTTCATAAGCCTGGGAATTCAATCTGTAGATAAGGATATTGAATTTTTCACCTTCTATTGATTCCAGGTCTTTCCTGCTTATATATGCGCTGAATTCATTGATGATGGGTTCTTCTATATTCTTAACCCTTGCAGACAGATCATGGGTCCCGTCATTGAAGGCTGTCTTGGGGATAACAACTCCACCTGACTTTTCTATCTGGTTGTCCATGTTATAAACCAGAGTTAGGACAAATCCAATTATCAAGACAACTGCTGCCGTTATTAGAATATAGCCTTTGCTTTTCATATCAACCGCCTGCTTTATTTATTTCCCGTAGTATGGAGCCGCCTATATACCGATGTGTATCCTCTTTACTGAAAATATAATATGTTACAAGAATATCACCATTATCCATTTGAACTGAACTTGTATAACCAAGGTCGATGTTAACACCGTCATCCCTGATTACATATTCTTCTGCTGAATCAATATTGGTTAGTTCACCGTCCAGAAGCATTACATTTATACCATAGGGAGAATATCTATGTCCATAAGACAGGAGGACATTTCCGCTTTCAAGTTGAATGGCCTGGAAGGGACTGGGAGAATTATATTTGGTCCTGACAGGCTGTGTCCATGTATTTCCATTGTCAAATGAATAGCTTATATGCATTGGTGAAAGGTCATTGTTTCCATCTGAATAAACATTTTTGGCGTTATCTTCAATATGAGTCCTGATAAAACATGCAATTTTTCCGGATTTGGTTTTAAATAGATTAGGCTCACCCATCATGCATTCACATGGTTTTCTAATATCATAAAGTTTCGTCCAGGTTTTTCCCCGGTCAAAGCTTTTTACAATTCTTACTATGCGTTCACTCATCTCTTTGGAGTACATAGCAATTCCAAGGATGATTGAACCATCATCCAACTCCACGACATTTCCTCTTACAGATGCCCTGTTGCCGTTTTTACCTTCGTAGTCAATGCAAACCGCTTCATCCCAAGTAAGCCCATTGTCATTGGAGCGTATTGTATGAGCATCCATCATTTCCATATCATAATTGTCATTAACAAAATGTGGCTTTTGTGAATCTGTGACCGGTGTGGTTTTTTCTGTGAATTTCCACATGAAAAAAGTTGCGAGTATAGTTGAGTCACTCAAATAATTCAGGCATGGGTCCTGAATACCATAATAATAATGCCGCTGTATCAGAGATGGTTTTTTATCCCAGGTATTCCCATTGTCATGGGATGTTACGAATACTCCTATTGAAGAGGGATCTCCATGGGTTACATCATGATACTTGTCCTGCCAGTCCGGTGCATGGCGAAAACCTACCATTATAGTGCCATCCTTCAGTTTGATGGCATTTGGAAATGAATTGTAATTCTCGTCTTTATAAATGACGATATCTTTGATTTTCTCCGGCGTATGGGGCTTTTGATATGCCTCCTCGCCGGGCCGGGGTTCGCATTCCTGGTTATTGATGATCTGGTAAATCCGCTCGGCGGATGCCAGGGCATTCTGCATGATGTTGTATTTCTCTGCGATATCTCTGAGGGGACGGAAAAACATTCTCATGTAGGCGATAAACGCAACAAGGGCACCGAGACTGA
>CAYYXJ010000202.1:0-4802 GCA_964475455.1 uncultured Clostridiaceae bacterium | reverse complement strand
TCAAGCAACTGCGAGAAGACAGTACTGTATCCAGTGCCTATTTTATCGACAACGAGTAACCGGTCAGGAATACACTTTTCTTACGGATCAACATACTAAAAAAGAATCATGACAGAACTTGTAAAAACCATCATCGTAACGGAAGATATACGGCTTAAACAACTGGAACTTTCGGATGCAAACGAGATATTCACTACCATCGACAGGCAGCGGGATTACCTGGGTAAATGGCTGCCGTTTGTTGCGTTTACCATAGATGTGTCGGACTCGGAGAATTATATCCGTTCGGTACTTGCTGTCCCTGCCGAAAAAGGGGATTTTGTATTTGTAATCCGGTCTAAGGGGGATTTTGCCGGGTTGATCGGCTTCAAGAATACCGATAAACTGAACCGTAAAGCGGAAATCGGGTACTGGCTTTCGGAACCGTGTCAAAAAAAAGGTATAATCACCAGTTCGGTTACAGCCGTGATGCGTTTTGCCTTTGAAGAAATGAACATCAACCGGGTTCAAATTAGATGTGCAGTGGGGAACTTCCCCAGCAAAAGCGTACCTCAACGCCTCGGCTTCCGTTTTGAAGGCATCGAACGGGACGGAGAACTGCTAACCGGGAACCGCTTCACCGACATTGAGGTGTATAGCCTGCTGAAAGATGAATTTCTCTCCGCCGGAAATTAGAAACAAAACATGAAACCATCGGCTGTTTTCACATGATTCGTAATACACTGACTTATCCCGGAAGCAACGAAGAAAAAGCAGATGCATGGGTGGATGAAATAAAGCTATACGGACATGGCCCTGAAAATTGTGATAGTATAGAAATATAATTTTTATGAGAAGTTGAGCTTTACAAAAATTGGGGAATCTAAACCGGACGATACAGGGTTTTGTCTTTTTGGTTACGAGAAGAAAATAAATGCAAGGTGAACAGTTGTGAACAATACATGGTCGCGGTGTGTGCAGACAACCCTGGAGCCTTATCGCAGCCGTGAAATGCATTTTACTGAAAGAAATAAGTATCTTTGAATGAACGCAATCGGAGCACAGGATGGCCAGAATATTCTTGAGGTCGGATGTGCCGGAGGTGTGTTCTGTCATAAGTTAAAGCAATATCTTCCCCACATTAAAATAGCAGGACTTGATTTTGACACCTGACACGTTTCCTTTGCAAAAAATAGCCGCTTAATATAGCCGCATAATACTGTTTTTCAGAGTTGAAGTTACCTGAGAATTTGCTGAAAATAAGAAAAACGACCCTGTCAAGAGGTAGCTTCCACTAAAATAAGGATTGAAACTTTGCATTTCCTCCTTTTCGAAGAAATTTTTCCTGAGCCATAGGTAGTTTCCACTAAAATAAGGATTGAAATCAAGATAATATCTGTTCATTTCTTCCTCCTAATAACCATTCGAGAGCAAGATCCCCTAAAATAAGGATGGAAACTGCTATACAGATTTTGTTTTCTTGTTGAAAATAAGCCACATCTTTAACAAAAAAGATTATCATTTTGTAGCTGAAATAAGACTAAGTAAAACGTTTTTTCTCATTTATTTGATTCAATATCAAAATTGGTCATAGTACTTGTATACAAAGGTTGGGTATGTGATCAAGGGATGTTGAAAGCCGGCATAGAGGATGATTGAGTGAAGGCCGGATATGATAACAACATTGATAATTGCTACACGGAGAACTGAGGTCTGTTATGTCACCTTGTGGAGTCACATATCTGATTCCTCAGGGTTTTTTGTTTCAGGATAGGAGACACACTCTGAGATGAGGGATCAGTCCCTTTAAAATTAAAAAGGAAGGTTTTAAGGATGGAGATATACAGGACAGTGGAAGCATTTTATGATGATAATGTGGAATATGAATGGCAGAGGCTAGAGAGGCACCGGATCGAATATGAAATAACACGCAGATATCTGGATATTTACATACCCGAAGAATCGAGAATACTCGATGTAGGGGGAGGACCCGGAAGATATTCTATATATCTGGCTTCACAGGGGCATAATGTTACACTTCTGGACCTTTCTTCAAAGAACATTTTACTTGCAAAGACAAAAGCTGAAGAACAAGGCATACAGTTAGAGAGTTTTATCCACTGTAATGCGCTTGAACTTGATCACCACATAAAAGGTCAGTTTGATGCCGTTCTTTGTATGGGGCCTTTTTATCACCTTACTGATGAGGTTCAAAGACATATCGTAATCGATAAGTGCGTAAATGTTCTGAAACCTGGAGGTATCCTTTTTGTATCATTCATTTCCGCATTTGCACCTATAATTGACATGATAAGAGGAAACCCACATATGATTCTGGATACAAAAGACAGATTATTAGATTACCTGAAGGATGGGACCAATATTGTTTCTGAGGAAAATCCCGGATTCACAGATGCGTGGTTTGAAAATCCAGCAAATATAGAAGATATTATGAAAAAGTATCCACTTGAGAAATTAGTTATTACTGCAATAGAAGGAATGTTGTCGTCGAACGAGAGAACAATAAATAGCCTGCCGGAAGATTGCTTTAATGCATTTATCGAGCTTTCTATGAAACTATCCACAAACCCGATGATATGGGGCAGTTGTGAGCACATGCTGTATATTGGAAGGAGAATTGAGTCCTGAAAGATATTATATCATAAGCTGGAGCTGAGCTTAAAAAAGCAGTGAAAGGGCTATTCAAAAGCAAGATACACTAAAACAAGGATTAAAACCATTGACTATCAAGACCGTTCACATTTAACAGCCAAAAATTCGCGAGCAGGATCCACTAAATCAAAGTGAAACAATACACCGATTTTTTTAATGAAAATGGATTAGTATAAAATTTATCTATTTGGACTTATAAGGAGTTAGTTATGAGCGAACTATCTAGAAAGATGAATCAATGCAGAAAGCCTGCCGGAGAGGCAGGTAAATTGGTTGCGGATGAAATGAATATCAACCATTATGAGCTGACAAGCTGGGGTTTGGGGAAAATAGATATCAAGCAGGATAGTATAATTTTAGATATTGGGTGCGGCGGGGGTAGAACAGTAAACAGGTTGGCCTTACTTGCACCTGAAGGAAAAGTTTTTGGAATTGATTATTCTAATGACTGTGTAAACTGGTCTATCGAATTTAACAAAGGATTAATAGACAGCGGTAAGGTTGAGATACATAACGCAAGTGTAGAAAAAATTCCTTTTGAGGATAACAAATTTGATTGGGCACTGGCGGTTGAAACTGTTTATTTCTGGCCGAACCTTCTTCAAAACTTATCTGAAATTAAAAGGGTTTTAAAACCTTCTGGCAGGATTATGATAATTAACGAAATGTATGCCAGCCAGAACTTTAAGGACAGAAATGACCCGTATGTAAAGGCTGGCAATCTTAAACTACATACACCTCAAGAACTGGAGGAGTTATTAAAAAAGGCTGGATACGTAAATATACAAATACATCTGGTAGAAAATAAAAACTGGATGTGCTGTATAGGAGAAAAAAGTAGCTAATGCCTTGTAGTGCGCCGGATGGATAGAACCTATAATTAGAAGAGCCTATAATTAGAAGAGCCTATAATTAGAAGACCCATATTCTTTAACACATAATTATTAAAAATTTTTTGATTTTTGAGAATAGCCTTTCTCCAAATGCCTTCACATTATCTTGTACATGTAAACAAAAAAAATTAAAAATCCACTCAAAAAAAATTAAAACATTACACTACTTATAATACCTTTATGCTCAGGCCAAAAATTCTGGGGCTATTCCGCTTATTCCGTTTTGAACTGCCATTTACTGCTGGAGTGTGCGTGATACTGGGGGAGTTACTGGCATTAGGTGCACTTCCTACCACAACTGAAATTGTATTGGGGTTTCTAAGCATTTTTTTCATTTCGGCTACGGCTCTCATCCTTAATGACTATTTTGATCTTGAAATTGACAGAGTAAATGCGCCAGAAAGACCACTTCCAGCCGGTCTTGTTACTGAGCAAGAAGTCGTTTTACTCTCCATTATTGTGGCAATACTTGGACTTATCACAAGCTACCTGATTAGCTTAGAGGCCTTATTAGTAGTCATTCTGGTCTGGGCAGTTGGTTTGCTTTACAACTGGCGGTTCAAAAAAGCGGGTCTCATTGGAAATCTGATGGTCAGCTTTTCAGTAGGCATGACTTTTATTTTTGGTGGTATAGCAGTAAACAAACCATTTGAAATAATAGTCTGGTTTTTTGCGGTTATAGTAATGCTTGTAGATTTAGGAGAAGAGATCGCGGCAGACGCTATGGATATTGAAGGCGATAGTCGGGCAGGATCTCATTCCTTAGCCCTGGAACTTGGCCGCGAAAAAGCATTGAAAATAAGCGGAGCGGTTTTCTTACTGGTGGTTGTTGCAAGCAGTTTGCCGTTTATTCTGGGCTGGCTAGAGCGGATTTATCTGTTTCCTATTTTACTAATAGATATAGTAATTCTGTACTCAACAGGTAAATTGTTAGACTCAAAAACCGCAAACCGGCGAATTTATATTCGCTGGATATACCTGACTGGATTAATAGCATTCATAATTTTCATAATCATTCGGATGGTAAAGTGAAAGTATTGCGGAAGTTTGATTCCAAGCCTCTCAACACCGCATTCCCCAGATAATTACGAAAATTTGCCCACAAACCGGGGATTCTGCCCCAGCCGTAAATTAGACATCTGGTGGTTTTTCCCATTTTTATTTTCCGTTTATCTTTCCTTTTCATCATTACTGAAGAAATATAAAAATAAGTTAACCCCTCCTTATAAATAACTTAATCACCATTTCAAGGGAACC
>CAYYXJ010000201.1:0-4803 GCA_964475455.1 uncultured Clostridiaceae bacterium | reverse complement strand
GTCATTCTGGGTGCCTGCGACGGTTGGGTATTGCTGGAGGTAGATATTACGAAAATTATAGGAAGTTTCTTTTTTCAGATGTTGTTCCTGTCCGATAACTGTTATCAGGCCTTCGTCCATCCATCCGTGTCTTCTTTGGTTTGTGCTGACAAGAAAAGGGAAGTAGGTATGTCCGATTTCATGTGTAGTGACAAACAGGGTTCCTTTGTAATCAGATTCACCGTTATTCATAATCATGGGGAATTCCATCCCTTCTTTCCCGTTAAAAACGGCTAACTTAGGATAAGGATAAGGGATTCCCGGCAGATCTTCCGAGTAATCCCTGACCGACCAGGCAGCTAATTCAGCTACCTGTTTAAAGTTTTCTGATGAGGGATTATAGGCAGTTTCAATAAAAACTCGTTTATTGCTGTCAGGATAACTTATTTCAACAGATGTAGCGTCCCACAGATAGTTATTGCTTACGCCGAAAGCAAAGTCGTATACATTGACTGCTGAATACTTCCATGTATTTTTTCCTTTTTGTGTAATGCCGGATTTGCTTTTCAGATCCTTTTTTTCAATTATACGGATGATTTCATCTGATGTTTTGGCTTTATTGTATCTCTCAAGAAAAGGTTCTTTCAGGATATTTTCAGGGTTTGTCAGTTCACCGGTTGCCCATACAATGTAATCCCCGGGAACACGGATGTTTATATTGAAATCCCCGTATATATTGTAGAATTCCGCAACACCGGTATAGTCGGAAAGGTCCCAGCCGTAAACATCGTCGAAAACTGATACCTGGGGATACCAATATGCAACAAAACAGGAGGAATCGCCATAGCATCCGAAGCGGTTAGTTGTATTTGACGGCATGGTGAATTCCCATTCGAGGTATATTCGGGCTTTTTTCCCGGGATCAAGATGGAGAGGGAACACAACATTTGTTTGATTTTTTAAAACATGTGAATCGGGTTTATGTTTTTTTCCGTTAATTTCTATATGATTCAGGGTCATTCCGTTATGCAGATCCCTGGGATCTACTTCCCTCCCGCGTATTCCTCCCTTAAGGAACACATTCTGATGTAACCTGAGGACAATATATTTAAGATGCTGAGGGCTGTTGTTATGGAATATGATATCACCACTGGCCTTAACCAGCTTGTTTTCCGGCACAAATTCGACATCAATGGTATAGTCGGCTTTGTTCTGGAAATAGTTTTCCCCGGGCAGTCCATCAACGGATCTGAAGCCTTTTTGATATGCTTTCTGCACTTCCCGAGGCATATAATAATTGCCGGGCTGTGAGTAAAGAACAGTAAAATAAGGAAGAATGACAGAAATGAGTAAGTACCTTGACATGAACAGGAGCTTAATTCAGTTATTTGTTTTAGTTCAATAGTTTAGGAATGAGTAAAAATACATATTTAAGTAAATATATCAGAAATTTAAGGATGCTTTTTTACATTTTGATAAATAATTTAAAACTACCTGCCGGGTTTTTATGAATTATTTTGTAATTATGCGACATTTTTCATCAATATTTAAAGCCGGGTAATCGTGAGTGAAATCAGGAGGGTTTACAAGGGGTATCTTTTTGCTGCCTTTACCGCAATTATATGGAGTCTTCAGGCTATTGTGATTAAAGTGGCGCTTGATATTCTCAATCCGGTTTCGGTTGTTTGGTTTCGCTTTTTTGTAGCTTTTACAGTATTATTCATTTATCTTTTGCTATTTGATCGTTCTTTTTTGTCGGTTTACAGGAAGCCTCCGGTAATATTGTTTCTTGCCTCGGTTTTTCTTGGATTGAATTACCTGGGTTTTATCAGCGGGGTAAATGAAACTTCTCCATCGAATGCTCAGGTATTTATTCAGATCGGGCCAGTAGGTCTTACACTAGCCGGGATATTCTTTTTTAAGGAAAAAATTACATGGAAGCATCTGGCAGGTTTCTCAATCCTGATTTTGGGGTTCTTACTTTTTTATTCTGAACAGATTGAAGAAACGGGGAGTGGGAGAGGCGATTATTCAAGAGGAGTGCTTTATGTTGCATTGGGAGGGCTTTCCTGGGCTTTATTTTCCATATTACAGAAAGTGCTGGTCAGAACAAGGCAGCCAAATCATTTGAATTTGTTTGTATTTGGCACATGTGCAATTCTTTTCCTTCCCTTTTTTGAATTTTCAAAGCTTCATGAATTGTCAGTCAACGATATCCTTGTCCTCACCTCACTGGGAGTGATGACTTTAGCAGGGTATTTTTGTTTTACATATTCCTTAAAATGGGCTGAAGCTAACAAGGTAAGCGTAATCATTACCATGAATCCTATTCTGACATTTCTGGCCATGGCTTTTCTGGAAGTGATGGCTGTCAGTTGGATTGAGTTTGAAAAATTCACACTTCTGAGTCTTGCAGGTTCAGCTCTTGTATTTGGTGGTGCAATACTGGTGATTATTTCAAGGGGGAAATGAAATGAGTTTAAGATTTATTTTTCCTCGTGAAATATGCTGCTACCAGCATAAAAGTTCCGAACAAGAGCATAAAAATTCCTGACCAGAGATTGATATTCACATGAAGCGAGGCTTCATACATTTCATCACCCCCGGTTATAAGCCCGAAAATGGTCAGGATAATTCCGAAGATGGTAAACATTCCACCGATAGGTATTTTGATATCTAGTCCCATGATTTTAAACTTATATTTTTACCAATAGATAATACTGAGAGTTATTACGATTATGCCTACTGCGATAGCCCAGACCTCAGGTTTCTGGTACCAGTATTTACTGTCATCTACAACTTTAGGTGTCAGGGAATAAACCAGTCCAACAAGCTCTTTGTCGGATTTCTTTTGCTTTGTAAGTATAGAGATTATTACAGTTACAACCATTGCCATTGAGAATGCAAAAATAGCGATCCAGAAATTCTGTGCCATTTCACTGGGAAAAGAATGAAGAGTTGTTCCTGTCCATCCCCCTTTAACAAGCGATGTTGCTCCTGCCGGCTGAGTGAATCCGTGAACCATAGCTGCAGTGAATGTTCCGGTTAGCAGTCCGAAGAAAGCCCCATGTCCGGTAGTTTTTTTGGTGAACATTCCCAGGAGAAAAGCTGCGAAGAGAGGAGCGTTGATAAACGCAAAGATCAGTTGCAGGAAGTCCATTACGTTATTAAACTGTTTGGCAACGTAAGCTGTAAGAATACTTACTGCCACTCCCACAATAGTAGTGATTTGTCCCACCCTAAGGTAATGTTTATCTGATTTTCCCGGAACCAAATAGCTTTGATAAATATCATATGTCCAGACCGTATTGAATGCAGTGACATTTCCTGCCATTCCGCTCATAAATGAAGCCATTAGTGCCGTTAGTCCCAGCCCGAGTACGCCCGTTGGCATAAAACGATTCAATAACATAGGGATCACAAGATCATAATCATAACCGGTACCTTTTAAAGGCAGATTAAATGATTCATCCCCGATGTTTAAAAGTGCAATAGCTATCATTCCCGGAAGGATAACAAGAAACGGGAGAAACATTTTTGGTATAGCACCGATCAGCGGGGTTTTTCTTGCGGCACTCATTGAGCCTGCCGCCATTGCCCGTTGCACTACCAGGAAGTTGGTACACCAGTAACCAAAGGCCAGTACAAAGCCTAGTCCGAAGAAAATCCCCATCCAGCTTCCCATAGGGTGTTCAGGAGAGATGGTTTGCCATGAGTGTTCAAATCCCTGTGACATAGGATTCATGGCAAGCTTCTCAACCAGTCCGTCCCATCCGCCTACCTTTACCATCCCGATAATTACGAGGGGGAGGAAGCCGATAACGATAAGGAAAAACTGTAAAACTTCATTGTAGATTGCCGAGCTCAATCCTCCCAGGTATGTATAAACGAGGACAATTGAAGCAGAAATGATCAGGCTCATGTGAAAATTCCAGCCCAAAAGGGTTTCCATCAATAAAGCCAGGGCGTACATGGATATACCGGAGGCAAAGATGGTCATCACTGCAAAGGAAAAAGCATTGAATCCCCTTGTTTTTTCATCGAAACGAAGTTTAAGATATTCCGGTACCGATCTTGCTTTTGAGCCATAGTAAAAAGGCATCATGAATATAGCAAGGAATAACATGGCCGGAATGGCCCCGATCCAGTAAAAATGCACCGTGGCAAATCCATATTTTGCTCCTGAAGCAGCCATTCCTATCACTTCAAGAGCTCCAAGATTTGCAGAAATAAATGCGAGTCCGGTAACCCAGGCAGGCAGAGATCTTCCGGCTTCAAGGAATGCCGTGGCATCTTTCATGTACTTCTTTAGTGCCCAGCCTATGCCAAGAACGAAGCTGAAATAAATCAGCATGATTGAATAATCAATCCAGGTGAGGTCAAAAGTGTTCATATTATACAGTTAATTTTAGACACCCAAATGTAGAAACAAATTTTTTTTTATTTATCAATGGATATCCTGCCTCAGCCTTTATTTTTAAAAAAATATTCTTAATGGTAAGATAATGAATGACTTTAAATTATTATTTAGAATCAGTCCAAATCGCAATTGCCTGTTTCAAATAAGACAATAGGAGTTAATTTTACATCATTAAATTGAGATAAAGGATTAAAATATTATAAAATCAACAGTTCATTAAATTAAAATAAAACATGAAGGCGCGAAGGCACAATGAATTGTTTATCAACAATATAGGTAATTTCTACCCGAATTGTTAAAATGTTCATTATCAACGCAATATAAAAGTATAACGAACTATTGATACAATAAAGCAAACAAATATTTATGGACGATAAATTTGTTATAGGAATTGATTACGGTAC
>CAYYXJ010000200.1:3826-4930 GCA_964475455.1 uncultured Clostridiaceae bacterium | reverse complement strand
ACAAATAAAGGTGGACTTTCCTTTTATCATTTAACTAATATTCCTAATGCATCAAATAATTGAGTATTATCTTCCAATCCGTGCAACTGCGTAAAACTCATTTAATTTTCTATCTTTACAAGGCTGCGTCTTAACTATTTGGTACAGAATAGTTATTTTTTCTCTAATTTTAATCCAGACCAATACATAATTACTTTATCATTTTCCTTTTCCCAACGCATTTTATCTCCCGCGAAATATCCAGTGCCGGCAAATCTTGCATTGTGTTTATCTATGGGTTGAATTACCATATTAAAGTTGTGCCGACCTAAAAAAGTATATTTGAAAATACTGAATTTGCCATTGTTGTTCATTTTAATTTTTACATTTTTTACTACCCTGTCGGAATTTTCCATGTTTACTACTTTGTACTTTCCTGAATAATTTGCATATTCTGTGGGCATTTCAAATCTATCGATTTTCAGGTTTGGGTTTAACATGCTGTTTTGTATGATGAAATACATATATTTTTCATTCTCATTTTCGCGAAACTCAACTTTTAATGCATTTAAGGTTTTAATAGGAAATGTAATTCCCAATAATTTTGCTTTGATGGAAAATGTTGAATCGACATGGGGGATCAAAACCAGTGGCGTAGGCATTTCAGGTGATTTTAATGTAAGATTTTTCCCTGTCAGCTTTACCTTCATAGGACCAAAATATACATTCGGATATATTCCTTCGTATTGCTTTAATTGTGCCTTACTTAAGGATACTATTTCTTTATCCTTGATTTGAGGTACAGGTTTTCCGGTTTGATATTCATACAAATCGATTATAATTTTATGGGCTATTTTTTCAGGCACATCGGCAGCTGAATTTGTATTTACACTGATGAACACTCCGGTTTTCAACTCAGGAAGGATTACCATCATTGCATAGTAGGGTGGTAATTCACCCCGATGTGCTGCATATTTAGTAAACTGTTTTATCGGATTTTGCAGAAGTACCATATTCTATTCCTTTTGACAGGCTGCCAATGCTACTCCAATGCCAGTCAGCAGGGAGGGGGTGCGTTGGAAACTCCGGATCGATTCCACAAATGGTCATTGTTTCGCATTCTTC
>CAYYXJ010000200.1:0-3816 GCA_964475455.1 uncultured Clostridiaceae bacterium | reverse complement strand
ACCATGTAAGTCCTATTTCAAAACCTTTATCCAATGGCACATTACTATTTTGCGGTGTCATCATTTGCAACATGGTTTCCTGTTGCAAAAGTGAATTGTCTCCATGATACGTGCCAATGATACCCATCATATATTTTGCAGCATCGTTGGCGGTTAAAGCGACACCCCCGGCAGGAATTCCAAGTTTCATTGGCATTGATGTGCTTTTTTTACTGATATATCCTTTTGCAATTATTTCATTTGTTGCTTCCCCTGCATATACAATGCTATTATTCATTTCAAGAGGTTCAAATATATTGGAACGGATATATTCAACATATCCCATACCACTAACTTTATCTATTAGAACGCCTAACAGTGAATACCCTGCATTGCTGTATGAATGAAGTTTTCCAGGTGAAAATATAGTTCCAGCTTCGTTTATTAGATCAATAACCTGTTCATAAATTAAAGGGTTGTTTGACACTTCCGGTAAATACCAATTATACAGAATGTCACCGTGAATACAAGAATGATGCGTTAATAACATACGGGTGGTTATTATCTCCTCTTCACCATTTGTTAGAGATAATTCAGGGATATAGCTTGCTATAGGTTCATCCAAATCAATTAATCCTTTTTCTACCAATTGCATTACAGCTATTCCGGTAAAAGTTTTGGTAACCGAAGCGATAGGAAATAATGTAGAGCTATTTGCAAAAACCTTATTTTCTTTATCTGCCTCTCCGAAACCCTCCGAAAGCAAAATCCCGTTTTTGTCAACAACTGCAATAGAAAGCCCAACTATTTTATTCCTGGACATTACCTTTGCAATATATGTTCTTAAATTTTCTATCATATCAGGTCTTGATACTTCTGATTGCTGCTTATTAAATATATTCTGCGAGTAACAATTTAGTGTAATCATCAATCCAAATGTATTTAGTAAAATTCCTCTCAATTTCATTGGTGTATTGGTTTATAATTAATCCGTACATTTTCTCTTATTATAAAGTAGATAATCGAACAAATTTTACGATTTGCGATACGCTTAATCAGGGGGTTTTCTGACTACAAAAAAAATCACAACCCATATTACTGCGGCTAATACAGAATCGTAGATAACAAAATCAATACCTGAACGTGACACAAATTGAAGACTTAGAGCACAAAATGTAAGGCTTGTGTGCATGAGTATAGTAAGAAACAAACTGGCAGTTCTATCGTATAGCCATACCATAAGCACTCTGTAGGCTGGTAGCTGAGAGAATAAAATAATTGCCAGGTAAAGAGCTGAAGGAACCTCTCCTGATGGATCGCCAGGCAGAAATAATGGAAGATGCCATAATCCCCATAAGAAGCCAACGATTACACCGGTAGCTATTAAGCCGTAACGTTTTCTAAACCTGGGAACAACAAAGCCAGTCCATCCCAATTCTTCACAAATACCTGCTGTCAGACCACCAACAAAGCCTAATACTATTATAGATACTTTATCACCCGACGAAAATATCTCCGGAATATATGTTGATTTTATGGTTAAAAGCAAGAAAAGTATAGATAGAACCAGAACAGGCGCTGTCAGAATTGCCACTGCGTACCAGCGACCATTTACTTTCCATTTAAGCAAATGCCCCTTTAAATCACTAAGTCCTTGCCTTCCCTCGCAGATATAAGTAAATAGTAAGCTTGATATGACTGGCCCAGCACACATAGCAATAAATAATAATCCCATCTGGTCGTCAGCAGGCCCTTCGGTGAGTAGTTTGTTGAATCCAACAACAAGAACAACTCCGGCCCATGATATTAGAAATACAAGTATAAAGTATAATGTTACAGCATTGTGTTTTAAAAAGGTTCTCATTTCTGTTAGATTTACTAGTTATTGAGAAATTCATCTAAAACGAATTTATCCTTCGCCGATAGTTTTCCTTTCCTTGATTTAAGGTTTGGGAACGATAGATTACCAGCATAATTTACATGCTTAGCCATGTTTTTAAACATGCTGCCGGTCCTGATTTTATAGGTCGCAAACAAAGCAACTTTAGCACCTTCTGGTAAAGTAAGTTTTTGTGCAAAATCACTCCATATTTCATCCGGTTTCTGCAGAATGACCATTAATCCTTTGGTCCAGCAGCCGGTTAGTAGGTAATCTGCATTTTGTACTAAATCTTCACGATATGCTTCAACGGGCACACATGCTGTATCGATTTGTTTTGTTTGAAGGTATGCACCTATTTCCTGCGCATAATTTTCAGTTGTTCCTGTTTTACTCTGATAAAATATAACTGCTTTTTTCATGACAAAAATTTTAATGATTATTCAATGTTTTCTTGTGCTGCTTTTAATAAAGCATCTTCAATAGCTTTTAAATGTGCTTTTGAAGTAAGGGTTGCACCACTAATTGTTCTTATCCTTTTCCAGATGACTATAGACCTTTTCTTTTTTCAGTTTTTCTGCATATTCGGTTAAACTGAGCGAGGGGGTGCCTAAAACATCATAAGTGCCATATTCTTTTGCCAGAAAGGATTCTTGCGAAACGGTAAAATAATCGCTCATATGTTTAATAAATCTCATACTCTTAATGAACAGGGCCATAAAATTTATTATGTTTTTAGGTAATCGGGTAATCTTTATATTTTCTGTATAAGCATCAAAAAAAGTTCTTGCTGCATCGGGGTGTGCATATCCCTTTTCTCCTTGTATTGGAAATTCTTTATAGAAAGCTTCCTGATTTCCTATTGCATTTATCAGTTGATTGGTATAATCGAAAGCATTAATTAAATAGATAGGGTCAGTTGCATTTCCAATAACAGAATACTCCTTACCTTGCAGATAAATTATAAAACTGTCGGCAAACCAACTGCAATGCAAAATGGTGTATGGTATGCCTGAAGTTTTAAGGAGTTTATGCCCTTGTTTGCGGATGATGTTTGGGATAAATTCAAAATCATCGGGTTTTTGAACATTATCGAATGCCCCCAGACCAGATATTGCTATGATTTGTTTAATACATTCCTTGTTAACAGCTTTTAAGATATTGGCAACGCCCTCACGCTCGGTAGAGAAAGGAATGTTGATATCAATTGTTTCTGTTGAAAGGTTAAGATACAGATATTCTGTATCAAAAAGGGCTGATTCTAATTCCGAAACATTTTTCAGGTCTGCCTTAACAATTTGAAGTCTTGGGTCGGGTCCAAACAATTGTTTTGCCTTTTCAATGTTTCGGGCAATAAGCTTAATTTCAAAACCTGATTTTAATAGGAATTTAACAACAGGGACACCCAGTTTCCCAGTGCCACCGATAATACTGATTTTCTTTTCTTTGTTCATGACTTTTGTTTTTTAAATTTCTTAAACAAAAGTATGACGGGGTATCAGTAATATCTTTTGACAAAAGTCAAAATCGATTTTTTCGTCTGTAAATTATTTGCTTTTAGCGGTTCTCCATCTCTTTCTATTCCTTCGAATTTGAATCCTGATTTTTGAGGAATTCTTATACTTGGTTTATTTCCAACAGCACATTTTATCTGGACTCTGTTTATCCCTTGTTTGTTGAAAGCAAAATCACAAAGTCTCTCTACCGACTTTGTTATAATTCCTTGTTTTTGATATTTTTCAGAGAGCCAATATCCAATTTCTGTCATTTTATTTACCTTATCAGTGTCTTTAAATCCAATAATTCCTATGAATTCATTCTGTCTCCGGATAGCAAACACATATTCAAATCTGTCTTCTGGAGCATTGACAACAGAATCTACAAATTTCTCCGTATCTGATATCTTTTGTAAATTCTACAAATGGGAGCCATTCCCCCAAATATTCCCTTTGACTGTC
>CAYYXJ010000199.1:0-4946 GCA_964475455.1 uncultured Clostridiaceae bacterium | reverse complement strand
AATACGGCCGGTAAGATTGTAAGGATAGAAGGGAAAAAGGTTACTATTGAAACGGATAATATGATTGTTACAGCAGCTATCTCCTCTATTAAAAAGCTTACCCGTGATGAAATAAGGGCGGTGAAGCCGGTAAGAAGCAGAGTGGTTAGGTCTGATCCGGGGCTTAGCATGCGAAAGATGAGCTTTAAGCCTGACAGGGATGTAAGGGGATTCAGAGCAGAGGAGGCAATTGAGGCTGTGCGCAACCTTGTTGATGATGCTGCAGTTGTTCAGTATCCTACAGTAAGAGTACTGCATGGAAAGGGTGATGGGATATTACGGTCAGTTATCAGGGAGTATCTGGCTACACTCCCTCTGGTCAGAAAATTCAGGGATGAACACCTTGAATCGGGTGGCAGCGGTATTACCGTTATTGACCTTGATATCTGATAGAAATTCCTTCGGCAGATTGTTGTTTCCTGCAACAGAAGCACCCGGCCGGATTGCTTAAAAAACAAGATGGATGACATTTTGTGTCATCCATCTGTTAAGAGATGATAATATAAGGTTTCCCTGTGTCAGAATATTTTCAGCGAACCAAAACTGATTCTGACCTTAATCTCAGGCAGTGAACTCCCTTTGCCGATTGTTGCTTCAACCTCCCTCGAGTTACTCTCCTTAATGTCGCGACGAATCTCGGCACGATCGTCATCGTAGCTGATGCTACCGAAATCGACCATGGCGTTGAGCCTGTAACTGGTCTCCTCATCCAGATCGATATTTACCGAGCAGTACCTGGTATTAAGATCCACAGATTCAAATCCCCGTTTAAGTCTGTCAATATCAAAAGATCCGTATGTTGTTTCAACATCTACCTTACCTGATACCTCTCCGATATTATAGGAGGTGTATCCCGATTCGGCAACCAGATTATTGATAGCATCAAAACTTAACTTGTCATATTTGCTCTCCGCCACTACTGAACTCACTCTGTCTATTGAAAGTTCAGAGTATCTGCTGTCAACCAGAAGTGCTTCAGCATTATCTACTGTTACACCCTTTGTACAATACCTCAGGTACAATTCACTCCATCCCAGTTCATCTATTTCACCGTGTCCGTAGGCAATCACAATACGGTTAAGGGGCTTAATGTTGCCTCTTGTCAGAGATCCTGCATAGAGGGATCCGTATCTTACGGTTATATCAGCATGCCCTGAGAGATTGTCAATATTCACATTTCCATATCTGTTCTCAAGCTTAAGATTCATTTTCCCGGGCATTTTAACCACATAGTCAATACTGAACCTGCGGTCTTTTCCCATTCCCCTGAATGAAAACTTACTGTCAATTACGGTCTCGGCTCCTATGGTGTTATCACTATCTGTAAAAAGAACATCTATCATTGAAAGATATCCCTCCGCCCTTGTTTGATCGGGATGATCAATGGTAACCAGTACTTCAATGGATACCTTATTCTGGTTCCATGTAGTTACCGTAACATCACCGAACCGGTTGTCAATCGTTAATAATTCCTTACCTGCAGTGTCAAACTCCCTGCTGAACTCTTTTTTTACTTCAACGCCAAAACTGCTGGCCGGAAGCAGGAGGAATGCCTGAATGATCAACAATCCGAAAAGTGTTTTACAACCTGACCGTTTCATCATTTGTCTCATTTAATTGATTATTATTACTTACCTGCTTCAATTGTGACAGGATATAGTTCATCACCTCAACCTTTCTCTGGTAGTGTTCAATCATTGCATTAATGACTCTTTCATCCTGAGGATTTGCCTTGAGGTCTCTCTGCAGTTCATTGTAGGCTGCATCCATATTATTTAACTCCTCAATAAGCATCTCTTTCTGAACGGGGTCATTTCCCATCGGGACTGCCATGATCTCATCCTCCATCAGGTTAACCTGCTGAACATAATATGTTTCAACCTGGCGGTACTCGGGTGATACATCGCTTAATGTCATCTTACCTGCACCGGGGCTCAAAACATGTTCCCATGTCCATAATGAAGAGAGTGTGACCAGAATGGCCACAGCAGCGGCCCTCAACAGGTACGGAAGAACCCTAACCCTCCGGGGAAGGATTACTGCCTGTGCCTCTAACCGGGCCTGGAAGCGTTCAAGGTGACCAGCCGGCGGTTCCATTCCGTCGAAATGATCCTTGTTTTCCCTTATAAAATCATCTATTGTTTTCATATTCCTGACATGTTTCACTTTCTCTGTTTCTCTGACTTTGCTAAACTGTTTCTATGTTGCCTTGTCTGTTTGATATTCTGTAACTCCCTCTTTATGTTTTCTCTTTTTCCTGTTGTTTTATTTTCCTGTAATTCTCCTCTTTCCAAACTCTGCTCTTAATTTTTTCCTCTTTTTCTGTTTCTGTCAATTTCTGTGATATCCAAGTTCACTGACCAGCTTCTGTTTTGCCCTTGAAAGCTGGCTTCTTGATGTACTGCTTGATATTGAAAGTATTTCGCCTATCTCATCATGATCATACCCTTCAAGCAGGTAGAGTGAAAGAATGATACGGTATCCGTCGGGCAGCCTGTTAATAGCAGACTTAACAGCGTCAACCTTTAAATCGAGGTCCTCAAATTCACCGTTATTATCTTCCGGTACCGATTTAAGTTCATGATGCTTTTCAATATCTTCAAAGATCGCTTTCTGTCGGTTTACGGCATCCAGAGACCGGTTAATCACTATTCTTTTAAGCCAGGCCCCGAAGCTTACCGTCCCCGAGTAGGTATTTATCTTTTCGAAAGCTGAGAGGAATGATTCCTGCATTATGTCCTCCGCCTCCATGGTGTCTCCCACAATTCGCAGACTGGTATTGTACATAGCCTTATAATAGAGCTTGTATATCTGGAACTGCGCTTTTTGATCTCCGGATTTACAGCCGTCGATCAGGTTCTGGTGTATATTGCGGTATGCCGCTTCTGAATCGCCCATCTTGCGTATGGTTGTTTCAATAATATGTAATGCTGCACCCACCTTTTTATATGCTTTTCGATTTAATGACTCCCGAAAAGCTGAAGTGCTGCATCAAGTTATAAAAAATGAGTCAATGAAACATCAGGGGAGACAAAATTATTCCCTGCACCACTTCACCACTGGAATAATCGAGTTCTGAGCCAAACATGGAATGTGGAATTGAGTATATAAGCAGAAGGATTATAGCTGCCAGAATGGTATATCCCCTCCTTTCTCTCCTTAGATTCATAATCACGGCTAATGTCCAGAAAACGACTGCTATAAGCGTTTTATTGTCAGTGAGATCCCATCCAAAGGGTATTCCGGTCCAGTACTCACCGAAGGCATTAAACTGCACCATTGGACCAAGTATCATTCCTCCTGCAAAGAGGAGTATCCAGGTGGCTATCCCATATTTGCGGTACGCTTTGTCCCGGCCGAGTGCCATTAATCCGGTAAGTGTTGACAGCAACATAGCAAAGAACATGGCAAGTATATGTGGGGTTAGTACTCTGGAGGGTACTGCACCTTTATATCTGATAACTATCGGATTGTTTTCAAGATATTTTGATTTGCCGCTTCTGTCATTTATTTCAAACCAGTACTGAAGCTTTCCTGCCGCAGGCTGTTCAGGAAGTGTGGCAAACCATCCCTCTTCACTGTACATCCCAAATATCTTATTCATTATAAAGGAATCAACAGCTCTCTTTTCATATCTGAACTCTGCCTCTGAATAGGGATCATCTGTCTTAAACCTTTTATAATATATGGTAGCAGAGATTGTGGTATCCTCTATACCTAGCTTGACAGCAGTTCCGCTTCCTATCTCTATGCTTCTGACCAGCTTAACCTCATGGGTTGTTCCATTGACTGAAACCTCCATTGATTTTGGATATGTTGGACCTGTTTTGCGCTGGTAGTATGCAGCCGACAGGGTTATAATGATTGCAAGGATCCAGTATATACTCTTTTTCATTTTTGCTGAAATTTGGTGGTCAATAAGGATAATTGAGTTATTCGGTTGTTAAAGAAGCTCTTAAAGTGTAATAAGGAGTACTACTGTTTCGCCGTTACGCTCTACCTCCACACTGATAGTCTCCCCGTTCTCCAGAGCTGATAGTCTGAACATATAATCTTCAATATTATTGATTTTAAGTCCATTGATTGATTTGATGATATCTCCGTTTTGCATTCCTCCAATAGCAGCCGGTTTCCCCGGGGATACAACGTCAGCCTTCAGTCCGTTCTTTACGTTTCCGGCAAAATCGGGCATAATACCAAGTGTAACGCCTTTCATTCTTGTTCCCCTGCTTACACCCTGTTTGGGTCCGGCTTCAGTAAATGCAAGTTTTTCACCGCTTCCTGCAAGATCAATTATTAATCCGGCCAGCGAGGTTGATATCTCATCAAGTCCGCTGTAGTTTATTTTTTCGGGTGAATCATACGGGGTGTGGTAATCGGCATGCGCACCAGTTGTGAAGTAGAGCACCGGAATATCCTTACCGTAAAATGATGAGTGGTCAGAAGGTCCGTAACCCTCATCGGTAATGGCAAGATTAAATGAGAGGGTATCAATATTACGGTAAATTATCTCGCGGAAGGATGGGGATGTGCCGGCACCACCTGCCTGCAGCTCCCTGCTCTCCTTCAGCCTGCCAACCATATCAAGGTTAATCATTGCATTCACCGAGGCAGGGTCAACCGGTAGGTTATTAACCATATACTTTGAACCGAGAAGGCCCATCTCTTCAGCAGCAAATGCAGCAATAATTAGGGTGCGGCTGTTTCTTTTCTGTGCAGCAATATATTCACCAATCTCAAGAAGAGCGGCTATTCCGGAGGCATTATCATCAGCACCGTAATGTACTGCCACACTATCCGGCCTGCGGCTCGAGGCACCGCCCGTTCCAAGGTGATCAATATGTGCCCCGGCAATTACATATTCGCCGGCAAGTTCCGGGTTCTCTCCTTTCAGCTCCATTATAACA
>CAYYXJ010000198.1:0-4990 GCA_964475455.1 uncultured Clostridiaceae bacterium | reverse complement strand
GCGTTACAAGCTACTATCTTGTTAATTCAAAGGAAATACAGATAAAGATGGCACAGGGGGCAAAGCCCGGTGAAGGTGGCCAGCTGCCCGGTAGGAAAGTGTATCCATGGATAGCAAAGGCACGTCTTTCAACACCCGGTGTGGGGCTTATTTCTCCACCTCCTCATCATGATATATATTCAATCGAAGATCTGGCACAACTGATACATGATCTTAAAATGGCAAATTCAGAAGCAGATATAAATGTTAAATTGGTTTCTGAAGTGGGTGTGGGAACCATAGCTGCAGGCGTAGCAAAGGGTAAGGCAGATGTAATACTTGTTAGTGGATATGATGGTGGAACGGGAGCAGCACCCCGGACAAGTATGAAGCATGCCGGTTTGCCGTGGGAACTTGGTCTGGCAGAAACTAATCAGACTCTTGTTTTGAACAATCTGAGGGACAGGGTAAAACTTGAAACTGACGGTAAACTGATGACAGGCAGGGATGTAATTATTGCGGCTCTTCTCGGTGCAGAGGAGTTTGGATTTGCCACAGCACCTCTGGTTGCCATAGGTTGTGTAATGATGCGTGTCTGCAATCTTGATACCTGCCCGGTTGGTGTTGCTACACAGAATCCTGAATTAAGAAAGAACTTCAAAGGGAAACCCGAGTATGTTGTAAATTTTATGAAATTCATTGCAGAGGAAATGCGTGAAATAATGGCATCAATGGGATTTAGAAATCTCGATGAACTGATAGGAAGGGCAGATTTGCTTAAAACAGGCAAACTTCCTGACAATTTTAAATACCGGAATCTTAAGCTTGAAGGACTTTTCCATGTACCTTCACTTCCTGAAGGAAGTACCAGATACAGAACAAAGAGACAGATTCATGATGTTGAAAAATCTTTTGACTACAGAATTTTGGATCATCTGCTTCATGATGCGATAGCAAGCGGCAGAAAAACCACGGCTGTTCTTCCGATAAAAAACATTGACAGGGATGTGGGGACATATGTAGGAAGCAAGATCAGCAGGATTTATGCTGACAAAGGACTCAGCGAGGATACGGTTATTCTGAATATGAAGGGTTCGGCAGGTCAAAGTTTTGGAGCATTCATGCCAAAAGGAATTACCCTGAACCTTGAAGGTGACTGCAATGACTATCTTGGCAAAGGGCTTTCCGGTGGGAAAATAATAGTAAGGTGTCCCGAGGAAGCTGATTATGTCCCTGAGGAAAATATTATTATCGGGAATGTTGCTTTTTATGGTGCTACGGGAGGCGAGGCCTATATCAATGGGGTTGCCGGAGAACGTTTTTGTGTAAGGAACAGCGGGGTACATGCTGTTGTTGAAGGTGTCGGAGACCACGGTTGTGAATATATGACCGGAGGCAGGGTTGTTGTTCTGGGAAAAGTAGGAAGAAATTTTGCAGCCGGAATGAGTGGTGGAGTAGCATATGTATATGACCAAGACGGAACTTTTGAAAAATTTGTTAACAAGGAAATGGTTCTGCTAGAAAACCTTAATAAGAACATTGAGGCTGACATGGTCAGAAGCATGATTAAAAAGCACTATCAGTTTACTGACAGTGACCTTGCAGAAAGACTTCTGGATAATTGGAATGATACCCTTGATAAATTTGTTAAGGTAATCCCTGTGGATTACAAGAACATCATTACTGAAATAGAAAAAGCCGTGGAGTCGGGTAAAGACCTGGAAACAGCACAGCTGGCGGCATTTAGAAAGTATGCGGGATAGGAGACTTATAATGGGAAAACCTACTGGATTCATGGAATTTGAAAGGAAGGATCTGCCATACAGAGATCCTCTTGAAAGAATAAAAGACTGGAATGAGTTTTCTGTTCCGTTGGCGGAGGATGTCAGGATGCAGCAGGCAGCACGTTGCATGGACTGCGGAACTCCTTTTTGCCAAAGCGGAATTATTATTGAAGGATTGCCCAGCGGCTGTCCATTGAATAATCTAATTCCGGAGTGGAACCACCTTATATACAACGATATGTGGGAGGATGCACTGGAGCGACTGCTAAAGACAAATAATTTCCCGGAATTTACAGCCAGGGTTTGTCCGGCTCCATGTGAAGGTGCCTGTACCCTTGGTGTCATAGACCCACAGATAACCATAAAGAACAATGAAATGGCAGTTATTGAACGTGGATTTGAGGAAGGATGGATTAAACCTTATATTCCCGTCAAAAGAACAGGTAAAAAAGTTGCGGTTGTAGGCAGTGGTCCTGCAGGACTTGCAGCGGCAGATCAATTGAATAAAGTTGGTCATTCGGTTACTGTATATGAGCGTTCGGATAGGGTAGGTGGCCTTCTGATGTATGGTATCCCTAATATGAAACTTGAAAAAAACGTTGTTCAACGAAGACTTGACTTAATGAAAAAAGAGGGTATTGAATTCAAGACGGGAATAGAAGTAGGAAAAGATATAAAGGCGGCTGAGTTGAATGAGATGTATGATGCAACAATTCTTTGCTGCGGTTCAACAGTTCCCAGGGACCTGAAAGTAGATGGCAGGGATTTAGATGGAATTTACTTTGCTGTTGACTATCTTTCAAGGAACACAAAGAGTCTGATGGATTCAAATCTAAGCGATGGTAACTATATATCAGCCAAAGATAAGGATGTTATTGTAATTGGAGGAGGTGACACAGGTAATGACTGTGTTGCGACTGCCATAAGACAGGGGTGTAAGAGTGTACGTCAGTTTGAAATCATGCCTGAAGCGGCTGCTGAACGAACTTCGGAAAACCCATGGCCTCAGTTTCCCAAAATAAAGAAGACAGATTATGGGCAGAAGGAATGCATTGCCTTGTTTGGAAACGATCCCAGAAGTTACTGCATATCAACAAAATCATTTTCAGGAAAGGGAGGCAAGGTAACCGGCCTTGACTCTGTTATGATTGATTGGGGTAAAGACAATGAAGGAAGATTTTTCCCAAGGGAAATTGAGGGCAGTGAAGAATCATATAAAGCGGATATTGTATTGCTCGCCATGGGGTTTGTAGGTCCTGAAAAAAGTATTGTAAATGATTTTGGAATTGAAACCGACAGTAGGGGAAATGCAAAGGCTGAATATGGAAAACAAGCAACAAATGTTGATGGAATATTTACTGCCGGCGATATGAGAAGAGGGCAGAGCCTTGTTGTCTGGGCCATCATGGAGGGACGTGAAGCTGCACGGGAGTGTGACAGGTATCTGATGGGTTCATCAATTCTACCTTAGTCAGTTTGAAGAAAATATGAAATAATCCCTGGGATTATTTAGGGTCGGGATTATTTGGAGTTAAAAAAGAGACTGCCATTTGGCAGTCTCTTATGAAGATTATATTTCTATGTTATCTTTCGAATCTGTCAAGTGCATCAATGATCTTAAAAAGAAGCTCATCAGCGTTGGTGACCTTAACGGTATCCCATACGGTTCCCTGTGGTGTCATTAATGTAAAGTAAGTGGTTACAGAGTCATCATCTTCTGTTTCAAATGAGAATGAGAATCTGAGACTGTAATCCAACATGGCAGGGAATCTTGCAAGATCAACGCCATACTGATCTTCAACATCAAAAAGGGTAATCATGAAGATTGGGTAGATTATATCAAATTGATGTATCATTTCTTCACCATATGAGTATGTCATCCAATCAATGAAGTCTTCCATGTATATATCATCAATGTAATCTGAAATCATGAATCCATAGAAGTCATATGGCAGTGTCCAATAATCATATACATTGACAGTCGAACCGTCGATTTCATTAACTTCTGCAGTTATACTTGCTACATAAGGAATTTCATCCTTGACTTCAACTGTATCAGAAGCAACGGCCACACCATCTACCCATACTTTTACTGTGCACATTCCTACAGCAGCTCCGCTTGCAATGATTGTTGGTTTGCTTGCCATTGGACCCTCATACTCTTCGGATGCTGCGGTGTCGTATATCAATGGCCATTCGGAGAGTGATACTTCTTCCATTGAGAAGGTAATAAGATCAATGTCTTCCGGAATAAGGTCTCTGTCAAAAAGAAGTTCAACCTCAGTTCCATCGGATGTAATACCCAGTATAATAAGTTGTGATGCATAAGGATTAAATTCTTCAAGCAACCATGGAGGCAGATCTCCCATGAACCAATCATCCAAATACCAGTCACTTTCATCAAATGCGGCTTCCGGTGTGAAACCTTGAAGTGAATAGAGGTACTGCTGATAGTAAAGATTCCAGTATTCATAATCACTGAAAAGAACATCATTGACAACATCTACTGTATATGTTGCTATTTCTGTAGGATCAACATTTCTTACGCTGAACTGGAATCCGGATTCTGTCTGCTCTTCACCTTCTTTAACAAGATAAGCGACAAATGTGTCTGTTCCGGCAGTAAGACCTGATGTTGAAAGTATAAATGAGGTTTCTTCAAAATCTCTGCCAAATAAAAACTGATCTGGTTGTAATAATCTATTCATGAAGAAATCTGTTTCAGCTGAAAAAGCCACATGTGTTTGATTGGTAACAGCTGCCAGTTCCCAGTTCCAGAAGCTATTGAAGTTAGTTTCCATTTCACGGCCGTATTGGTCAATTACTGTGAGATTATCTTCTGTAATCATAGCCCAAACTCCGGTTTCCATCGCCTTTGGCACTTCTATTGCTGTGATTGCATATGGATAAGCCTCAGGATTGACTGTTATATCAGCCTGTCCCTGTAGCGCTCCTCCGAGGAATACGAATACTGTAGCTGTTCCTTCACCATCAGGTGTGTATGTGATTTCATTGTCACCTGTTACATCAATATGATCTGTTTCAAGGACATTGATGTTATTTGATGTAAAAGTAATTTCGGTTGCCGGTGTACCCTGGGTAGTTGTTGTAAAGTCAATTTCTTCACCATACTGATCATATCCTACTGCGCTAAAGTCAGCGGATTCACCAACATATGCTGTTTCTGTAGGTCCTGCAATTTCAAGACTGTCAAGAACCGGTGTTGC
>CAYYXJ010000197.1:0-5009 GCA_964475455.1 uncultured Clostridiaceae bacterium | reverse complement strand
ATGCCTCTCTGGTTATGGTAAAGATTCTGCCAACCTTCAACCGACTTCTTTTCGACACAGAAAATCTTGTTCATGTAACAACCTATGGCAGAGTTTATTTCATGCTGGCCGGAACCGAGAATCCAGAGAGTATGTTCAATGCATTTGTGAAGTTGTTCATGGGTGATGAAGAAGCTTATCTCATGCTTAAATACGGCATCCCCGGCAGGCATTTTGAAGTTAATGACACAGAAAAGACAATAACAATCTATGACAGGTCTCTTACCAATGAAAACATAAATAAAATAGTTATTGGAAGTGGATTATCAGTGGAAGGTGATGTTCTTTTGGATCTTGCAGGGAGTCCGGATAATTTTGCTGTTACTGATTACAATGTTTTTTATAATGAAGTACCGGATAATCCGAATGATTATTACGATATGGCAAAAAAAGCTGCAATCGATTCATATCTAGACAATATAAACCCTTATATCTATAAGATACCAACCAAGGCTGCACTGGTTGCCAGTGCATTCATTGATAACTGGACTATCAAGCTGGGCAGTGAGAATTATGCATATTACTCTGATGTTGAGCAATCTACACTTGGACAGAGGATAATAAGCATTGAAGATGCCCTCCAGGCTTACAGGGATAATATGAAGCGACTTGGAATGCAGGAACTTCTGGATGAAGCGAATCTGCAATTGGGTAAGACTACGGTCAACGGTTATTGAGGAAAATTGATTTCAAGACCTGCTACGGCAGGTCTTTTTATTGTATACTTTAAATATGGGTAGATTATCTGAATATATTGACACAATCGAAGTGACTGAAGCAGGAATCTGTGATAACCGTGATGTATATTATAGTTTTTTAAAAACGGTTACAGAACAATTCGGATATGAAGAGTTGCTTGAAAAAATAGATAACCCCCTCCGCGAATTCCAGGATATTTATGAGGGTTATTCAAGGATATCAGTCTCAAGATTTTTAAATGCCTCAGCACATCTTCTAAAAGGCGGGTTCAGTATTATCAGCATTGATAACTGGCAGCTTATAATGGATTGTCTGCTGGAGGATATGACCATTGATTATAAAAAAAGCGGAGTTGAATTTCTTGTTCTGGAAGTTTGTACAGCCATTCTCGTTTTAAATGAAAATCTTGATAAAAATAAGCTGCAGGAATACATTGATATAATTGCCGGATTTGATCCATATAAGCTGTATGACAGCACATTGAAAAGCAAAGATGCAGACAATCTTCATAATTTCTGTATGTATGGAATATGTTCCGAATATCTTCGTGGTTTATTAACAGGTTGTGATACAAATGAGTTTATCGAAATACACTGGGCTGTTCAAAAGCATAAGTTTAATGATGAAGGTACGTATAGGGATCCCAACAATACCATGGTGTACGACATACCCTCCAGATCCAGGATTGCTCTTATACTGCATTTTGGTTCCGATGGTCCAGTTGCCGGGGATATGTGGGATGTTCTTAAAAAGGGTGCAGAGGCCATGATGTTCATGATCTCCTCCGATTACAAGTTTCCTTACGGTGGCAGAAGTAACCAGTACCAGTTCAACGAAGCTTTGATGGCATCCATGTGTGAATTCTACTGCAATATGTTTTCAGGGACAGAAGAAATTGCGGCAGGCATGTTAAGAGCATGTGCCAGGGAGTGTATAAGCAGGCTGGATGAATGGATTCAACTTGATTTACCAAGGCATATCAAGAATCTTTTTCCCCCCAGGTCCAATTTCGGAACAGACAGCTATGGTAATTACAACAGATACATGATTACGGCAGCTAGCTTCATAACAGGAGCTCTTGATTTTGCGGGTCCGGCCATTGATTCATATATACCACCGAATGAACGCGGTGGATATGTATATTTGACCGGTGATGATTTTCATAAAGTTTTTGCATCATGTTCAGGTTATTCAATGGAGTTAGATACAATGGCAGACCAACATTATGATGCAACAGGGCTTGGTAGAATTAATTATATCGGTTCCCCGTATGGATTGGCATTGGGTATGCCTTTTGCCAGTCAGCCTAATTACAACCTGGGGGAATATACAAATAAATCCGGGCGATGTATAGGACCTTTTTGGATTGAAGGGAATCTGAAGATTTTTCTTTCAGAAAGTGTTTGCCGGACAAAGGTTGAAATTCACAAGGAAATACCAGGTGAGGTTTGTTTTTCAGTTTCCTACCTCATTGATGGAAAGGGAGAAATAAAGGAAATTTATTCCATGACTGATTCGGGTATATGCGTGGATTATTCATGTAATTTTTCCATGATAGGTGTTTGTATACCTATTCTTAGCAGTTTGGGTGAAGAAAATGCAGAGGTTGAAGATCTTGTTGATGGATTAAAGGTTGTGTACAGAGGGTGGACATATAATGTCAGCTGGGGTTCTTTCGCACAACTTATTGATACCGGTGATTTATTATATAACAGGAATGGTATATATAAAGAGATGCACATTGAATGTAATGAACAAGAAATTCAACTAAAATTTAAAATAGAGGAGACAATCAATGAACAAATTACCAGGGAGAAATGAAATCGAAGAGAAATATAAGTGGAAGCTTGAGGATATTTATGAGAGTGATGAAGCTTATGAATCGGATTTTGAAAAAGTAGGGGACATGGCGACTAAACTCAGTGCCATGCATGACATAATCTGTGATGCGAAGACATTGCTTGATTGTCTTGTTTTATATGAAGAGGCATTCTGCCTTTTGGATAATTTATTTTCCTACTCACGAATGAGGATGGACGAAGACAACGCAGAATCCAAATATCAGGTATTGTTTAGCAGAGCAAGTGAGCTGGCCGTAAGGGTTGAATCGGCAGCATCATTTATTGAACCACTTATACTTTCACTGCCAGAAGTGGTTGTTACAGATAAGATTCTGGGCAAATATGATAAATTCATAAAAGAAATTCTCAGGAAGAAAAGACACACACTTTCGGTAGCAGAAGAAAAACTGCTTGCTATGAGCGCGGAAGCTACCGGAGGTGCCGGTAGGATATATTCAATGTTTACAAATGCGGACATGAAATTCCCTGAAATCAAAGATGAGAATGGTAACATGGTTGAGCTGACAAAAGGCAGATATATCTCGTTTTTGGAAAGCAAGGACAGGCGAGTCAGGGAAGATGCATTCAATGCACTTTATGATACATATGCAGCATATGGCAATACAATGGCGGCGGCTTATGCGGCTAATATAAAGACCGGCAGGTTTTATTCTGACGCCAGAGGGTACTCATCAAGCCTGGAAGCCTCATTGGATGATGACAATATCACCACTGATGTTTATGATAATCTCATAAACACCATAAACAGCAATCTGCCTCTTATGCATAAATATGTGAAAGTCAGAGCTAAAGCCCTGGGGCTGGAAAAAGTGAACATGTATGACCTTTATGTTCCCCTGGTTGACCAGGCTGATGAAAAATATACCTTCGAAGAGGCATGCAAAACAGTCGCCGAAAGCTTGGGTGTGCTTGGGGATGAATATGTTTCGCTCCTGAAAAAGGGGTTTGATTCCAGATGGATTGATGTATATGAGAACAAGGGGAAAACCGGAGGCGCATACTCATGGGGAACATATATGACCCACCCGTTTGTGCTTTTGAATTTCCAGGGCACAATTGATAATGTCTATACTCTGGCTCATGAAATGGGTCATTCATTGCATACACATTACTCATGCACAACACAGCCATATATTTATTCCGGATACAAGATATTTGTGGCTGAGGTAGCGTCAACTGTAAATGAAATCCTGATGTTGAAAGATATGCTCAGAAAGTCGGAAAGTCCAGAAAAACGGGCATTCCTTATCAACCATTTCCTTGAATCATTCAGGGGAACAGTCTTCAGGCAAACAATGTTTGCAGAATTTGAAAAAGTTTGTCACGCAAGCTTCGGTGAGGGAAAACCGTTATCCGGTGAAGACTTATGCAAGATTTATTACGACCTTAACAAAAAATATTTTGGGGACGATTGTGTGGTGGATGAAAAAATCAAGCATGAATGGAGCAGAATACCGCACTTTTACAGAAGTTTTTATGTTTACAAATATGCAACAGGATTTTCTTCAGCAGTAGCCATCGCTCAGATGATAGAAGAGGAGGGTAAACCCGCGGTTGATAGGTATATTGAATTCCTAAAGGCCGGCGGCAGTGAATATCCGCTGGATATATTGAGAAAAACCGGGGTTGATTTATCCAGTCCTGCACCGATAGAAGCAGGGATGAAAATGTTTGGGAAATTGCTGGATGAGTTTGAAAATCTGGTTTGATAATTATACAAAATTAGAGCAGTAGGTTTGGATATTTGATATAATTGGTCTGGGGAAAGGATGTATGCTTATGAAAAAGTTGATAATGCCGGCAGTATTTGCGTTTGTGTATATAGTATTCATAGTTATGTATGCATTGCTGATTCTAATGTCGGCTACACCATTGCTTTGGAAACTTGTCATCGGTGGACTGATTCTCGCAACAGCCCCATTGATGATATTTGTGTTTGTACAAAGATTCAAAGAATTCAAGGAGGAAGAAAAAGATGATCTTAGTCAATACTGATTTTATTTCCGGAAAAGAATTGGAAACCATAAGATTGGTCAGAGGGTCAACAATCAGGTCCAAGCATATAGGCAAGGATTTGATGGCAGGACTCAAGACAATTGTAGGCGGGGAGCTTACCGGGTATTCTGAAATGCTTAATGAAGCTCGGGCCATTGCAACAAAAAGAATGGTAGAGGATGCTGAAACTACAGGTGCTGATGCGGTTATCAACATACGCTATGCAACCAGCAATGTTGCACAGGGAGCAGCAGAAGTTCTTGTATACGGAACAGCCGTAAAATTCAAATAAACAATACTTAATCAGGATTCACTTCACAGTGAATCTCTTTTTTCCCAAAATCGAGTAAACACCTCTAGGGTATTTGCTCGATTTTCAGGTAAACACCTCTGGGGTATTTACTCGATTTTCAG
>CAYYXJ010000196.1:3055-5104 GCA_964475455.1 uncultured Clostridiaceae bacterium | reverse complement strand
ATCAAAATGCACTTATCTTTTATGTGAATGCCTACAGATTAGCAGATACCGAGTCAATAGGAAATGAAAGCAGAGTTTTCCTTCTAAGTAGGCTTTATTATTTGTACAACAGATACAAAGATTTTGAAACGAAACAGAGGATAGGTTCAGAATTAGAGATGCTTGGTCACAGGCCAGATAATCCCCTGGAGGATTATCCCTTTGAATATTCTAAATATATACCCTATAATATTGAACTGGAATTTAATAAAGCTGTTGAATACTCCGGTTCAGATATTGACTCATCTCAATACTATCTGGAGCGTTGTCTGATGATTAATGATTGTCCGGTTGTCAACCTGTATCTGGGAGATATTCTCTACCAGAAACAGGATCTGAGAGCATTGCATCACTATCAAAAGGCATTTAACGCATACGATGAGGATCCCGACTATCTGACCAGGTTGTTTTACGCCTATTTTGTCAGTGTAAACAAGGCCAAAGCAAAAGAGATATTGAATCGACTGAAGAAAGTAGATCCTTCTAACGGTGAAATTCCCAGGCTAGAAACCTTGCTGAATGCACTACCTTAATATTTATGGCTCTCAGTTTCATAGGCCTTCCCTGAGAGCAGAGCTTATTTATATTTAATTAAGCTTTTCTTAATCATTGTTTACTATTTTATTGATTCTTTGAATTAATAAGATGAAAATCAATAACTATTCTTACCAGGTCTTATGTTTTGCTATCTGCTTGTTTTTGCTGACAGGCTGCGAAAATAAAAACAAAGAACTATGCATTTCTTCCGATTCAGATAGTCCCGGTTTTGCATATCCGATAGGTGGGACCTTTGATAGGTTTGGACGCCAGTTTGGCGTTTATGCGAAAGGTACCCTGAGCAAATTAAATTATCGTCTTAGCGTAGTCAAACCTTTTGAAAATGGGGTTGAAGCTATTTCGGTTGATAAAACAACGGAAGGTATCTACGATAACTTTGCCGCAAAAGGATATTTCTGCTGGCAGTTTTTCGATGAAGAAAATCACCTGTTTCCCTATATGACCATGAATAATCTTGGCAGGGCAAAACTGTTGAATATTGGGGCAGGTTTTTACATGCATCCTGAGGCCACGATAGAAAAGGCCGCGATCGGCTCAGGAGCAGAATCAGAGATCAGTGACATTTTTCTGGCTTCAGCCGATATTTTCCTGGATGTTCCAACCCGGAATAAAGGGGCAATTACTTCATATTTAGCTTACTACTATTATGATTTTGAAGATGGTGAACATATAATCTCCAACACAAAAGGACAGCTTATTTTACAAACCCAGATCTTTTTTTAATTGACTTATGAGAGCTTTATTCATTTCTATCGCGTTTTTTATTCTTGCCACATCCTGCACCGATAAGCGGGAATACTTATTTAATGGTAAAAACCTGGATGGCTGGACAGTCTTTGTGAGTGATTCAAGCGTAAATCCGGAAGACTTTTTTTACGTTAACAACGGACTGATTGAAACTATCGGCGTTCCAAACGGGTACCTGAGAACTGTGAAAGAATATTCAAATTATCATTTACATGTTGAATGGTGCTATCCTGAAAATCCCACAAACAGTGGAATCTTTTTGCATACAACTGGTCCTGACCTTTGGACTGTCAACCATTTTCAAGGGCAGCTTAAACATGGAAATGCCGGAGACTTTATCGTTAATGGAGTAGGTTTAAGCGCAACAATCCAGGATACTGTTTATTCATCAACAGATCAGGTAAAACCCCTTCTGCCTAAATTACATGCTTCAAATGAAAACCAGGCAGGCGAATGGAATAGTTATGATATTACCTGCAAAGGCAGTACAATTGAATTAAGAGTGAATGGATTGCTGCAGAACGTGGCAACAGATTGTTCGATTAGTAAGGGAAATATTGGCTTGCAGGCAGAGGGCTCAAAAATACAGTTCAGGAATTTATGGATTGAGAAACTGAACTGATAATCGATCTTCTATGAAGTTTATTGGGTTATAAATACTTGTCATAATATGTGCTAGCCTTGCTTGGTTTTCAAACAATTGCG
>CAYYXJ010000196.1:229-3045 GCA_964475455.1 uncultured Clostridiaceae bacterium | reverse complement strand
TTCATATTATATAAAAATATCATAATCTTGGTTACGTCTTATTCATTGTTACGAATCTATTTAGTAAAATTGTGTCTCTAAAAAATTATTTAATCATGATTTTTTTATATAAATACTTGTCATAATATGTGCTAGCCTTGCTTGGTTTTCAAACAATTGCGCACCGGCACAAACTACCAGAGTACATAAGTCCTTTAACTGACTAACAAAAGGTTCAGGATTTGTCTGATTATAAAAACTAGTCATTTTCCGCGATACGGAAGGAAAGAAAATTCGAATTGTTTGGCAGAGTGAGGATCTGGAACCGTGGCGGCTTTAACAGGGCTTAGCTTAAATCGCTTGATGGGTAGTGTTGATAATAGAGTAATTAGTACAAAAAAGTATACATGATGAAAAAAGCACACATGTTTAAATTTCCAATTCTCCTAATCTCCATAGCTTTTTTGATTGCAATGGTCTCATTATCAGGCTGTGTTTCTGAAATAGTTTCTGAAAAACAACCCGTCGATTTCGTCAATCCATTCATCGGAACCCAGGCATCGAGTGAAAGAGCAAGTACTGATGGAAGAACCCATCCGGGTGCTTGTGTTCCTTTCGGTATGACCAAATGGATCCCGGCTAATATTGATAATCAAAGTGACCCATACAAATATGTTGAAGATAGTGCACGAATGGTCCTTTATTCGGACATAATAAAGGAAGAAATATTTGGTTTCAGAGGCTCGCATTATCCAAATGGTTCACATATGCGCGATTATGGAAGTTATGATTTTATGCCAATCGTAGGAAGTCTGAAATTTACTTCAGAAGAAAGGTCATCAGTAATCAGCCATGACAGAGAAGAAGCATCGCCGGGGTATTATTCCGTTTATTTAGAGGATTATAAGACAAATGTGGAAATTACGGCCACCCAAAGATGTGGTTATTTTCAATTTACCTATCCCGATACCAACCAGGTCCACATTATTGTTGATACCCGCATGGGTGAAGGATTTGTAAAGATTCTGCCTGAAGAGAACCGGATTATAGGCTATGGTGCATATTCCCCATTTGGGAGGATGAAAGGATATTTTGTAGCCGAATTCAGTAAAGAATTTTCATCATATGGCGTATGGGATAAGGAAGTATTAGAAGGTGCGAAAGAGATAAACGCTGAGCGTGCAACGGCATATTTAAGTTTTGATACCAGGGGGGAAGAAACGATCGAGATAAAAATTGGTACTTCTTTTATTGACATTGAAACTGCGGTTTCAAATCTGGAAAGTGAAATCGGGCCAAAGAATTTTGCTGCAGTTAGAAAAGAAGCCAGGAAAGTGTGGAACGACAAACTTAGCAGGATTGAGGTGGAAGGTGGAAGCGAGGAGGAAAAGATAAAATTCTACACCTCACTTTATCTGGTCCATTTTGAGCCAAGGATTTCATCCAGTGGCAACCGTTATTACAGTACTTTCGACGAAAAAATACATGAAACTAAACCAGGATCGGAGTTTTACAATGATTTCTCCCTCTGGGATACTTATCGAAATAAACATTCACTGATGACAATTCTGGAACCAAAAATTGAAGGAGAGATGGTTCAATCGCTGGTTAATATGTACAAACAAGGAGGATGGATTCCAAAATGGCCAAATCCGGGGTATTCAAGTGTAATGATTGGCGCACCTGCCACACCTGTGATAGTGGATGCTTACCTGAAAGGCATAGACAATTTTGAGGTTGAAAAAGCCTATGAAGGGATGAGGAAAAATGCCATGGTAAAACCTGAGCCAAATGAATTCAAACATGGCATGCGTTATAGAGGCATGGACGGGGTTGAATACTATAAAGAGCTGGGTTATGTGCCTGCAGATAAGGTTGGTAGTTCTGCCTCCAAGACAGTGGAAAATGCTTTTGCTGATTGGACCTTGGCTCAAATGGCCAAAGCATTGGGGAAGGAAGATGATTATGAATACTTCCTTGAGAGATCAAATAATTATAAGAATATAATTGATACAACAGTCGGATATCTCAGGGCAAGAAATTCGGATGGCAGTTGGATTGAACCTTTTAATCCTACGTGGGAAGAAGATTATCTTACCAAGGGGCCTGAATTCAGACCCAGGCAGAATTTCCCATATATTACAGAAGGTACGCCACTTCACTGGACATGGCATGTAATGCATGACCCACAGGGACTGATTAAAATGCTCAGGGGAAAAGAAAAATTTATCGAGAAATTAGAATACTCATTGATCAAAGGAGAGGTATATAATTTTGGTGAATGGAATCCTTATTATAATCAGTCAAATCAACCTGTGATGCATGCCGTATATCTGTTTAATGATGCTGGTGCTCCCTGGAAGACTCAGAAAGGGATCAGGTCCATCATGGAAAAATCCTATGGGACCGGACCGGCAGGAATGGTAGGTAATGATGACCTCGGAACCATGTCGGCATGGTTTGTATTCAGCGCCATGGGCTTTTACCCGGTTGCCCCCGGAGAGCTGGTCTACTCTTTGGGGAGCCCTCTGTTTGATAAGGTTACGATGCATTTACCGGAATATTTATACGGGGGGAAAGACTTTACCATCATTGCTGAAAACAATTCGGTTGAGAACAAATACATTCAATCTGCCAGCCTGAACGGTGAACCACTTGATAAACCATGGATTGACCATGCAACTATAAAAAATGGCAGCACGCTTATATTACAAATGGGAAATACTCCCAATAAGCTTTGGGGAAATCAATAATTACAAGAATGATTCCGACTATAATGTTTATAAAAATTTATCGACAGGAATACGGAGTTTTTTATACATATCTCACAATCAAGA
>CAYYXJ010000196.1:0-219 GCA_964475455.1 uncultured Clostridiaceae bacterium | reverse complement strand
CTAAGTCATCGTTCTGTGTGAGATTCCGTGTATGGAGAGGCCGGTCAGGAGACCTCACAGCAGAGGCGATATCCGATTCGTATATCAGTCAAAAGGAAAGCAAGTCCTTACCTAATGTCATCCTCATAATGACAGATGACCAGGGGATTGGCGATTTTGGTTTTACCGGCAACCCTTATGTCCGAACACCAGAGTTGGATAAACTGGCATCACAAAGTT
>CAYYXJ010000195.1:0-5170 GCA_964475455.1 uncultured Clostridiaceae bacterium | reverse complement strand
ATTTCTCTAACAATTTTTTGTGTCGTTCCTGTTGGTGAATAATATACCAGAGTTAAGGTTTCCATTTTTCCTAAACTTAATTTGATAATAATTTACTGATGTTATACTTGGCTCAATGTACTGTCACTATATAGCATAACTCTCAAATATACCTATTACTTATATCCACATAATTATTTGGCGAAGAATTACATGAGTGCACGAATGCGGGCTTACGGAGGTTTAAATAAAAAAATAGACATCACGAAACCGCTGAACCACGAAAAAAGCCGCCTCAAAAACAAATCTGAGGCAGCTTTTAATACTGTTTATAGAATAAGTATGATTTCGTAAATCAAAATACTTTACGAATATAACCGCTAAAGCAATCCGGTTGCAACCGTTAGTCCTGCCATTACAACAGAAACCATGGTCATAAGCTTAATAAGAATATTTAATGAAGGTCCTGAAGTATCTTTAAATGGATCTCCAACGGTATCTCCAACAACCGCAGCATGATGAGATTCACTTCCTTTTCCTCCAAAATTACCTTTTTCAACATACTTTTTAGCATTATCCCATGCGCCACCTGCATTATTCATCATTACAGCAAGTGTAAAGCCTGAAGTAAGCCCACCAACAAGCAAACCAACAACACCGGGCACGCCCATTACAACACCTACAATAATAGGAACAGAAATGGCAATTGTTGAAGGCAATACCATTTCACGCTGAGCTCCTTTTGTTGAGATAGCAACACATTTTGCATATTCAGGAGTAGCTTTCCCTTCCATGATTCCAGGAATCTCTCTGAACTGTCTTCTTACTTCATCCACCATTTTACCGGCTGCGCGTCCTACAGCTTTCATCGTCATTGCAGAGAATACAAAGGCCATCATTGCACCAATAAAAATTCCTCCAAGTAATACAGGATTAAAAATATTTAATGCATAAGCATCAACAAAATTTTCAACAGAAGCAGAAGCGACTGCAACAGCTGTTTGCCCATCTGAAACCATAGGAACATCAGTCCCTGTATAGAATATTACATCTCCTACTTGCTTAATACCATCTGCAGTTCCAACAGCAATTTTACCAATCCATAGTTTCACTTCTTCCATATATGCAGCAAGTAAAGCCATGGCAGTAAGAGCTGCAGAACCAATTGCAAAACCTTTACCGGTTGCCGCTGTTGTATTTCCTAACATATCAAGAGAATCAGTTCTTTCACGAACTTCATGAGGAAGTTCAGCCATTTCAGCATTTCCCCCTGCATTATCAGCAATAGGACCAAAAGCATCTGTCGCCAATGTAATTCCAAGAGTGGAAAGCATCCCAACGGCTGCAAAACCAATACCATAAACGCCCATTGCAAAGTTTTCAAAACCACCTGCTGACCAGTACGATACAATAATACCGAGAACAATCGTAATTACCGGAATCCAGGTTGAATACATTCCCACAGCCATACCATCAATAATAGTTGTAGCAGGACCCTGCTGCGTCTGAGCAGCAATACCTTTTGTTGGTTTATATTCATCAGAAGTAAAATATTCAGTAGCTTGACCAATTATTACACCAGCTGATAAACCAGCAACAACGGAACCAAATACTCCCCAGGTAATCCAGTCAAAGTAAGCCATTACAGCAATTGCTATCAATATAAAGAAAGAGCTTCCACCTGTACCAAGAAGTAGTGCATTAAGAAGATTTTTTTGTGTGGCTGATTCTTTAGCTCTTACCATAAATATGCCAAGGATGGAAAGTAAGATACCGATTCCTGCTACTAGCATTGGAGCCACAACTTTAGTAATCTGCTCTTCTCCCGTTAAAGCAGGAATAGCAGCTCCAAGGGCGGCAGTGGCAAGAATAGAACCTGCATAAGATTCGTACAGATCAGCACCCATACCGGCTACATCACCAACATTATCACCAACATTATCGGCAATGGTTGCAGGATTTCTGGCATCATCTTCAGGAATGCCAGCTTCAACTTTCCCAACAAGGTCAGCACCTACATCAGCAGCTTTTGTAAAAATTCCACCACCTACACGAGCAAATAATGCCTGAGTAGAAGCACCCATACCGAATGTTAACATGGTTGCTGTAATTTCAATCATTTTCACATGCTGAGTAGTTCCGGCATGAACAAAATCGAGTCCTATAAAATGCATTCCGAATTCCATGTGTTCGGGAGTATATACTAATTTTGTTAAGATAATATACCATAATGCGATATCAAGAAGTGCAAATCCAACAACAACTAATCCCATAACAGCTCCACTTCGAAAAGCAACCTGCAATCCTTTATTTAAAGATTTTGACGCTCCATGAGCAGTCCTTGCCGAAGCGAAAGTTGCCGTTTTCATTCCAAGGTATCCACATAAACCAGAGAAAAAACCTCCTGTAAGGAAAGCAATCGGTACAAATGGATTCTGAACCCCTAAATATGCAAGAATAGTCAAGAATATTACCATTATTAAAAATACAAGTGCTACTACCCTGTATTGTCTCGAAAGATAAGCCATAGCGCCTTCCCTCACATATTGGGCAATTTCCTTCATCCGGTCGGTACCTTCCGAATTTTTCATCATTGATTTGAAAAATAACCAGGCAAAAACCAATGCTATCACTGAGGCAATTGGCACAAACCAAAATGCTTTCACTGTTGCATTAACAGCTGTTACCTGAAGTACAGTAAGTGCTACCATTTTTTTCGATTTTAAAAGTTAATTAGTTTTAAATAGGATAAAACAAATATATGTAGTGCTCACCATATGATGAGACAAATAATTCCAGCCCTTTAATAAATTGAGGCCAAAGATAAACAAAAAAATATAGGATAATCAAGAACAAATCTTGATAAAAGAAATTTTTTTATGGAAAAATGAATTTGTGTATTCTAAATAAGCGCATTTAGCGAGCTTAACGGCTAGGGCAAAGCAAGGTCATGTTTTCTTCCCGCTAATATAAACTCAGTATAAATTAAATCCTCATTGGAAATTATGCTAAAGAATTCATCAAGATAATCTACAGCCCGCTCTTTTTGCTTCTCAGAAAGAGGAGAGTTTTCATATAATTTCATAATCGCCTCCTGTTTAGTCAGGATATAGTCGAATATTCTTTGAAAATCCTCCTCTGGCCTTTCATAACCTCTGAATAATCTTTCTCCCACAAAATCTATTCCGTATTTTGCATTTGGAACGGCATAAACCGGATCAACAATACCGGAAAAATCAAAATCATAAGGTATCGGAACGGGTCTGTGATCTGGTTTCTCAAGCATTAATTTTATATTGTGAGCTCCCGGTACAGACCAATCAATGTTACCAATCATATACTGATAAACCGCAAGCAAACCTTCACAAAAATAGTCGGTATAATTCTGAGGAATGTTTTTTAAATTAACATGTGTATAGCCATTTCTCCTAGCCACATCATCAACATCTTCTATAAAAAAAGCAAAACGTGTCAGATCTTTGCACTTACCGGAAATATCAATGTAATTAACTCGAGCAAGCCTGACATTGAAGCTTTTCTCTGTTAATATATTATAAATTTTATAGGCTAAATATTCCTGGATTACATATTGCTCGTATTCTGAATCCCCGCTCCGACAATGCGTTACCAATTTCAATTTGTTTTGCCCATCAAATAAGGAATTCTCCAATTCACTCTTTCTAAAATCCAATTTTAAGGGAGGGAAGTTACAGTTGGAAGGGTCTTTTCTAAATATTCCTCTTGTTTTAACCTTAATATTGAAAAAAGATCGGCCTTCTATATTTTCAACCTCTAAACAAGCTTTATGATAAGACGCTTCATCGGAAACATCTCGTTTCAGTTTCTTCAAATCATCAAAATGTATACTAATATCAAGTATCTCATCCGAAGCAAATAGTGGATTCGCTACCTGCTCATTATCTATTGTATCAGAAAATACAAGAGAAGGATTAGCACTGACATTAATAGCTAAGACAGATAAAAAGTATACTAAAATTAAGAATATCTTGTCATTCGATATAAAACACGATCTTTTCATGCCATAATTATTCTTTTTCACTCAACTACCAAATTAATGCCAGTTTTATTATTTTATTGATGCACTGCTTTTTACGGAAAATAAAATTTAAGTTCGAATATTGATATAGCACGAATTCGAACACTTTTAATAAAATTCGTACAGTACTGAATACTTGCAAGAATTATTTCTAAATTTTCATTTTTGAGCCATCGCTGTAAACCTTATAAATATCCTTGCCAATAAAATGCAATGCTTGTTCTGACTTTCCCTGAAATCTTAATGGAACATCAATACCCAAAAGCTTTTTATCAAAAAGTATACTGAACTGCTTCCTTTCCGTATGTCCGAAAACAATGTGTCTCACCCCATAATCTAAAAGAATTCTGTCAATTTCTATCTCGGAAATCAAAGGATAATCCGGGTCCGATTTAAGATACCCGCGATACATAAAAGGCCCATAATTTTCTAATATTATATCTACTTTTAAGGTATCCTGATCATATATTCTTCCACTTAAGTATTCTCTGACAAGAAAATTAATCTCTTCCTTTTTTATTTCAGCCTTTAAAAATTGGGGCGAAATTCCTCCATGAACAAAAAGTTTATCATCAATTTTCAGGACACTGCTCCAGGTTCTGATCCAAGAGCCCAATTCTGTATTAATACCATATAGCTCATTAAAATCCTTAGGATATTCTTGCCGAAGCAATTCGTATTTTTTGGTGTTATAATGAAAAACATTTGTCAGATTCATAACTTCATGATTACCTATCATAATATGAATCTTCCCACCTGACTTTTCAGCCTGTGGACTCAGGCCTTTAATAAACCATAAACACTCTGTAACAGATGGTCCTTTATCAAAAATATCGCCCATAAAAACAAGATGGCCTTGTCCATATTGCCATTCAAGCTTTGCGCTAATTATTCCGGACTTTTTTAGCAAGGAAACTAACTTATTATACTCTCCGTGAACATCCCCAACCACGAAAATATCATGCACATCCTTATATTCATATTCAGGAATCCTAAATTTTTTCTCAAGAAAATAACTTCTTTTATCCCCAAACTTTCCTTCAATATAAAATTCATCCTCCTTCTGTCTGCTATAGCTGATTTTTTTCGAGATTTTTCCATTTTCTTCATTGTACTTATAGTAAGTTACCCTAA
>CAYYXJ010000194.1:0-5212 GCA_964475455.1 uncultured Clostridiaceae bacterium | reverse complement strand
CCACATGGTATGAATTCCAGTCATTTTCATCGATTTATTATGCTGAAAACCATATTATTAAATCGGATTTTATACATAGTTTTTGCCCTTAGCCGTTATAACGATTTTTCTATTTACAAATTAAATTTTCAAGGCCGATATTGTCATTTCACAACAGGTTATATATAATGCAGAAAAGACTGATATATTAAATTTCAAGGTAGTCATGGAGGTAACCCGGGGCATCTAATTCATTTTTAATGAGGTGAACTATGGAAAGATCATGTACGTCTTGTGGTGCAAAAATTGATTCAAAAGCTTCTTTTTGCAAGTCCTGCGGTGCTGCTGTAATAAGCAAAAGTTCCGGCACTTCTCACTCTGCTTTTCCGGATACCGCCTTTTCAGGCTTACCGGGTGAAATAGCTTTAGGTGGAGCATTCTCACTTTCAGCAACCGCAGGGCCGATACAAAGTCCTTTAAAATTTCTGACCGGTAAATTCACAGGAATGTTTTGCGGATTGAAATCCCTTTTCAAGGACAAAAAAAGATGGATCCCTGTAGCTATTCTGGCTTTATCCTGGTTTATTCTCACACTATTACCTGTACTGGGTATTGATTCAATAATTGTCAGGGTTTTGTCATATCTTACCTTTGCACAAGGTGGTATCACAGGCGGATGGTTTGAAATTGCAGGTGGTCTCATAGGAAAAGGCATTTTTGCCTTCTTTGTCTCATCAATACTCGTACTCCCGGCTTTTAGCAGTAAGCCCAGGTTGTCCCGAAAGGCCGGTGCATCCTCTAAAAGCGGTATATCGCAGTTTCTTGCTTCTATAAAAGAGAGCTTTAAAAATATTCACCTTCTCCCATCCCTGTTGGTTGGTTGTTCCCTGGCATTGTTCTCATACAACTTCATGACCGGCGACAATTCAATTCAAAAAAGCATGCTGGGTATTACAGCAATAATTTTGTCCTTGAAAGCCATGTACAGCAGCAATGGTTTTTTAAGAGGTTTTTTGACTTCCTTGATGAATAAATTCAAAAACAAAAAAACTGCTGCTTCACCAGCTAATTCTTTAAAAGGTAAGGGCACAAAGATAAATCGTATTATGGCAGGAATTACCCTTGGATTTACTTTGGCAATACCCCGGTCCTTAGTTCCATTTAAATTAACATGATACATAGCCGGAGCTGTTTTAGTATTGGTCTCACTGATTCTGGCTATTGTATCCAAGGGTAAATCGGAGGTGACATCATGAAAAGAATAAGAATATTCCAATCCATAAGCATCATTCTTCTTGTTTTTGCCATGCTTTTGCTTCCTTCAATGACCCTGGCTGATGGAACTCAAAAAGTTGATTCCAAGAATGGATTCCCATACAATGACAGCGAAAACTATATTTACAAGGTAGAAACCCATCCTGACATTGAATCGGGTTTTATCGGTTCCGATTATGTAATGGCATTAAAAATCACTGTCATGGATGCCAATAAGATTGTTCCCCTGGTACTTTCTGTTGATGACTATGTGATTACTTTCAAGAATCTACCTGAACTGGAAGACCAGGATATTAATATCACATACATATACGAGGATATTGAGACCAAGTCCAGTGTATATTATGATATTGCGTTCAAGATCATACCCCAGAGTGGAATTTCAGACCCCGAAGACAGCTGGAAAAGACTCATCGACTATGAAAATTCCATCAATGCGGCCACAAACAGCAGTTATTTAAGCAAAGAAGGTACATTCGCAGGTCATAAAGCTCTATACAATGATTTGGAACTCGTTTCAACCGTAAATGCAAATAACAGCAAGCAGGCATATTTCAAACAGGCCCGGGATATCTTTGTTCAGCTGGAAGATATACCCTACCCAAATGCAGTGCTGTATCTGGATATACACTGGGATGCAACCTGCCTGTACTATCTTGGATCTTACTGGGATGACAAACTGGGTGTAGTTCCAGACGAGAAGAACATACCAGCTGCTGAAGCTCTTTTTACACAAGCCCTCAATGAGGCCCTTGCATTTGAATCACAATTATCCTCCATTGATTATGAAATCAAGAAAACCCCTCACCTTACTGATGATGGGACCGGATATAATGTGGTTGTTACTACTGAAGCATCATCTAATAAGGGTGAAACATCTACTTCTGTTCCGGCATTGATTGTGCTGGGTGTTGCAGGCCTCGCAGCAGCCATCGCCGGTGCAGCCGGTTCCGGTTCAAGTTCAGAAAATGGGGACAAAAAACAGGCGTCTACATATAAAATGTATATCAAAAAGGACTTTCGCGACAAGATTCGCTATGATAAACCTGCTGTATTCGTTTATGCCAGAATGGCAGAGGTGACCCCTTCAGGTGAAGAGATTGAACGAAACGACCTGACTTTGCAGATACAGATATTTTCCAATGACCCCCATATAAAGGTAGGCAATACCACTCCTGCAGGCAATTATGCAGGAGCTTCCGTGGAAGCTGAATCTACCAAGGGCAGGGAGAATCCTTCAAAGGGTACTGTAAACTTCAAATTCACAGGTGAAGGCGGAAGTTATCAAAACAGCATGAGTTTCAATCTGATCCTTGCCGAGCTGACGGGCCGCGAAGGTGGCTTTTCCAAGGGTAAAGGCGGCGAAATTGCAATCATTGAAGGCGACGGAGGACATTACGAATCTGCTTTTTCGCTTGTTGACTTTACGGAAATCCCAAATGTTACACTGAAACCTCTGGCTGGAGATTATCCTTTTGAAATTGAGACTGTAAAAATCAATGACTATGACTATAAAATTTCCATAAACAATAACAAGTTCAGTCCAGACAATAAAAGGAAAAAGCCCGGTCCTCTATTCTATAACTTTGAGTTATACGCAGACAACACAGTGGAAAATGCAAGAGCAATGTTCAAGGCGACTGTCTATCCGGAAGGAATCGTAGTAAGAAACGTTGAATATGACAAAAATGACTATGCAGCAATACGTGCATTTTCAGATGTTGAAAAAAGCGGTGACAGTGAAGATGTGCTGGCCACAAGGCTCATTGTTGAATTATCAGTTGGAACCACTGATGAAAAGGGCAACCGTATAGCAGAGATTGTTGATATATCAACAACAAACTTAAAGATGGACAAGCTCATGGGAACCGACCCGGATACTGAAAATCTTGCAAAGGTATTCAAGTATGAAATTGAGGATGCCGGCAAGGGTGCATATAAGTTCCAGCCAAAAATGCAGATTCCCGAGGGTGAATCACCATATTATATGATTCTCCCCATGTCATGTTCCTATAATGATATTGAATATTCACTTGACTTCCCTGTCAGACTTGTTGGCGAACCCTTTGATGAAATCAAGTCAAAAAAGGAGGAATTGAGACTTCTGCTGGAACGCGTACGCCGCTATATGCCGCCTGAGGAATGGCAGAGTGTTGTTCAATTCTTCAAGGACCGGTTTGACAGCATGTCCGTCAATGAAATTCGACTCATGAATAAAAGCCTTATCATGATATCCAGGACAACCCTTCTGAAGGAAAGTGAGGAGCTCAGGAACTTTTCGCAGAAACTTGACTGGGTTATAAGCGGCCTTGAGTGGGTTAAATGGATTGGCGACCAGGCATTCTCCTACTTGGCAGATTACTATACAGGACCAGTGGGCGAGGCACTGATTGTTCCTGCAAAGGACATAATGGTTGCATTGCTTGCCGATTATGCCGGGCAGATATGGTTTGACGAAAAGAGCTCCATGACACAGCAGGATATGGAATCCAGAGTTCTTTCCGGAGTCATGACCGCAGCTGAAAATGTCCTTATGACAAACTTTGATGCCAAAAGCAAGGATATGAAAAAGATCGGAGGCATTCTGGCTGCATTCGCCATCTTAAAGTTCCTAAATCACTATTTCAACGACAGGACTGCCGATGGTCAGGGCATTGATTTATATGATGCCTTGATGCTTACCTTCACCGACCTTACAACCACCGTTTTCAAGGGACTTCTGCAGAAAAAATTTGAAGACCTGGTTGGCAGCGACAAGGTTAAGGCCGTTTATGAAAAATATTGTTCCGAATGGGTTTCAAAGTCCCTTGGGAGCATCTTTACTGACCTTCAGGACCATGGTCTTGACATAGCCAAAAAATATATAACCGAGATGTTCGGTGAAGGCTTTGCCACTTTATACAGCAAGGTTACTGAAAAAGCAGGAAAAAGTGAAATAAAAATAGATTCAGGTGACATTGTAATATCAATCAATGTTTATGAATATGCTGAAGAGGGCAAGCCACCTGTAATGATTGATATAAATGTGAGCAAGGCAAAGGATAGGATAATCGACTACATTTATGATTCTATATTTTCATCATTCCCCTTCCCAACAGCGAAAATGCCGGCTTTGAATGATCCGCCGTTTTTCCCTGATGCGAAATAGAGGATATGGTTATATGGTGGTAGAATACCAGCCCATGGTTCTTCACAATCAGTCAAAAGTGCAGAGCCGCGGGCATCACTCCTCATAATGTCAAATGAACATTTTATGAGAGTCTGATGCTTATTTCATAAGGATATTTACTCTGACCAGAATTTCATTTCTACGCATCATGGGCAGCGTGAATGGAGCATTGTAAAAGGCCAGCATATAATTGGATACTTCCCCATAACCCTTTGCTGCAAGCCATTCAGATAGTTTTTTCTTCATGCTGTCTTCCTTTGATTGATTGGAAAATCCTGAGTACCTGATTGCAGCAAACATGCCTTCATTGAATTTTCTTACACTCAGATTTCTGTTATTTGGTTCAGGAATCTTTTCCTTGAACTTACCCGGCACTACAAATGCCATCTTTTTCTTATCCTGAACAATTTCCTCAATTACAGGAATGGTCATGCTTATTTTTTGATTTTCCTTGTTATCACTGGATATATAGTTGAATAGGGTTCCGAATCCCTTTTGGATACCCGGATCATTGTCGTTGTCATACTCGACTATATAGAAGTCAGTATACTCCCTGATTTCAAATTCATCTTCCTTGACAAGAACCTTGTATTCCGGTGTTTCGTATCTGCCCATGTAGAGCCTCCTATATGTTTATATCACTTGTATACCTTTTTTGTCGGATTTTTAACTGCGGAGGGCAAAAGTCGGCAAATACCGCCAGGTGTTCATAACCCTTGAATATTGCCCCATTTTCCGATTTTTAAAATCATGAATTTACCTCCCTGAATATCTATTATAAGTTATTTG
>CAYYXJ010000193.1:0-5212 GCA_964475455.1 uncultured Clostridiaceae bacterium | reverse complement strand
AGCGTGATTGACAATATATGGAATAAGGGGCGGCGTTTTCTTGATTCTCTTGTAGAAATAAAGAAAAAACACGATGCGCCGGTTACTGTTTCCGGTATCCCTCCCATGCCCTTCATCACATTTGACAAGGTGGACGACTTATATAAAGTCAGAAGAAAGGAATTCTATACACAGACCATAAGACGGGGGTTATTTATACAGCCGTACCACCATTGGTATATATGCTTCAGACATACGGATAAAGACCTGAATTATGCGTTACAGTGCATTGATGAATCACTGGGATATGTTATGGAAAAGTATCCGGTTAAATGGAGAACAGCATGAATAAAGTCATATCAATCAATGAATGTATAAGGTTGATCAAGCCTGGTTCAGTCATTATGGTGGGTGGCTTCATGGGCGTAGGTTCCCCTCACCATATTATCGATGCTCTAGTCAGAGAAGGAACCAGTAATTTGACTCTGATATGCAATGATACCTCCATGGAGGATTATGGTGTTGGTAAAATGGTGGTAAACCGGCAGTTTTCAAAGGTAATTGCATCCCACATTGGACTTAACAGGGAGTCCGGGCGTCAGCTTACTGCAAACGAAACTGAATTTGAACTGATTCCACAGGGTACTTTAGCTGAAAGAATAAGGGCTGGAGGTGCAGGTCTCGGAGGTATACTGACTCCTACAGGCGTTGGAACAGTGGTTGAAGAAGGGAAACAAGTCATAGAGCTGGAAGGTATAAAGTATCTAGTTGAATTGCCTTTGAGAGCGGATATAGCTTTGATTGCAGGCACAAAGGTTGATGAATCAGGCAATGTTTATCATGCAAAGACTACAAGGAACTTCAATCCCATCATGGCAATGGCAGCAGACCTTGTTATTGTTGAAGCAGAGGAAATTGTAAAAACAGGTGATATTGATCCGCATCTGGTAATGACACCCGCAACCTTGGTTGACTATATTGTCCTGGGAGGTGCATTATGAGCGAAATTAACCCCAAAATACAAATAGCAAAAAGAATAGCACAGGAACTCAAGGATGGTTTCATGGTAAATCTGGGTATCGGACTACCCACTATGGTTGCGGATTACCTTGAAACAAATGTAATACTGCAATCAGAAAACGGTCTTCTTGGGCTTGGACCAAAACCCGATGACGATAAAATCGACAGGGATATTTCAAATGCAGGCGGACAACCCGTAACAATGGTAACCGGTGGTATGTATTTTGATTCAGCTTACTCATTTTCCCTTATACGGGGCGGACATGTTGATGCCACTGTGCTTGGTGCTCTTCAGGTTGATGAACATGCAAACCTGGCAAACTGGATGATACCGGGCAAAATGGTACCCGGTATGGGTGGTGCAATGGATTTGGTTACGGGAGCAAAGAAAGTCATTATAGCCATGCTCCATACCAGCAAAGGTGAACCCAAGATATTGAAAAAATGTACCCTTCCACTTACCGCACCCGGTGTTGTAGATATGATTGTCACAGAAATGTGTGTTTTTGAATTCATAAATGGTGTTCTGACACTTACAGAATTAAGTCCCGGTGTCAGTATTTCAGATGTAAGGGATTTTACATTGGCAGATTTTGCTGTCAGGATATTGGAGGAAATATGAGAAATGTAGTTATTGCCTCAGCCGTAAGGACGGCAATAGGCTCCTTTGGCGGATCATTGAAAGATATTTCCGCAGTTAAACTTGGGGAAATAGCAGCAGTTGAGGCGATCAAGAGGGCAAAAATAAACCCCGGACAGCTTGATGAAGTTATTGTTGGGAATGTTTTGGGAGCCGGCCTTGGTCAGAATATTGCACGTCAAATTTCTGTTGCAGCCGGAGCCGGGTTTGAAACACCGGCAATGACCCTGAATAAAGTCTGCGGTTCAGGCCTCAGATCCGTGACTTTGGCTGCTCAAATCATCACCTTGGGTGATGCTGATATAATCCTGGCCGGAGGGACTGAGAACATGTCTCAAGCACCCTATCTGATGAATTCTGCACGTTGGGGAACACGTATGGGCAATAGCGAAATAACCGATTATATGGTTAATGATGGCCTCTGGGATGTATTCAACAACTACCATATGGGCGTTACTGCAGAGAACATTGCAAAGCAGTGGAATATCACCAGATCTGAACAGGATGAATTTGCAATCAAAAGTCAGAACAAAGCAGAAAAAGCCACTGAAAACGGTTGTTTTACAGACGAAATTGTTCCTGTGGTAATTCCACAAAGAAAGGGTGACCCCATAGTTTTCAATAAGGATGAATATATAAGATATGGAGCGACTGTAGAAAAAGCATCAGCATTAAAACCGGCATTTGTGAAGGAAAATGGAACAGTTACTGCCGCAAACTCATCAGGAATCAATGACGGAGCTGCAATGCTTGTCCTGATGAGTGAAGAAATGGCTGCGAAACTTAAAATTGAACCTCTTGCAATGATAAGTGCATATGCATCATCTGGAGTAGATCCAAGTATCATGGGAACCGGACCAATAAGTTCAACCCAAAAGGCACTTCAAAAGGCAAACTGGACCATTGAAGATATTCAGTTAGCTGAGTTGAATGAAGCTTTTGCTTCACAGTCAATAGCCGTTATGAGAGAGCTTGAAATAAATCCTGATATTGTAAATGTCAATGGTGGTGCAATTGCTCTTGGACATCCAATTGGTTGCTCCGGAGCAAGGATTCTCGTCACCCTTCTGTATGAAATGAAAAAACGCAATATACACAAAGGCCTGGCGGGTCTATGCATAGGAGGAGGAATGGGTTGTTCGATTCTGATTGAGAGATAATAAAAATCATTCCCTTTGCTTATATTTTCTATAAATAATCAAAAGGCTCAAGAGGGAAACTGTTCCAATGCCTAATATTGCTGTCCAAAATGATGATTTATAAATATTTAAATATTCTGTACGTAAAAACGGGTGTATAACATACTCTAACACTTGTATAAACAGCATTATTGGGACCAAATACCAATACCACCGGCTGCGTTCTACCTGCTTTTCTTCTTTTTGTATAAATAGATAAATTGCAAATAACTGAAAAAACATGTAAGTGGTAACAAACCAACCAAATGAATTTATTATTGGAACACCATGAAACCAACCTGAATTCACCCAAACCCAGTTTCTCTCTATGCTCGAAAGTACAGGATCAAAAGTGAAATTCCAAAGAACCATGATAGTTGCTGAAACAATGGGTACCAAAACAACATTATTTTTTTTGATTCCTCCGCTTGATTCATTAAAAATAATTGTACTAACTGTCCAAGCCAGATATCCAGTAAAAAAATATGCCAGCATAATTCCCCAGGGTACCGTTCCTGCTTTTGCACCAAGCAGTTCTGTATAATAAAATTCACCAAAAGGAAACCCACTTGAAATACTTATTGTTTCGAGTGTCCAGGAAACTAAAAATGTAATTATCAGAAATATGCTCATTTTCTCGAGGCCATAATGGTATAACCCGTGAAATATAACAAATACCGTCAACCCAACGGCAGCGATAATGCGAAATACATTTCCATTATTAAAAATTGGGACAAGAATGGTGAAAATAAAACAAAAAGCCGCAGAAGCAAATAGACATGCCTTAAGATTCTTTTCTATACGCCTGAAAATTTGATTATAAAATTCCACTATGTACTCCTTGCCACTCTATTCTATACCGTAGGTAAGTTATTTTCCCGCAAAATATTGAAAAATAACTTTTTGTTTTGCGGAGGCAGTAACGCTCTTAATGGTGACCTGAGAAGAATATACAACTATGTTTGGATTATTCACGACAACAAAAATTTATAGACGCAATGACAACTTAAACAAAATAGGTATATAGTAAAAGAGAAATCACTAATATTCACTTTGAAAGGATACTTATGACTCCTTACGAAAGAGTTATCAACAGATTAAATGGAATAACTGTGGATAAAGTACCAAATTTAAATATTGTTATGATGTTTGCTGCAAAAGAAATTAATGTTAGCTACAGTGAATATGCAACAGATTACAAAAAACTGGTTGAGGGAAATATATTATGTGCAGAAAAATATGGTATTGACTGTGTTTGTGTTGTATCTGATCCTATGCGGGAAGCAGCAGCATTTGGTGCTGATACTATATTCCCATTCGATGGTGTTCCCACCTGTAAAAACCATCTTCTTTCCGGTATCCCGGATCTTAACAGATTGATTGATTTTAATGTTTTCTCCAGCCCCAGAACCCTTGACCGAATAATGGCAATTGAATTATTTAATCAAAAACTAGGAAATAAATATCCTATTATTGGTTGGGTTGAGGGTGTTTTAGCCGAATCCTGTGATCTGCGTGGGATTAATAACCTAATGTTAGACCTGGCAATGGATGAAGAATATCTGTCACCATTATTTGAGATTGTTTATCAAAAAGCCTGTGAGTTTTCGAAGGCACAGGTTGATGCCGGGGCACACATAATCGGAATTGGAAATGCTGCCGCATCTCTTATAGGTCCAATATTGTATGAAAAGTATGCCCTTGAATATGATAAAAAACTTATTACTTACATTAAAAGCCTAGGGGCAAAGACAAAGCTTCATATCTGTGGTGACATAACCCCTTTAATGCCTCTAGTTAAAACCCTGGGTGCAGATATTCTTGATATAGATTCAATGGTTGATTTTTCTCTGGCCGTTGAAACATTTAATAGCACCTGCACTTCTGTAAATGGTAATTTAGAGCCAGTTGCCGACTTTTTATATGGTACACCTGGTAAAATTAGTGAATTGACAAGCCAGCTAGTAAAGAAGTGCAATTTTAATACTATAATTTCAGCTGGTTGTGAAATTCCACGTGAAACCCCACCTGAAAATATGATTTCTATGAATAGGGCATTGTATTTATAGTATTTTTAGAAGTAAAAACTGTAACGGCAAATAAAAACCACTAATTGGGGTGCGGATAAAAAAGTATGCACAGAATTTGGGTTAGGTTTTCTTGCCTATAACTTGAAAAGAGTAATCAATATGGTAGGAACAAAGGCATTATTAGAGGCAATCCGGTAAGTTATTGAGTATCTCTTTTTTAATTCCGGCAAAAACACCGAAAAACGACCAAAAACAGCTCAAAATATGCAAAAACCCAGGAAATTCCTGGGTTTTCTGACAAATTTTGGCGGAGAAGGTGGGATTCGAACCCACGCTAGGGTTGCCCCTACTAACGATTTAGCAAA
>CAYYXJ010000192.1:0-5234 GCA_964475455.1 uncultured Clostridiaceae bacterium | reverse complement strand
GTTAATTGAACAAGCAAAATCCTATGGATGTGTTACAGCAACCCATTCCTGCGGAAGTATTCGTTCAATTATTCCTGACCTCCTTGAAATTGGAGTTGATGCTATAAATCCAATACAGGTAAATGCTGAAAACATGAATCCAGTGGACCTTGTTACTGAATTTGGTTCTGATGTTGTTTTTTTCGGGGGAATAGATGAAAATCATATTTTAATGAACTGTACCCCCGAAGAGGTGCGGAATGAAACCAGAAGAATAATTGATATATTGGGAAAAAACGGCAGATACATTGTTGCACCTTCCCACGACTATCTTATTCCTGAAGTCCCTGCTGAAAACGTAGCTGCCATGTATGATGAAGCTAAAAAATATGGTCCGGGCTTTCTTGGTGTCTAATAAAAAATTCATTATTGTGAAGAAAATATTAATTTAAATTGCAATATTTGGTATTTACAGGCGTATTCATGTGCAGATACTGTATATTTATGCAATATTATCTATAAAACTCTTTCATTTTTCATTATTATTCCCTATACTTACACTATCAAATTGGGATGTTTGATAAAAAACATAGTTAAGGTGGGGAATATATGCAGTTAAAGAATCCATATATGATTAAAGTATTCGAGGATTTAAAAAAGAGAGATCCGGACCAACCGGAGTTTCTCCAGGCTGTCTCAGAAGTTTTTGAATCCTGTGAAAGAATAATTGACCAGCATCCGGAAATAGAAAGAGATGGAATATTGGAAAGAATAACTGAACCAGAGAGAGTCATAACTTTTCGCGTTTCATGGATGGATGATCAGAACAAGGTAAGGGTCAATAGAGGGTACAGAGTTCAGTTTAATTCATCAATTGGTCCATATAAAGGTGGATTAAGACTTCATCCTTCAGTAAATCTATCAGTAATAAAGTTCCTCGGCTTTGAACAATGCTTTAAAAATGCTTTAACCGGGTTACCGATGGGGGGTGGTAAAGGTGGTTCTGATTTTGATCCAAAAGGAAAAAGTGATAGAGAAATAATGCATTTCTGCCAGAGTTTCATGACAGAACTCTCCAGGCACATCGGACAGTTTATTGATGTCCCAGCCGGTGATATAGGAGTCGGAGCAAGGGAAATAGGATTCATGTTCGGGCAGTATAAAAGAATGAAAAATGAAGTTACCGGTACTCTTACAGGAAAAGGTCTGCAATACGGAGGGTCTCTTGTTAGAAAAGAGGCAACCGGTTACGGATTGTGCTATTTTATAGATGAGATGCTTAATGCTAAAAATGAAACATTTGAAGGTAAGAGAGTAAGTGTTTCAGGAAGTGGTAATGTAGCAATCTATACAGTAGAAAAAGCTCAGCAACTGGGCGCTAAAGTACTTACAATTTCTGATTCCAACGGTTACGTATATGATGCATCCGGAATTAATTTAGAAACCTTGAAGAAAATCAAAGAAGTGGATCGTAGTCGGATCAGCGAATATGTTAAATATCATCCAAAGGCAATATACAAGGCTGAAGGAAGCATTTGGGATGTTCCTTGTGATATAGCACTTCCATGTGCGACTGAAAATGAACTCGACGAAAAAGATGCAAAGACACTTATAAAAAATGGATGTCGATATGTTGGGGAAGGTGCAAATATGCCATGTACTCCAGCTGCTATTCACTTATTTATTAATAGCAATGTTTTCTATGCACCGGGCAAAGCAGCCAATGCAGGCGGGGTCGCTACTTCAGGTCTTGAAATGAGTCAGAATTCCATAAGATTGCAGTGGTCTTTTGATGAAGTTGATGAGAAACTCCATGACATCATGAGACATATTTATAAATCTGCAGCAGATACCGCTGAAAAATACGGACACCCGGGAAATCTTGAATTGGGTTCAAATATTTCTGCATTACTTCGTTTATCTGAAGCTATGACATGTCAGGGGGTCTCCTGGTAAAGTATATTTAATGGAAAGGCTGATGGTAATACCGTCAGCCTTTTTTAATTTTTAAATCAGTCCGAAAAAAATTATTGCTTCATTTCTGACTTTAAAGTATCAGGAATTTATTACCTCTTTTTGTTTCATGTCATAATTTGTTGTGCTTAAATAGGATTTAATATTACAAAACAAACATATACTGTTTTAATGTGAAAAAAATAAAAAAATATTTTTATAATCTCTTTAAAAGACCACAATCTGTATGATACAATATTTTAACAACCCACAATATCTTGTGGTTCACAAAAGACAGACGAGGAGAAAGAGAATGTACGGTATAGATAGATTAATTACACGGAAATTCACAAAGGAATTGGTAGGAAGCAGTAAAACTGTTTATGATTTATTCAACTATAAATCAGTTGATGTCCACATGAAAAACTGGAAAACCGGTGAAATAATCGTTGATATGGAGAACCTGGAATTTCCTGAGAATTATTCACAGAATTCCTGCAATATCATAGCCAGTAAATATTTCAGAAAAGCCGGTCTCTCCGGTGAATTTGAATATGAGCATAGTATGAAACAGTTAGCTGACAGAATGGTTGGCTTTTGGGTTGATGCCTTGCTTGATGAAGGCTTGATTAGCAACAAGGATCAATGGCAGATATTATATGATGAACTTGTTTATGCCCTGTTGTCACAAAAATGGGCCCCAAACTCTCCACAGTGGTTCAACACAGGTATTAAACGCAATTATAACATTGACGGCGGGCACGGTGGGCTTTATTACTATGATGAAAAAGTGGGTAAGGTTGTTGAATCAACTGACCTTTATACCAGAACACAGGCCTCTGCCTGTTTCATAATTTCAATAGAAGATAAATTGCTTGGTAAAAATTCCATTGCAGAACATTACGTAAGTGAAACTACGCTCTTTCGGGGCGGTTCAGGGGTAGGAACTAATTTTTCAGTGCTTAGGGCTAAAAATGAAAAACTGACCAGTGGCGGAACTTCAAGCGGAATGATGAGTTTCCTTAAAGGGTTTGACAGAAATGCCGGTGCCATTAAATCCGGTGGAACTACAAGAAGAGCCGCAAAAATGGTAATAGCCGACATTGATCATCCCCAAATTGAGTCTTTAATATCATGGCAGGCACATGAAGAAAAAAAAGTTCGTGACCTTGGTAAAATGGGCTATGACACATCAATGGATGGTGAGGCATATCAGACTGTAGGCGGTCAGAACTCCAATAATTCCGTCAGGGTAAATCATGAATTCATGACTAAGGTTATGAACCTTGATAAAAACCCGGACAGCACATTTAAACTGAAAGGTCGCAGGGATCATGGAGTAGACAGGGATGTAAAGGTTCAGGATCTTTGGAATAATATAAACAGATCCGCCTGGGAGTGCGCAGACCCTGGACTGCAGTTTGATGATACATTCAATTCATGGCATACCTGTCCAAGTGGTTCAGACGGTGACTATAACGCAAAACACAATAGAATAAATGCAACAAATCCCTGCAGTGAATATGCCTTCTTGGACAATACCGCCTGTAATCTTGCCAGCATCAATGTTTTCAGATTTTATGATTTAAAAAAGAATTCCTTTGATGTAGAAGGATATACTCATCTCATCAGCCTTATACAAATGGTCTTGGAAGCTTCTATCCACTGGGGACAATTCCCAACTGAATCAGTCGCACAGAAAAGTTATCTTTTTAGAACCACCGGACTTGGTCTTGCAAATGTTGCTTCTTTATTTCTTCTTTATGGATTTCCATATGACAGTGACGAAAGCCGGGCTTTGGCAGCCTCACTCGCCGGGATTATGACAGGTTACTCCTATTACACTTCAGCCTTGATGGCTGAACGGCTGGGGCCATTTAAAAGTTATGACATTAACAGCGAAAGCATGAAGAGAGTCTTGAGAAATCATGCCCGTGTTGCTGGTAATCTGACTGATGATTTTGAAGGATTGAACTATAAACCAATGGTTGTTAACCATAAACTTCTCCGGGATGGATTCAGTAAAGCTCTTAAATCCGCCTGGAAACTTGCAATTGAAACCGGAAATGAATTCGGATACCGTAATGCTCAGGTCAGTGTTATTGCCCCTACCGGAACGATATCCTTTGCAATGGACTGCGGCGCTACTTCCGTTGAACCGTTTTACAGCCATATTGCGTTCAAACAGTTGTCAGGCGGAGGTTCGATGCTAATCGTAAATCCGGTTATACGTGATACACTTTTCAAACTTGGATATAAAGCAGATGCAGTGGAAAAAATCTTCAACTTCATGATTGAGACTGATGAAAGCGGTCAGCTTGTTAATCACTCACTCAAGGATGCTCCCGGACTTAAGCCCGAACACATAAAAATATTTGATACAGCAAATGATATAAGTCCGAAGGGCCATGTTCTTATGGTTTCAGCTATTACTCCCATGATAAGCGGAGCTGTCAGCAAAACGGTTAATCTGCCTTCAACTGCTACAATCAACGATGTCAAAGAAATTAATAAACTTGCATATACAACAGGCACCAAGGCGATAGCTTTATACCGGGATGGATGCAAGGTTGCACAGCCACTTTCCAATGGCAAGACAGAAAAGGCTGACAGGGAATTTGAAGATTTTACTTATGCCGAACTGGTTGAATATGCAAAAAACTGCAAAAACACTCCCATACGTAAAAAACCCGAAGGAATGCATCTCAGCCGAACCCATGCAGCAAAGATTGACGATATTGAACTATACATTACCCTTGGATTCTATAATGATGGTAATTTAGCAGAAATATTTGTTTCCACAGACAAAGAAGGAACTGTAGTTAAAGGTGTTCTTGCATCACTTTCAAAGGCACTGAGCAATATGCTTCAATATAATATACCGGCTGAAGAAATTTCCAGAACACTAAGAAACCAAAAATATGAACCCTCAGGTTTTGTAAGCCGCCATCCATATATTAAATCCGCCTCGTCAATATCTGATTTAATCAGCAAAGTCATTGATATTGAATTAGGTGACTTTACCCGCTGTCATGTAAAACCAAAGAAATTTGCCCGTGTTTACAGTGAAGAAGTTGAATTTAACCAATCAAATGACAAACCCGGCAAGAAGAAAGGCGAAAAGGTTTATGGTGAAATATGTTCCAAGTGCGGTGGTGACAATCTTATAAGAAACGGAACCTGCAAGATATGTCAGGATTGTGGGACCACAACGGGCTGCAGCTGAGTTTTTATTCTACTTTCTATTAGACCACGGGTTTTTGATAACCCGTGGTTTTTTCATAAAAATGACAAACATGTCT
>CAYYXJ010000191.1:538-5401 GCA_964475455.1 uncultured Clostridiaceae bacterium | reverse complement strand
CTCTAGGGTATTTACCTGAAAATCGAGTAAATACCCTAGAGGTGTTTACTCGATTTGTAATGATTTTGCTTATTTGTTGAGCTGTTTTAGATATCTATACCTATAAATTGTTTTATTAAAACGCCTATCAGGAAGGACAAAGACGCTACCCCAAGTGATATTGCAGCCATTTCAAGGAAGCGCTTTTTAAAATTGAAGTCTTTTGCTACAGATATGTAGTAATTAAATACAAAAATTATAAAAACAGCCACTCCGATTGAGACCCCAAGGCTGATGAAAGGATTGCCGATCATCAAATATGGGAGTATTAGAAAGATTACAGTAAAGACATATGCTATTCCGGTATAAAGCGATGCTTTGAAAGGATTTCCCCCACCTTCATGTCTCGTGGAGAGATACTCGCTGGCAGCCATGGACAGTGAAGCACTGATTCCTGTAATAAGACCTGTCAGTGCAATCAGTCGTGTGTTTTGAAAGGCAAATGTAAACCCTGCAAGTGCACCTGTCAGTTCAACCAATGCATCGTTCAATCCCAGAACCACTGAACCCATGTATTGAAGTCTTTCTTCATCTATCATGGCTATTAGTTCCTGCTCATGCCGTTCTTCATCCTCAATGATTTCTACCATTCCCGCAAGCTGTTCTGTTTCTTTAGAGTAAGCCTTGACCGCCTGGCTTTCTCCTCTTTCGAGATACTTGATACCAAATGTTAGTCCAAACAATCTAGTCATCCAATAGAAAATAAATATTTTAACTTTCTGAGGTTTAAAATCCCTGCCTGTCAGAGCCTTCAATCTGTTATAGTGTTTTTTTTCATCTGCCGCAACTCTCTCAACGATTGCCTTGTTATTGACATCCTTGATTCTCCCGGCAATTTTTTTATAAAGGAAATGAGCAGTTATCTCGTCCTGCTGATCCAAAAGAAGCCTTTTCATTGTTTCATCATTCATAGTTAACCTCCGAAATTATTATAAACGTTTCAGTCAATGATTCCGATTTCCCTGTAGTATCTTTCAGCTCCCGGATGAAGCGGAATTACCATGTCTTCTAAAAATGAATCTGCAGAAACACCTTCTAAGGCTGAATGAATTGTCTTTAAATATTCTATATTCTCAACCAGGGATTTCGTAACCTTGTAGACATGTTCCTCTGAAGTTTCCAATGATGCACAAATCATGGTACTGGTGTTAAAGCTGGTGATATCTTCAGTTTGATATGTGTAACTATCAGCAGGAACAACAAATTTACTGAACCCGTGATTTTGAACCATGGCATCTATTTTTTCATCACTTATCGATACCATTGTCACATCAGAATTGGTCCCCATTTTTATCAAAGTAGGAGTCGGAACAGAGGCCATTATAAACAGTCCTTCTATGATACCTTCATTAAAGGCATCTGCGCTGTCAGCTAATGAAATGCTGTGCAACTCACATCCCCAGCCCTCGAGGTCTTCTTTTGTCAGGCCATATTCAGCCACCAGATTGTAAAAAGCCATTTCTGAATTACCATTCCTTGATGAAAGTGATAACTTTAGTGGAATTTTGTTATTTATGAAATCATCAAAAGTTTTTACCCCTTTATCAGTTTTTACAACAAATTGCAAAGGTGAAGCGTAAAAGACTGCAACTCCTGCAATGTTATCCAGTTTTTCTTCATATTGACCTAATCCATTGGTTGCTTCATATGCAAGAGAACTATGAGTTAAACCAAATTCAGTTTCATTACTATTTAATCTATAGTTATTTGCAGCTGATTGCCCGGGATTTACATGCATAATTGAATCCGGGTAGGATTTATCCAGGCACTCGCTAATAGCTGTTCCGAGCATAAACCAAACACCCCCGGGACTTCCATGCAGCAATGATGTTGTTATTTTCATATCATCATGGATGGCAGTCGCATTCGTTTCACTATTCTCAACTCCATTGCATCCCGGCAAAAGAACCAATGCCACACAAATCAGTAAAACCATAAAAGTTCTTGTTTTTCTCATATTAAATCTCCGTCCTTTTTATATAATACTTTCCAATCAATCCATAACCATATATACCGGCAATTATACAAGAAGAAATGAGAATTGTCACAATACTTCCTGTCATAAATGAAATTCCGGCCGCCACCAGCAACAAACGAATAACAAAATTAGTATGCAATTCAAAGAACCAGCCCTCAAGCCCCAAGGCCATGATTGCTGTACCGACAATAATTGTAAGAAATGCCTTTATAACATCAAAAAATGTACCGATTTGAAGAATTGCAGGATTAAATAAGAATGCAAAAGGCAGGATATACCCGATCAATCCAACCTTCATGGTCATCCAGCCTACTTTTGTCGGGTCTGCTTCTGCAATTGATGCTGCAACATAAGAGGTTAATGCAACGGGCGGGGTAACGGTAGCCATTGCAGCATAGAATAATATAAACATATGAACACTGATTGGCTCATATCCTAAGCCTACTAAAACAGGAGCTCCGAGTACCGCTGCAATTAAATAAGTTGAGGAACCATTCATAGCAAGCCCAAGAAATATAGTTAATAACATTACTGTGAATATTGTTAACAATGCTGATATATTAGCCGTTGATGACAAATAAGAGCTGAATTTGGATGCTATTCCTGTGATATCTATAACCCCAATCAGAATTCCACAGGTAGCCATTGTTGCAACAATCATAGTTCCTCTTTTTACAGCACGTTTCAAAGTATCAATAATGACTTTTAGTGTTAATGGATTTTTCCTGTTGATTAAACCAATTATTATCATAAGGCCAATGGTTTCCAGTCCTGCCTTTGCTGCCGGTCTGCCCATGATTAGTCTTGTAATCAAATATGCCAATGGAATGAAAAAATTATATCCTTTTATTATTAGTTTTAAAATTGAATCTGAAGGAGGCATTATTGAACCGTCAATCTTGTTTTTTCTTGCTCTGAAATCTATTGAAATAAATAAAGCGGCAAAATAAATCAGTGCAGGCAGAATTGCCCGTCTTACAACATCTGCATATGGAACTCCAACAATATCAGACATTAAAAAGGCCATTGAACCCATAATCGGTGGCATGAATACACCGCCTGCCGAGGCAGCGCTTTCAATACAGGCTGCATATTCACTTGAAAATCCACTCTTTTTCATAACAGGTATTGTCATGGGTCCCGTTGTAGTTGCATTTGTAGGACCACCGCCGGATATCATTCCGAAAAGGGCTGAAGCTACAACCGCTACTTTGCCAATTCCTCCTTTAAATCTACCTGCTAATTTAGAAACAAAATCAAATAGAAAATCTGAAGCTTTTGTGGTTTGTAACAGGGTAGCAAACATAATAAACACCATGATCTGCCCGGTTGCAACCCCCATGGTTCTTCCCCACATTCCATAATCTGTTAAAAACAGAGCATCAATCATATATTTGACATTGAATTGCAAATGTGAGAATTTACCCGGTATCAAGTGACCTAATACCAGATAAACCAATGCGACCAAGCCAATTCCCGGAAGCCAGGGACCCAGGATTCTTCTACCGCCTTCTATCAACAAACCCAATGTCAGAATACCGAATATGATATCAAACAGAAGTACCGGATCGACAAAAACCATCCTTGAGCCAATCCTTCCGAAATTTGCACCAATATAGATGCTTACACCCAAACACAGGGCAGCAAGAATCCAATCAAATATCGGTATTTTACCCGTAGGCTTGAAGCCAGGAGACGCATATCCTAAAAAGATAATGGAAAAAAAGAATCCGAAGGCAATGCTTCTGTGAAGTATAGGCTGAGGATAAAACAACACTCCGAATATCAAATAAAGTGCTCCGACAATGGAAATTACATCTCTAATAACTAGTGAAATGCCTGTCAGAAACCTTTTTTCACCACTGGCCTTGATGTAATCAAGCATCTGCATTCTCCATGATTTCTGAAAGTCTCCCGCTTAATATTCGGGCATTCTCCCCTACTATCATTGTGTTGTGGTGACTGTTCAATTCTATTATTTCAAACTCCTTAGCCATGTTTTCCCAATAATCCGCATGCCGTATATCCCTTGGAATTCCCTTCATCGACACAAAATAATGTATTTTGCCATTGTAAGGTTCAGGCAAATATTTTTTTGATGCATAACCCAATGCACCTGCCTTACCTGAAATTTTCATAATAAGTCGGTTACCTGTTTTTGCACCATATGAGTAAATTTTATTGCTCTGGTATAAACCGAATAAATTGAAAACACTACCGGTCTTTTTAATTATCAATCTTATTTTCTGCTTGAAACTTACTTCTTCCAATTCTAAAATACTATTCTTAAAGATCTTCGCTATCCTTCTCATAAATTTCATGGAATTACCGGATTTACCTGCCTTTACAATTTTACTTACTGAATCAAACATTGCCAGCATACCTACGTCAGCACCACTGTCCTCCAGTTCTGATGCTATAAGAAATGCAAGTACACCACCCCAGCAGTGTCCGCAAATATAATATGGTCCATCAGGATAGATTCTTTTTATTTCTTTGCAATAAGCCTTGGCCAGGCTGAGAAATGTCAGAGGATGTTGCAAACCTACCTTCTTCATATTGAATCTTAAAGCCATTACCGGTCTGTCCTTGTCCATATATCTGCCGATATATCTGTAGGTAACCGCATCGCCAGTGCCTGAATGCACACATATAAGAGGATTTTTACTGCCCGACGATTTAATAGGATATATAATATCGCTGCTTTTATTGTTTTCACTTTGACTGATAATGTATTTATGCAGTTCCCCAAGCGATTTTTTTTCAAATAATATCTCAACCGGAACCATAACATTGAATTTACGCTCTATTTCAGACAATACCACTGCACCACTGAGGGAATCTCC
>CAYYXJ010000191.1:0-495 GCA_964475455.1 uncultured Clostridiaceae bacterium | reverse complement strand
ATCTAAAAAACTATCCATTCACTTTCTTCGTTTTTTCTTTAATGCACTACCGACAATCCCCAATATGATTTTTTGATCCTTTGTCAAATTGGCACTGTTAAGGTTTTCTAGGTCATCTGTACAATTCCTTACATCAGGTTTACCAATGAGTGTTTTAAAAAGCGTCTTTCTGCTGATTTTACCATTTTCGCTTAAGGGTATTTCTTTTGCACAAAATAAATGCGTCGGCATTTTAAAAGAGTCCACTCTGCCATTGAGGAACTTCCTCAATTCAGATAAGCTGAGTTCGCCCTCCCGTAAGACAACAACCGCTCCAACGTTTTCCAGGCCTTCTGCTCCGGGATATGGGAAAACCGCACATTCTTTTACATAAGGATGTTCACTGACGGCCCGTTCAACTTCATACGGCGAAATTTTTTCTCCGCCCTTGTTAATCATTTCTTTGATTCTACCGGTTATGAAAATATACCCATCCTCATCAATGTAACCTCTGTC
>CAYYXJ010000190.1:0-5402 GCA_964475455.1 uncultured Clostridiaceae bacterium | reverse complement strand
AAAGCCCTGGGGAAAATTGCCTCTAAGCACAAAATGAACATGGGAATTCCACTGATTGCTGTTACAGGCAGTACCGGTAAAACATCAACCAGAAATTTCATAATTTCCGTTTTATCAGAAAAATTCAAAACCCATGGTACCCTGGGTAATTTTAACAATCATATAGGCCTTCCGATGTCATTGCTGACAATTGATGAATCTCATGAAGTATCCGTAATTGAAATGGGGATGAGCGGACGGGGGGAAATAGATTATCTTGCCGGGCTTGTTGGACCTGATTATGGTGTCATTACAAATATAGGAATGAGTCATATAGGTCTTCTGGGATCCAGAGAAAATATTTTCAAGGCTAAATCTGAGTTAATCGGTCATATAAAACCCGGGGGAACCCTTGTGGTAAATGGTGATGATGAATTCCTTGGGAAATTGAAAAATTTACAAAAACCTGAAGTCATTTCATTTGGAGCAGAAAGCCAAAATGATTTTCGATTCCAAAATGCAATAGCAGATAAAGATGGTTGCTATAGCTTTTTGGTGCAGAATGAAAAGTATTTATTGAAGACTCCGGGTTTTCACAATATTTACAATGCAATGGCAGCCATTGTGATAGCTAAAAAGCTTGGAATGGAATATGAAGAAATCTTAAATGGACTTAGGAAGTTCAAAAATGAGAAATTACGCCTTGAGATAAAGAAATTGACGGGAATTACAATAATAAATGATGCATACAATGCAAGTCCGGATTCAGTGAAATCATCCATGGCTATCCTTGGCGATTGCAGTGGAAGAAAAATAGCTGTTCTGGGTGACATGCTGGAAATGGGGGAATTCTCTGAAAAAGCCCATAGGGAAATAGGGGCATATGCTTATGAAAAAACGGATATACTGATTTGCTGCGGACACGAGTCGTTGCAAACGGCAGCGGGAGCCATGGAAGCAGGCATGGATAAAAAATCAATACACGCTTTTAAAGATTCAGATGAAGCAGGACTTTTTCTCAGTGATTTTATTCTTGAAGGAGACATAATCCTGGTCAAGGGTTCAAGGGGAATGAAAATGGAAAATGTGTTAAAATATATCGAAGCAGGGAGATAATAATTTATGTGGCAGCCAATCCTTATAGCTCTTGCAGCATCCATATTACTTGGTCTAGTAGTGGTTCCTTTGATGAAACGGTTGAAATTCGGTCAGACGGTAAGGGAAGACGGCCCAAGAACACATCTGCATAAAAGTGGAATTCCTACCATGGGTGGATTTATATTTATAATACCTGTAATAGGGGTAGGTTTAATATATTCGGACAATATTATAAATGCATTGATAAATATGGGAGCAATTGCATTATTTGCACTTGTTGGAATGGCTGACGATTTGATAAAAATCATTAAGAAGGATTCAGATGGATTGAGTGTATTGCAAAAGACAGTCCTGCTTCTATTAATTGCAGCAGGTTACTCAGTTTATTCTGTATTATGGGGTCCGGCCGGTAATGAAGTTGTTATTCCATTTTCACAGATGGCTGAAACCATATCAATCTCTCCGTTTATTTATATTCCTTTTTTAACTATATTTCTTTATTGGGTTACAAATTCAGCTAACCTGACAGATGGGGTAGACGGACTTGCATCAAGCGTATCCGTATTGATTTTTGTGTTTCTTTTCGGTACGGCCAGATTCCTGGATTCCGGCAGCGGAGATATCAGGGTTTTACTCCTGGTTTCAATAGGAGCAGTACTGGGATTCCTTATGTACAATGCATTTCCGGCAAGAATCTTCATGGGTGACACAGGTTCCATGGCTCTTGGTGCAATAATAGGGATTGTTGCCATTCAGATGGGTATTCCCTGGATAATATTCATTGCAGGAATAATTTTCGTACTGGAAGCGCTCAGTGTTGTCATACAGGTTGGGTACTATAAACTCACACAAAGAAGAGTATTTAAAATGGCTCCGATACATCATCATTTTGAGTTGTCAGGATGGAAGGAAAATAAGGTGGTTGTTGTTTTTTGTATGGTAACTGCCGCAGGCGGTGTGATTTCCTACTGGCTTCTCGGCTTGTTTTAGGAGGAAGAATTTGAAAGATAAAAGCCAGATAAAACCTGTTGATTTCTACATATTTGTATTTACTCTGATACTGATAGCGATTGGTCTTGTCATGGTATTCAGTGCCAGTACGCCTGCAGCCAAGAATCAATTCAATGATATTTACCATTACCTAAAGCAACAGCTTTTTGCCTTCGGGGTGGGTTTCGCAGCCATGATAACAGCATCCCTCATTGATTATAAGGTGTATAGAAAATTTGCATTTTATATTTTCGGTGCAGCATTCATTATGATATGCCTGGTTTTGATTCCTGGAATAGGCACTGTATATAATAATGCCAGAAGATGGATTACAATCGGCGGGTTTGACCTGCAACCATCTGAAATATATAAATTTGCCATAATAGTTATTTTCGCAAGACTTCTGACAGACGATAAAATCAAATTGGAGAAACTTATCAAAGGATATTTACCATTCCTTGGGATACTTGTAATATCCGCATTTCTTCTTATAATGGAACCGCATTTAAGCGGAACCATAATCGTTATGTCCCTTGGTTTGATCCTTCTTTTCATTGGAGGAGCAAAGATATGGCATTTAGTGGTAACTGTAATTCTAGGTGGTGCAGGATTGGCGGCAGTCACTTACTATTTCGAATATATGTGGACTCGTGTCGTAACCTGGTTGGATCCGTTTGCCTATGCACAGGGTGATGGTTATCAGGTGGTACAGTCACTATATGCCATAGGTTCAGGAGGGCTGCTTGGTCAGGGTGCAGGAAAAAGCATGCAGAAATTCCTTTACATACCTGAACCTCAGAATGATTTTATATTTGCCATATTGGCTGAAGAACTGGGGTTCCTCGGGGTGACAGTCGTAATTGTTCTATTCTTCCTATTACTTTACAGGGGAGTAAAGACCGCAGCGGATTGTCCTGATAAGTTCGGTGGCCTGATGGCAACTGGTATAACATCATTGATATTCATTCAGGCTGTTCTCAATATAGCTGTTGTAACAGGTTCAGTACCTGCAACAGGTATTTCACTTCCGTTTTTCAGTGCAGGCGGAACAGGCCTTGTAATGTTCATGGGTGAAATAGGAATTTTACTGAATATATCCAGAAACAGGGGAAGGGTGGAAAAATCCAAATGAAAATTCTTGTTGCAGGAGGAGGCTCCGGAGGACATGTTAACCCGGCACTGGCAATGGCAGGAAGTCTGAGGGATAAGTATCCGGGAGCAGAATTTCTATTTGTAGGCAGCAGAAGAGGTCTGGAAAATGATCTTGTCCCCAAAGCCGGATACAAACTTGCGACAATACCAGTCAGAGGTTTTTCCAGAGGGAATTTTTTGTCAAAGCTGGTTCCCTATGCCGTTTTAATTATGGGAATGATCAAGTCGTTATTTATAGTATCAAGTTTTAGACCTGATATTGCATTCGGAACCGGAGGTTTTGCCTCTGGGCCTGTTTTATTCTGGACATCGCTCTTTAAAATCCCAACACTTATCCATGAAGCAAATGTTCTTCCGGGAATAACAAACAGAATGCTCAGCCCCAGGGTTGATATAACTGCAGTCGGATTTGCAAGAAGTGCAGATAATTTTAAAAAAAGCAAAAGGATTGAAGTAACAGGAAACCCGCTCAGGAAAGAACTGCTGGAAGTTGATTCGGAAAAAGCAAGAGGTTTATTGGGCTTGAAAAAGGGAGAAAAACTGGTGGTTGTCATGGGAGGAAGCCAGGGGGCGGCTCCCATTAACAAAGCTGTTGTTGAGATGATTCAAAGCAACTATAAAAGTGGTGATTTCAAACTTATATTTGCTCCGGGTAAAAGACATTATGAACAGATTTTATCTCAAGTGACTAATGTACCTGATGATATTGAAATCAAGTCATATATATACAATGCGGATGTTGTTTACAATGCTGCAGATCTTATTATTAACAGGGCTGGTGCAATGACAATGGCGGAGATTACTGCCCTTGGCATACCATCTATTTTGGTTCCGTCGCCATATGTTGCTGAAAATCATCAAGAAGACAATGCGAGGGCACTGGAAACAGCCGGCGGTTGTAGAGTGGTTCTTGAAAATGAACTGAATGGTGAAGTTTTATATAATTACATCATGGAAATATTGCAAGACGGTAAAATGTCCTGCACAATGAGAAAAAATTCCGCTGCATTCGGAATTAGGAATGCCGGTGAAAAATTACTTGGACTTTTTGAGGAAATGATTGAAAAGGGGAGTAAGTAATGTTCAATTTAACCATACTTGGGTGCAACGGTCCGTTTCCTTCTGCCGGAGGCGCATGCTCATCATACCTGCTTGAAGCGGGGAAAAGCAGAATACTCATGGATGCGGGAAGTGGGTCTTTATCCAATCTGATGAAAGTAATGGAACCGGATGAACTGGATTGCATCATACTTTCCCATTTACATTGGGATCATATGACAGACATACCGGTTCTTAACTATAATCTATTAATCAAGAATAAAAGTAGGTCTTTCAATGGGAAAATTGACTTGTACATGCCGGGTTCTCCTGCCGGATCAGCATCAGTCATAGAGGGCTTTGAATTTTTTAACATCCATATATTAAAAGAAAATACCAGGTTTTCCATCAATGGTTGTGAGTTTTCTTTCTGTAAAATGACACATCCTTTTGAGAGTTACGCAATCAGGGCAGAGTTTGGAAATAAAACATTTGTATATACCGGGGATACAACAATGAACAAAAAACTACATGCATTTGCAGCCGGATGTGATGTCTTTCTTGCAGATTCAGCTTTCCTTGATTATCAATTGAATGAAAATTCACCCCATATGAGTGCTGCACAATGTGCAAAGACTGCGGAGGAAGCCGGAGTCGGACTATTACTGCTTACACACCAAAACCCATATACAAAAGCAGTTGAATACAAAAAAGAAGCTGCAAGGATTTTTAGTAATTCAAGGACTGTGAAGCTTATGGAAAGGAGAACGATATAAATGAAAATTTATATGATGACTGTTGTTGAAGGTGTAGCCGGGTTAAAACAATGCTTACCCTGGAGGTAAATGCAGCGGCGAAAGGACTTTTCAGTGCTGGAGCCGAGGAAATCCTGGTTAGTGATGGTCATGGTTGCGGAGGGATACAACCTGAATTGCTTGATAAAAGACTTGAACTACTAAGAGGTTATCCAAGTGGTTATCCATGCCAGCTGACAAAGTCATACGATTGTGTTGTTTGGATCGGACAGCATGCTAAGGCCGGAACCCCGTATGCACATATACCTCATACCGGGAATCATTATGTCAATACGAACATTACACATTGGAATCCCGACAGATCCGGTTCGTATTGCCTGTACATTTTCT
>CAYYXJ010000189.1:0-5430 GCA_964475455.1 uncultured Clostridiaceae bacterium | reverse complement strand
TCCCCTGTTATATACAACAGTATCGACTATGATCTCTTTGGAAAAGTAAATACAAGTCTGAAATAATTTTTCTTCCACAATCATAAATCTAATATATCTCCCCTTCCTGTCAATTCACATGAACTGTATAGACTATATATGGATAAATTCTGAAATGTTTATATTAGGTATATTTATTATTTAGAACAAGATAACTCTTTACTATATAAAACATTATATATAGGCAATAACATATATTAAGTAATTTTATTCATTTTTTATAAAAATATTCATAAAATGTTTAGAATTTATACCTCCTTAGTAGTTTTGATTTGTTGACAATAATTAGACAATGTATATAAACTTAGATAATACTAATTAAGGGAGTATTTCTTCGTAAATATGAATAATAATACAGGAGAGTTCAGATGCAATTTGATAGGAAATTAAGAAGAAGACCTGGAAGACATAGAAAAAAGAACTGTTGCGGCTGCTGTCATCTTACAGAAGCTTCATGCGGAAAAGTCCTGAGAGTAAGAAGTCTTGAAGGTGATGATAATTTTAATGCAAAAATGATTGAGCAGGGGGTTTTCCCAGGTTCGGTAATAACTCTCATAGCCGGCAACAAAAATAATCCCTGTTTATTTATGGTCGGAGACAGCCGTATTATGCTTGATTCCAGCTCGGCAGAGTTGATTTATGTGATCCCCGCTTAAAGAATATTTTTTATCTGTGAAATAAAAATTTTAAGGAATATAAATTATGGAAAAAATTAATGACCTTAAAATCGGCGACAAGGCTATTGTTACCGGTTTTTATGAAGGAAACGAAGAGTACAGAAACAAAGTGCTTTCAATGGGTGTTTCAAAAAATGCTGAAATAACTCTAACGAAAAAAGCTCCTTTTGGAGATCCTGTAGAGATTGAAGTCCGTGGTTATAAACTAACTTTGCGAAAAGATGAAGCTTCAATAATAAAACTTGAGAGGGTTGACTAATGGCAGAAAATAAAAAAATTGCAATCGTCGGTAATCCGAACTGCGGTAAAACAACACTTTTTAACGGTCTTACAAACGGGCATGTAAAAACCGGTAACTGGCCTGGTGTTACTGTTGAAAAACTTGAAGGAATTATCAGCTATTCTTCTGATGAACTTACAATAGTTGACCTTCCCGGTATTTATTCATTTTATGCAGCATCAGAAGATGAAAAAGCTGCTAGAGAGTTTATTTTAAGCCGCGATGCTGAATTTATAATAAATATTGTGGATGCCGGTAACCTTGAAAGGAATCTTTATCTTACTACCCAGCTTCTTGAGATGGGGATTCCTGTTTTTATTATAGTTAACATGAAGGATGTTGCTGAAAAGAATGGAATAAAAGTTGATATTGATAAACTTTCAAAAGATCTTTCTGTTCCTGTTGAATCTATTTCGGCATTAAATAAAGATGATATTGAGAGAGTTAAACAGTCGATTTATAAATATCTTTCAGAATGTTCCATTTCGAATAGCGTTGTTGAATATCCGAATGAAATTGAAGACCTGATAAGTATTTGGAAAAGTGAATTATCAAAAAATGATGTAAAATCGCCCAGATGGACAGCTCTTAAGATTCTGGAAAATGACAAACTGATTACAGCTGATGTTATTAAAAATACAAGTTTAACAGAAGAGAAAATAATTGCAGATAAAGAGCATCTTAAAAAAATTCTTGGTGAATCTTCTGATGTTGTTCTGGCAGATTACAGATATGGATACATTAAAGGAATACTAAAAGGTGCTGTAAAAAGAACTGATACAAAAATAAGGATGACTGAAGCAATTGATAAAATTGTTCTTAACCGATTTCTTGGTATTCCGATTTTCCTTTTTGCCCTTTATGTGGTTTTTTGGGTGACAAATACTGTGGGCGGAGCATTTATAGATTTTTTTGATATCTTTTTCGGTACAATATTTGTTGATGGTTTCGGGGTTCTTCTTACTTCTGCCGGGGCTCCTGAATGGCTTGTTTCAATTCTCGCTGGTGGAGTCGGGGGAGGTCTTCAGACAGTTGCTACATTTGTCCCCATTATCTTTATGATGTTTATCTCTCTTTCTATTCTTGAAGATTCAGGTTATATGGCACGTGCTGCATTTGTAATGGACCGGCTTATGAGAATGATAGGACTTCCGGGAAAAGCTTTTATACCTATGCTTGTCGGTTTTGGATGTACTGTCCCTGCAATTATGGGGACCAGGACTATAGAAAATAAAAAAGACCGTCTAATGACTCTCTTTATGGCCCCTTTTATGTCATGCGGCGCAAGACTCCCTGTTTATGCTCTCTTTGCTGCAGCTTTCTTTCCTGATTCCCGCGGAACTATGGTTTTTGCTTTGTATCTTACAGGTATTGTTCTTGCAATACTTACCGGCCTTATGCTTAAAAAAACCCTCTTTAAGGGGGATGTTTCATATTTTATTATGGAGCTTCCTCCCTATCATGCACCGCGTTTTAACCATATTATGGTTCATACATGGATGAGACTTAAACATTTTATAATAAGAGCAGGTAAGGTTATAATTTTTGCTGTTCTTGTACTTGCATTTCTTAATTCACTTGGTCTTGACGGATCTTTCGGGAATGAGGATTCAGATAACTCTGTTCTTACAAAAATCAGCAAGTCTGTTGCCCCGGTTTTTGCTCCGATGGGAATAGAAGAGGAAAACTGGCCTGCAGTAGTCGGCCTTTTTACCGGACTGTTTGCAAAAGAAGCTGTTGTGGGAACACTTGATGCTCTTTATACACAGAGGGAGGTTTCAAGTCTTGATGAACCTGCTGAAGAGGAATTTGACTTCTGGGGAGGAATTGCTGAATCTTTTACCTCAATTCCTGAGGCGCTATCAGGTGTTGGAGGTGGGTTGAGTGACCCTTTGGGAACATCGCTTCTTGAAGAAACTGATAATGATGCCCTTGCTGAAGAAATAGGTTCATCAGAAGATACATTCGGTGTTATGGGCAGATATTTTACAAAAGGTCCTATGCAGGCATATTCATATTTACTGTTTGTTCTGATTTATTTCCCTTGTCTTGCTGCATTCGGCGCATTGTTAAAAGAAGCCGGGAAATTTTTCGGTATAATAATTACCAGTTACCTTACATTTCTTGCCTGGATTATTGCTACTCTCTTTTATCAGATAACTTTGGGGCATAGTCTGTTCTGGATAGCCACTGCAGTATTGTTTATAGTAATTACAGTTATGTTTTTTAAATATCTCGGGAAAAATGATAAACTGGTTCAAAGGATGCTGTAGGAGGGGAAAAAATTTTGATTCAAAATTAGACTTAACTAAAAAAAGTAGGAAAATCTATTTATCAGGGAATAAGCATTAAGTGGTCTTTTGATTAATAGCTTATTAATTTCTTGAATAATTTTTATTATTAAAGCTTTCCTGTTTTCAGGAAAGCTTTTTATATTTTTTTCTTCTTCTTAAAAGGATATTAAACAGTTTTCTGTCTGTCGAACTGCATAATCAGCATACTCTTCAATTATTACTAATAATAGACGATATTATTTTTTTCTTTTGCCACAGGCTGTGAAGCTACTAGGAATCTAATTATTCGTAACAGATGAACATTTTCAGCACTTTTAAAATTATTTTAAATCGCAGCTCTCCTTCTTTATGTAAAATTGATAATAATTATCCAATTAATTCAATTAGTAGAGATAGGGAGAATATCAGTAAGGGAGCTTAAAAGAATAATTTGCAGAAAAATTCATAATCATAAGTATACCGGGGATTGAATATTTTTAAAATAAATATGGAAACAAGGGGAAAAATTGTTATTTTATATGCAGCAGAATAATAAGGAGAATTTTATGGCAGAAAAATATCTTAAAAACATAGATTACAAATCAGTTATGCAGCTGAAGGACCTGATTGATTATTCACCCGGAAGCATCAGCAGCAAAACAATAGTACAGAGATCTGATTTCAGTATTTCTCTTGTTGCGTTCGATGATGAGGAATCGCTCAGTAAGCATACCGCTCCGGGAGACGCATTTGTCTATGCTCTTGAAGGATCTGCTGTAATAACTCTTGGTGATGAAAAGTTTAATATCAGGGAGGGGGAAACCCTTGTTATGCCTGCAGACATTCCTCATCAGGTGGATGCAGTAAGTAAATATAAAATGATGCTTGTTGTTGTAAAACCTGAAAACAGCTGAGGAGAAGTAATATGAGCAGATTTTTCAAAAAGCTTAATGAAAAAGAGATTATCAATATTCTTGATTATATAAACTATTCTGACGGGGGAATTGTAAGCCGGGCAGTTGTGCAGCGGGATAACTTCTCATTCACTTTTTTTTCCTTTGCTGCAGGAGAGGGGATTGCCGAGTATGCTCACTGCGGGGATGTCCTTATCCACCTTCTAGAAGGGGAGATTTCAGTCAGCATAGAAGGCATGCCGCAGACTCTCACTGCCGGAGATATAATTGCAGTTCCTGACAATACACCTCACGGTATTGAAGCGCTTGTTCCTTCAAAGGCTGTCATGTATATTGTTAAGCCATGATTGAATATATAAGGTTTAATTCAGAATATCCTCTTTATCTTCCTGAGTATTGGGAGGGAAAGGATTATTTTCAGGAAGGGGATAACAGTTATCCTTATGCCTGCCTTGAATAAGCCGGTTCTGCGATAGATAAGTATAATAAGAAATAATCAGTGTATGGTTCTTCTGTGCATAACAGCTTTCAGCTGAAAATATCTCCTGCTGAGTCAATGTTTCAGAATGCCTGAGCATATCAATGTATCTGCGGGATAATTAATCTCCGGAATTAATATGTTCCCACCGAAAGTTATAAACTGAGATAGGGGGCAATTATAATAAATCCTGAGAACATCAGAAGAATGCTTCCGGCTGCGGGAAGAAGAAGGTCCCGGATTTTAATTAAATGTCTGTTCTTTAATCCTGTAATAAAAGATCTTAAAAACCACAAAGCAGCAGTGTAGCTTACCAGGGTCAGTGTCATTCCTGCACTGAAAAAAGCTGCAGTTAAAAGGCTCTCTGCAAACAGTTCTCCTGAGATCATGAAAACTGTAAGGATGGCTGCTACCGGACAGGGTACTATTCCTATCCCAAGTGCTATCATAAAACACTCTTTGACAGTTGTAGATGTTTTAATTTTTTCAAGGTCATGATTGTGACTTTTTTTCTGCTCAGGATTGTCAACCTCGTCATTTCCTGCATTATGACGGGTTGAAAAAAGATTATATATGCTTTTAAAAGAAATGATAAAAAGAATAATACATGCGGCAAATGAAAAGTACTTGATAAATAAAGGCGACTGTACACTTATTTTACCTTTTATAAGATACCAGATTAAATACACCATCACTACGGAGTTAAATACATGAAAAAACATTCCGGTAACTGCAGTTAAAAGAACTTTTATAAAGGTTTTTTCAGATG
>CAYYXJ010000188.1:2763-5444 GCA_964475455.1 uncultured Clostridiaceae bacterium | reverse complement strand
ACCCTTCCACCCCTGAGAGATCCAAAGGGTTCATTCTTTCAGTATGGATACTTCCAGTTTGGTGTTCTCTCATTCTCCACTCCGGGATGGGGTATCGGGGAGGCAGGAGATGCCATAAAGAGTGGTGCAGGTAGTGAAAGAAACGGAGCAGCAGGCGCCGGTCGTGCCATGTCAGGGGGAGCTTCTGCATCCGGCCAGCAGGGAAGAGGAATAGATCAGGAGTATATATCTTATCTTGACAAAAACAATATTGACGGTTTTGTGGAATGGGAGAGCTTTAACCATCCTGAGCTTGGAGAGGTTGAAATAGGTGGTTTTACACCGTATGAAATAACGAATCCACCATCATCCAAAATTTATGCACTGGGTGAGGCCCACGGAAAATTTGCTGTATGGCTGTCTGGCTTATATGCTGACGTGGAAATTGTTAAAACAGAGGTTACTAATCATGGCGGTGGTCTTTTCAGGATCAAGGCTGAAATAGCAAACAGCGGATTTCTTCCTACTGCTTTGGGGCAGGGAGTTACATCAAGATCTGTCAAACCAACAATGGTTCAGCTTGGTGTTGACCCAAAAGCAATTATTTCAGGAGATGCAAAAACAAGTTTCTTTCAGGCACTTCCCGGATCAGGGAATATGCGAAAGTATGAATGGCTGATCAAGGGTAAGGCCGGAGATAAAATTGAAGTTAAAGTTGCTGCTCAGAAAGCAGGGACTGATACTGTCACTGTTACATTGAAATAATTGAATATTAGTAAACTCAAAATGGAGGATATAAAAGTGAAAATTATATATAAAACCTTAGCTTCTGCATTTGTCATTGTGACATTAATGACACTTGCCTCACCTTTGGCCTCTGGTCAGAATTGGGCTTCAGACCCTCAGTTCAGGGTTAAGATCGATTTTAACCGCTGGCATGATGTGGATGAACTATACTATGATATGGGCAGGCTTGAAAAAGCATTCCCAAAGTTTCTTAAACTTGAGTCAGTGGGGAAATCCCATAACGGTCAGGATATAATGTGCATGACAATCAATAATCCTGAAACAGGACCGGAAATGAGTAAGGCAGCAATGTATATTGATGCCAATATTCACGGTAATGAAATACAGGGAGGTGAGATTTGTCTCTATACCATCTGGTATCTGATGGAGAACTATGGACGGATTGATAAGATTACCCGTCTTGTTGATGAAAGGGTCTTCTATATTTTTCCCACGGTAAATCCTGACGGTCACAAGTATTTTATGGAGGGTGATGGCGGTGGGTCACGTACAGGCCATGTTCCCGTTGACGATGATAATGACGGACTGTATGATGAGGACGGACCAAATGACCTTAACGGAAACGGTGTTATTGAGCAGATAAGAATGTACGTGCCGGGCGAAGGAAACATGAGGATCAGCACAAGGGATCAGCGGATGATGGAGCCGGTAGGTTTTGGAGAGACCGGAGATTATATAATTCTTGGATCTGAAGGTATTGATGATGATGGTGATGGGATGATTAATGAAGACGGACCCGGGAGCTATGACCCAAACAGAAACTGGGCAATTGACTGGCAGCCAGACTACGTTCAGGGAGGTGCAATGGATTACCCGTTCCAGTTGCCTGAAGCTGATGCAATAAACAGGTTCCTGATGTCACATCCCAATATCGCAGGGGTGCAAGCCTATCATAATAGTGGCGGAATGATATTGCGCGGACCGGGTGCCGAGGCACTGGGTGAATATCCTCCATCAGATGTCAGGTTTTATGATGAGCTGGGAGAGAATGGTGAGAGAATGTTACCATTCTACAGATATATTGTGATCTGGAGTGGATTATATACTGTTCACGGTGGCTTTATTGATTGGACAAGCGATGGTTTGGGTATGATCTCCTTCTCGAATGAGCTGTGGAGTGGCAGGCAATACTTTACAAGCCCCGAACTGCAGGAGCAGAGAAATGATGCTGACAGCCCTATTTCAGGACAGGCAGGTGATCTCTTCTTTGATGATTATCTCGAGTTTGGGGATCAGTATGTTGACTGGAAAGAATTTGATCATCCTGATTACGGAAAGGTTGAGATGGGAGGCCGCTGGAAGAAGACCAGGGGAAGGGTACCCCCGAGGTTTATGAATGAAGAGCTCTGCCACCGAAATATGGCCTTTACCCTGTATCAGGCTGATGAGATGCCAATGACGAAAATGGGTGAGCATAAAGTTGAAAAAATAGGAAATGGCGTTTATAAAGTATGGGTTGAATTCTCCAATCCAAAAGTTGCGCCAACCATTACAGCCAAAGCAGCTCAGAACAATGTGGTGAGGCCTGATCTTCTTACTCTTGAAGGCAATGTTGAAATAATATCTGCCAGCTTTATAAATGATCCCCTGACAGACAGTTATTTAAATCCTGTCTCCCAGGAGATTGATCAGCATGACCTGAAAAGGATTATGATCAGGAACGGTCATCCCGGTAAAACATCCAGGACAATACAGTACCTGGTAAAAGGATCGGGCAAAGTGGCCGTTAAGTATGATTCGGTAAAGGGTGGTACGGTAAGTACATCATTTGCCCTGAAATAGAGCATAGCGGATCGGATAGAATTTTGAGAGGTTGCCACAGAGTGGGGCAGCCTCTCTTTTTTGTATTACCTGTTTGCTGTTCATATGCCAATCCACTCCTATTCATTTGATTC
>CAYYXJ010000188.1:0-2753 GCA_964475455.1 uncultured Clostridiaceae bacterium | reverse complement strand
AAATAACAAATAGCAGATCCGGAGAGAATTTTGAGAGGTTGCTGCTTATAGCGGCAGCCTCTCTTTTTTTTATATACCTGTTTGCTGTTTCAGCTAAAATCAAGGACGGAAGCCGGTAGATCACTATACTATCTCATCGCCAGAATCATGCCGCCCAAATCTGGAATAAGCCATATGAACCATACAAACAGGCTATAGCGGTGAAATTTACTTTTCATAGATTCGTGATTCTTTCTTACAACAATAGTTGCCCAGATGGCGTGTGCCAGCATTAACCACAGAGCGAGCTGACCTGTCAGAGTGTGTGGCTCAAAAATATTGAAGGGGCCGTCAGCCATCAGATGCATAAGTATTGTGCCTGTTATATCAAATGCAAAGCCAGACCAGAAAAAGAAGAGGTGCCAACTCTTCAGATACCTGGTAACTCTCTCCGCCCAGATACCTGTGGAGTAAAGTATTAAGGCAAGAGTTATGGTTGTAATGGATAATATTTCAATAGCCGGCATAAATGTAAGGGTATTTGTAAACTAAAGTGCTAAAATAGAAAAAAGTGAGATAAGGTCTCGATCTCAGTAATTTATTCAGCGATATTTCATCAGTGGTATTTCTGATGAAACCCTCAATTCAGATATCTCCATTACGAAATTATGAAAAGGTTTTTTTCATTCCCTCAACTGATAAGGATTTCAGGTGGTATAAAAAAACAAGAGGTCAAAAATGACCTCCTGTTTCGTTTGGTACCGCGAACGGACAAAAGTTGTAACCAGGTTGTCTGGCTTTAGATTAAAAAAAAAATCATCTCATAATCCCTGTTAATCTTACAATCAAGGGTACAGTATCATATATGATACGAGTCTCTTGAATAAGTTATAACTGGAGACTATTTATAACTAAAAGTATCATATATGATACAATTGTGTTGTTTTTCAGTAAAGTATATTATATTTTTGTATTAAAGTATCATATATGGTACCGATAATCAATTTACTGAGAAATGACAAACGATAAGATTATACAGATTATAAAAGAACGGAAGGATATTCTCAGGATAAATCAAGAATATCTTGCAGAACTTTCTGAAGTAGGAATTGCAACTTTAAAACGGTTTGAGAGCGGAAAAGGGAATATTACTTTGAATAACTTACAAAAGGTTGCTGATGTGTTAGGTTTAGAAGTTAAACTCGAACTTAAAAAACCAAATAAATGAGAAAAGCAGAGATATATAGAAATGGTATTCTGGCGGGCATTTTAGCGGAGATAGATAGCGGTATATATGTTTTTACTTACGACACCTTGTATTTTAATGATGAAACAAAGCCGGAAATTAGCTTAACATTGCCAAAGAAACAACTGGAATATACCTCAGAGCATTTGTTTCCTTTCTTCTTTAACATGCTTTCTGAAGGAACTAATCGGGCGATTCAATCAAAGCAACTAAAAATTGATGAAAATGATTTTTTTGGATTGCTGTTGGCCACGGCCAGATATGATACAATTGGTGCAATAACAGTAAAGCAAATTAATTAGAGAAATAATTCTATGGAAATAAAATATTGCCCGGGATTATTAATAAAAGGTTTTTCAGAATATAGTCCCCTTTTTCTTCGCAGAATGTATGACGGGAGGAAGGTTAGCCATATCTTACCTTATAATTCACCAGAAATTGATGAAGAAGACCAGAAGAAGTTTATGCAGAATAGGAAGCGAATTTCTATTTCCGGTGTACAGGAGAAGTATTCGGTATTACTTGAGAAAAATAGTCTTCGGTTAACAGAAGAAAAAGAACAAGGGACTTATATTCTTAAACCAAAACCCCACGGATTACAGAAAACAGCAATGGCACCGGCTAATGAACATGTTACCATGCAAATTGCAAATCAGGTTTTTAAGATCCATACAGCAGAAAATGGTTTGGTTTTCTTTAGTAATGGTGAACCCGCCTATATTACCAGACGATTTGATATTGGAGATTCGGGTGTCAAATTGGCTGAAGAAGATTTTGCATCATTGGCCGGAAAAACTGAAGAGAATTCAGGGCATAACTTTAAGTACGACTTTTCATATGAGGGGATAGCTGAACTGATAAGGAAACATGTTGGAGCATGGAAAATTGAGATGGAAAAATTTTACCGTTTAGTAGTATTCAACTTTTTATTTTCAAACGGGGATGCTCACCTTAAAAACTTTTCTCTGCTTGAGACAAAAAATGGAGATTATGTATTAAGTCCTGCTTATGACCTATTGGACACAAAAATTCATGTTGAAGAAGACGGTTTCTTTGCCCTGGATGACGAATTGTTCAAAGAATGGCAATGGTCAGATTGTAGAATTAGCAATACTCAACACCATCCATGCAAAGAAGATTTTATTGATTTCGGCCAAAAAATTGGGCTAAACAAAAATAGAATTAGTAAATTACTTGAACCTTTTCTTATAAAGAATGCAAATGTTGAAATTTTGGTGAGAAACTCATTTCTTGATGAGGAAACAAAATCACAATATCTGGAACATTATAATAGTAGATTGACGATGTTGAATGGGGAATGATCAACATTAGTAATATTCAATGCTTGCAACCCTTACAAAAATCCGAATTTCAAATTTCAAAAGTTGCAACCCTCTTTTGTTGTGAATCACATTTTCTCATTGCCTCATTTGGTGGGTGTTTCAGAAGGTCATAAAAAACAGGAGGTCAGTTTTGACCTTCCGTTTCGTTTGGTACCCCGAACGGACGAAAGTTGCAACCAGATGAC
>CAYYXJ010000187.1:0-5512 GCA_964475455.1 uncultured Clostridiaceae bacterium | reverse complement strand
AGAGCGTGTGACTGGCAGTCACAAGGTCAGGGGTTCGATTCCCCTTATCTCCACAGAGTTAATAAGTTACAAAACGTGGGTCCTGTAAATCAAGCATTTGCAGGACTCTCTTTTTTATCCTTTCTTTAATATGTACACCGGAGTACACCCATCTGGTGGCTTATTCGGTGTACTTTCTTCAAAAAATAAATTGTCCACCGAATAAGCCGTAATGTACTGGTATTCATTGGCTTACAACAATGGAATTTGTAATTATCAACCAGTAATATCAGTATCATGGAAAAAGAACCTTGTAATTAATGGTCTATATCAGAAAAAGGGAGTTCTGTTACCAGTACTCCCTAACCAGACGATGAATGCCTGCCTCAGCGAGATTGCCGACGTGTGGGGCATACAAAAAAACCTTAACATGCATTGTGCCAGGCACACTTTCGCTACAAAGGTTACCCTGACAAATAAAATCTCAATGGAGAAGACCTGATATTAGACTATTCATTCAATGGTAGGAATCCCCTTGCTCCAAGAGAATTAATAATCCCTCTCAGAAGATAGCTGTTATCAAATCTAATGATATATTTTCTTGCTCGTTCGGATTCTGCAACCAACATTTTTCTATCAATAAGTTTCCGGATCTGCCTTGAAACTTCTGAATCAGCTTTCCCTTTAAAGAATTCTTTAATATCGGCTGCCTGGACTACCTGCTTATTAATGACCTTTTTTAGTATGCTTGATTCTATGTCCGTTATGTATTTCCGTTCAAGCGCAAAAGTAACTGCTGGAAGCAGGATTTCTTTACTTAAATATTTGTAGTCTAACAATTTGTCTATCTTTTCTATTTCGTCCTTCAAACCTTTGAGAACATATTCTGACCACTCCAGCAGTCCTGCATTGGTTCCTTTATCGGCTCTTGACAGGTAATAATAGTAATCATTGCGATTGCTGCAAAAAACTGCATTGGGATTTAATATTCTCCCGACATTTACATTGAATCCTGTCTTTACTAGCATTGCATAGGTAAACAACCTAACTGTTCTGCCATTACCGTTGCTAAAAGGGTGTATCCATACAAATCTGTGATGAGCTATTGCAGCCTTTAATAAATCATATTTTGAACTATCCGGACGATTAATGAACTCTATCAATTCAGACATATAATCATCAACCATCAGAAAGTCTGGTGGCAAATGGTCTGACTTATTAATTTGTAAGTTTGTCCTTCGATACACACCCGGAGTAGCGTCCCCTTCTCCTTCCGGTGGTGAAGGTAACCCCTCGACTATCATCTTATGCATTTGGCTGATAAAGGCACGGTTAATCGGATAGTCTTTAACGTTCTCCTCAATAAATGCCATTGCATTTTCAATATTTCTAATTTCTTGTATCCCCTGTGGTACAGCATTTTTAGCGTCAAGTTTTGTTTCGATGTATTCAGCAATAGTGGTATTATTCCCTTCAATCCGCGCTGATCCAATACTTTCGAGGGTATGGAATATATGCTTTAACTGGAAAAAAACCTTTGGATGTGTAGATCCTCCTAAATGTTTCTTTCGCAAATAATCCAAATCAATTATCAAATCAGTAAGGGATGAACCAAAGGAAGGTTCGACCAATTTTAAATCAAAAGGGACAAATTTTGCTTCAGACATATTACAGGATTAAAATTACTATTTAACAACAGAATAAATAATATTTAACATTACTATCACAAATATCTCTATATGTCAATACAATACAAATTTAAATAAATATTTGACAATTAACAATTATTCAAATTTTATTTCAAACCTGTTGAATTCATAATTTATATTCCAAGAATTCGATTATCAATTTAGTCTGTGCATAGGCCGGCTAATCTGGCCCCGTTGCGCCGGGGTAAACTAACCACATCAGAGTTGGTCTTAACTAAACGTTTTTCAGGAAAATTGTTACCCGATTATTTAAGGCGTAGCTTCGTCGGATCTAGACCTGGTGGCAAACCTTGCGGGAAACGGGCAAACTTGCCCAGATCATTAAGGTTGTATTTTAGAGGGTATCTCAACCTGTTTCCAAAATGTTCGTTCAGACCCATAATTGTAGCGGTAACCACTAAAGGAATTCCAAGCAGCAGAACTGCAACTCCGGGATCAGGCATTGCTATTGCTCCGATCATGTTGGGTAATAATGACAAACCGGCAATAATAGGTGCTGTTGCACTCTGCGGCCTGAAAGGGTAGAGGATGGCTGCACTGATGTTACTGCGACGGATCTTTACAAATCCGGCATCAGTCAGAAGGTAAACGGTGTCGTGCTCAATTGCAATCAACTCACCAGAAATTTCTGCTGTCGGAGAGAGCGGAGGATCCTGTTGCAGGGTCATTACAATCCAGCTGCCGGCAGGGCTCTTTCCTGCCATGGACGGCCCTGGCATATATGCCCTGGGAACCATTGAACTCTGACATTCAGTCAGGAATATCAGGCATACAGTAAGCTGAATTATCCTATTAATTCTTTTTGACATATCTGCTGTTCCAGAAACTTTCCTCCAAATCGTTTTCCACTTTTTTGAAATCATTACCTGCGTGTCTAAGGTAGAGTCCGGGAAATCCGAAGAAGACTGCGGCTTTGAAATGATTCTCTTCCTCCAGCCATGTTTCTCTCATCCATTCAAGGTAATATCCCCTGCTTTTAAGGAACAGATCATAATCATCGCCAACATCCGGTAGCCGGTATGTTAATTCATAGACATCTCCGGGAAGGGTAATAAGTGGTGTCTGCTGATCTTCCAGAAGCGGAACAGCGCCGGCGTCCGGATTGTTTTTTACCTGGACTTCAGACGGTTCCACAATTATCGGATTGATCTCCCTTCCAAGCCTGCCCAGCGCAGCATAGTCAATCCTCCACAATCCCTTTGTCATCCGAAGCTTTATTTTCACCTCTTCAGAACCAGTCTCCGGGAGCCTTATAAGATGTAAGTCTGAAGCGATTGGCCCTGACTCCGGGATTTCACCTGCCCTGATCCATCGTCCGCCGGAATCCTGAAAAAACACTTCAATGGGGCCAAGAAGATCTTTGATCCTGTCAAATTTCCGCTGCGGTAGCCTGTCACCACTTTCAATTCTTGCTGCAAAGTAACCTGCGGATCTGCCAAGGTATGCAAGCCCCTGATAGAAGAGATAGGTTGTCATGAATGTCTGCCTGCATCCTAAAATGAGCCCTGTTTCACCTTCAGGGACACCTGTAAAAGTTAGCTCAACTGATTCTTTGGCAATAAGATTGTGAGGATCACTCCGGCTGTACCTTTCCTTTTTGTCCATTGATCTCAGCTGCTCAAGACAGTCACCTTCGGGGGCTTTGCATGATACCGGCGGACGAATATCAGATGTCTCAAAGAACTTACCTTCTTCAGTGGCAAACACTCTTTCGCCTTCACCTCTCGGCAATAACATTATATTGGCATACCTGATGACATGAGTCTCCAGGGCTTCATTCGTAAGTCTCAGACTGAAAGTGTTACCGGTCGGACGGGCATGGTATAGCATATCGATATCATCTGCCTCGTATTTCCGTAAAATGCTTGATGAGAAACCTTCCGCCATGAGTGTTGTATCAGTTCCATCCCATGAGTAGAATGTCGGGCATGAGCCAAAACAGGCTTTGGGGTTGGTCAGGCAATAAGCTGTGATGCCGATTGTGGCGACAGAAACCAGGGATATGCCCGTGATTTTCCCTGTCATTTTGTTTTTTATTTGGTTTACCTCAACAAGGGCAATATCAGGCAAGGCGATGGAGAACCTCTTATCTGTCCACTGACCGGACGGATCAGTGTTTGCCATGATCACATCCCTGTATTTATCATAGTAAATCCCGAATCCATAAGCAGTATCTGAATTATTATCCATGTCCAATATATCAAGCACATAAAGCGAACCGTCTTTCATATGTACTTTGACATCGTTAATGGAAGAATCAGAGGGTGTAACAGGAGGCCGGCGCAGTTCTCTTATGAGCGTGGTGGCACAACTTGTATTGAACATGAGTACCACAAGCAGGGTAAGCATCAGATAGCAGGAACAGGATTTTGCTTTTTTCATTTCCTGAATTTAAGTGACCCGGTATCCCGGCGTGCCCCGTTAAAATCAGCGTCAATGTAAACTATTATCCTTTAACTGGCTTTGCTGTACGTCCCAAATAATGTTCTCAATGTACCAAAATGCGATAAGGAGTCACATAAAATCTTCCCGGTTCCTTAATCCCGTATCTTAAAAGCATAGGTTACACCCAGACCCATTACAAAATTGACATCAATGATGGTCACCTATCAAAGTTACTTTGCCAATAAACCCAGGTCAAGTATCTCTTTATTACAGCCCAACAGGTTACATAGCCTTTCGATATGTCCCGCAAGAGTACAGAAGGAATAAAAAATAAACAAATCCTCATATTTAACGAGGTTTCAGTACTGCCGGATGATTTATTTGACTTCCCTGGTCCGGCGATGTAACTTTAATCTCTTTAAAAAACTCCGATAAATATGAAAAGAATCAACCGCAGGGTATTCCTGTCAAAATCAACTGTATGCATGGCTGGTGTCGGAATGGCAGGACCGGTCACGATGTACGGCCGGGAAAACCGCAACCGGGAACAGCAGCAGCCGGTTATCCGGGAATACAGGGTACTGGGACGTACCGGGTTCAGGGTGTCAGACATAGGATACGGCTTCCCGGGTATGGCAAACGAAAGTATCCTTAAAGCAGCCATTGCAGGCGGCATTAATTTTATTGATACAATTGAGGGGCATGCCGCGGGGAACAGTGAAGTCACCATTGGACGGGCAATTAAAGGCTGTCCAAGAGAATCACTGTTCATCAACTCAAAGATTGCGGTCAACGAAAAGGATACACGTGAAAATATTGTCTCAAGGGTAAGGAAGTCGCTGGAAAGACTTGAAACGCCATACATTGACGGGCTTATGCTATGGTCAGCAAACACAGTCAGGGGGACAGAGAACAAAGTTTTCCATAGTGCAGCCAGGCAGATGAAGAAGGAGGGCATTTTGAGGTTCAGCGGCGTTTCATGCCATGGGTCAAATTTCACCGGAGAACCACCTGAGACCATGGATAAGGTAATATGTTCAGCCGTTGACAGCGGGCGTTATGACCTTGTAATGTTCGTTTACAACTATGTCCAGCAGGAAATGGGTGATAAAATTCTTGAACGGTGCGGAAAAAAGAATGTCGGGGCAATCCTGATGAAGACTGACCCATTCGGGGGAGCTTATAATATTGTGACGAATATGGTCACAAACTACCAGAAGGAAAATAAGGAAATCCCTCCGAATATTCAGAACGTTTACTCAAAAATTATGAAGAGTCAGGAGCAGGCGATGCCGTTTCTGGTACAACATGGCTTTTCTGATTCAGACAACAGGAAAGAGGCTGCCATAAGTTTCGTCCTGAACAATCCCGCTGTCAGTACTGTCCTGATATCATTTTCAAACTTCACTGAAGTTGCTGATTATATTAATCTGTCAGGA
>CAYYXJ010000186.1:0-5559 GCA_964475455.1 uncultured Clostridiaceae bacterium | reverse complement strand
AGGGTTAATCTGGTGCCTGTAGAAAACCTAATGGAATATACCATTTGCGTCAGGATAATCCCCTTGCATGGAGTGAAAAATGAAAAACAACAATGACTATTATAAAAAACTTGAAAAATATGTTGCAGGTGGTTCCAGTACAGGATCGAAGAAAGCCCGGTTGTTTCCGGAGGAACCTGCAGTTATAGACCGGGGAAGAGGCTGCCGTGTTTGGGATGCCAACGGCAGGGAGTTCATCGACTTTAGAAACAGCCTGGGACCTGTTACGCTGGGTTATAGTCACCCGGAAGTAAATGAGGCTATCATCAGGCAGCTTGAGAAGGGGGTTGTTTTCGGTCATCCCGGAGTTTTGGAAGCAGAAGCAGCAGAAAAACTCTGTGAGGTGATTCCCTGTGCTGAAAAAGTACGTTTCCTTAAAACCGGTGGTGAGGCAGTGGCGGCGTGCATTAAACTTGCCCGGGCATATACGGGGCGCAGGCATATTATACAAATCGGTTATAATGGATGGCTGAATACCCTGAGTACAGGTGCAAGGATAAACCCGCGGGACATTGCAAAAGGTGTTCCAAAAGGCATCGTTGAAGAATTGAGTTTGCTGCATCATACCGTTGAATGGAATGACACGGCTGCAATAAATGAATTATTTGAATCATACAAAGACAGCATAGCTGCTGTGGTCGTTGCAGCAGATTATGAAGAAATGGAAAAGGGTCGCACATTTTATCCATTTCTGAGAAAAATATGTGATGCCAATGAGACAGTATTGGTTTTTGATGAAATTGTAACCGGATTCAGGATGGCTATCGGTGGTGTCTCTGAATATTTCGGTGTAACACCCGACCTTGCTGTTTTTGCAAAAGGAATGGCCAATGGAATGCCTTTGTCAGTTTTCTGCGGGAAAAATGAAATAATGGAAGAAATTAACAGGGGAGCTTCAATCTCATCAACTTATGGAGGGGAGCAGCTGTCCCTGGCAGCGGCCCTCAAGGTTATTGAAATCTATCAACGGGAAGATGTTACAGGTTACCTAATAGCAGAAGGAACCAGGCTTTGGACTGAAGTTAATGAGATGTTTGAAAAGAAGGGAATCGGCATTTCTTTCAATGGCCCGGGACCTTGTCCCAAAATAAAATCTGACAGCATGGAAAGGTCATATACAGTGGACGCCTTTTTCAGAAAAGCTTACAGCACTGGTATATCTCTATATAATGTGTCCTACATAAATTACAGCCACAGATCCGCTGATATCGATGAAGTTCTGGAAAAACTGAACATTTCCATCTCCTCTATGTGATGAAATCGCATCATTTGGGTAAACTATACAAGACTAATAATCAGGTCGGGAATAATTATTAGTTAACATGGTGTCAGCTAATAATTATTCCCGACCTGATTATTGGAAGAGGAGGGTCGGATGGCTGAGAAGCGGTTTGCGATTGAAGGTATGACTTGCACAGCTTGTGCAGTCAATATAGAAAATAGTGTTGGTAAGCTTGCTGGGATTAAGGAAGTATCAGTTAATTATGCCACTGAAAAAATGAGTGTGTCATTTGATGAAAACTTTGTTTCAGAGAATGACATCACTAATAGTGTCAGAAGTGCCGGTTACAAGGTAGTTGATGCTAATATTCATGCAGCTTCAGATGAAAAGGATTCTATAAAAATACATGAAGAAAGTTTGAAAAAAAGATTTATTATATCCCTGGTTTTCACTTTACCTGTTTTTTACCTTGCAATGGGTGGGATGCTCGGGTTACCGATGCCAACATTCTTGACAGGAGTGTCCAATTCCTTGATTCTGGCAATCCTGCAGATGCTCCTGACAATACCGGTTATGATTGCTGGAACAGAATTCTATAAAATAGGATTTAAAACACTATGGAAAAGATCGCCTAATATGGATTCTCTTATAGCAATAGGCAGTGCTGCATCTTTTGCGTTTGGCGTTTTTGTGATATTTCAGCTTGCATATGGTTTTTCAATAAATGACATAAGTTATGTAGCACGATATTCCCATGACCTTTACTTTGAATCAGCGGCAGTAATTCTGACACTTATAACTTTAGGAAAATATTTTGAAGCCAGAGCAAAGGGTAAAACATCTGATGCAATAAAGAGTCTCATGGAGTTGGTTCCCGATGAAGCAATCAGGCTTGTCAACGGAATTGAGGAAAGGATACCCGTAGCTGATATCAAGAAAGACGACATTATAGTAATGCGTCCCGGAGGGCGTTATCCTGCTGACGGGGAAGTTACTGAAGGCTATTCAGCCGTTGATGAGTCAATGCTTACCGGAGAAAGTCTGCCTGTTGATAAAAAAGAGGGTGATGATGTAACCGGAGGCAGCATAAATGGTAACGGACGTATCCTGTTCAGGGTAACCAGAACAGGAGAAGAAACAACTCTTTCAAAAATCATTAAGCTTGTAGAAGATGCCCAGGGCAAAAAGGCTCCCATCGCAAGAACTGCTGATAAAATCAGCTTGTATTTCGTCCCGATTGTAATTGGTATTTCAATTGTATCATTCACAGTGTGGATGATAATGGGATATGGAGCGGCTTTTGCATTTACAATAGCAGTTTCAGTTCTAGTAATATCCTGCCCATGTGCACTTGGGCTGGCGACCCCGACTGCAATAATGGTGGGAACAGGAAAAGGAGCAAAGCTAGGTATTCTTATTAAAAGTGGAGAAGCTCTTGAAATCATTCATAAAGCCAGGACTATTGTATTTGACAAAACAGGGACCATTACTTCTGGTAAGCCTGTTGTTACGGATATTTATGCAGCAAATTTTGATGAAAACAAGCTTCTTTCATTGGTGGCCTCCGCAGAGGCTGGTTCAGAGCATCCCCTTGGAAAGTCCATTGTTACGGAAGCTGAAAAAAGGGGCATTGAAATTAAGAGAGTTGAAAAATTTGAATCTGTTGCTGGTTTCGGAGTTGTTGCTGTTTCTGATGGTTCTGAGATTTTAATAGGGAAAAGTGCCCTGTTCATTGAAAGAGAAATTATTATTGAAGAACTCATGGAAAGAGCTGATAAATTTGCCGTTGAAGGGAAGACACCTGTCTATGTGGCCATAGATGGAAAGGCAGCGGGTATAATTGCCATTGCTGATATTCCAAAACAAAGCAGTCTTCCAACCGTAAACAGGCTCATAGAAAGTGGATACCGCGTTGTTATGCTTACGGGGGACAATGAGCAAACAGCAAGGGCCATTGGGAAGAAAGCCGGTATCAGTGAAGTTTTTGCTGATGTGCTGCCAGATGAAAAAGCAACTGTCATAAAAAACCTTAAGAATGACGGTATGGTTATCATGGTCGGTGATGGTATAAATGATGCGGTAGCCCTGGCAGAGGCAGATGTGGGAATAGCTATGGGAAGTGGAACAGATGTGGCCATTGACTCGGCAGATGTCATTTTGATGAGAGATGACCTTGGTGGCGTTGCCACAACCATGGAGCTTAGCAGAAAAACCATCAGAAATATCAAGCAGAACCTTTTCTGGGCGTTTTTCTATAACGTAATAGGAATACCTGTTGCTGCGGGTATATTTTATATAAGTCTTGGAATTAAGTTGAATCCGATGATTGCTGCTGCAGCTATGAGTTTCAGTTCAGTCTCAGTGGTTCTGAATGCCCTGCGTTTAAAAGGATTTAAACCTGGTACAACAACTTTAAAAGAAAGGAAGAAAGAAAGCATGAAGAAAATCATTCAAGTTGAAGGCATGAGCTGCATGCATTGTGTAGGAAGGGTTAAAAAGGCTCTGGAAGCTATAAATGGTGTTGAGTCTGTTGAGGTAAATCTGGAGAAAAATGAGGCAGTGATTGTTGGTACAGATATAAAGGATGAAGTTATAAAAAGTGCTGTAGAAGCTCAGGGATATAAAGTTACCGAAGTAAATTAGTTAGATAGTGCATATGTTTTCATTTTAAGGGAATAAGATATGTAGAAATATTGATTAGAAATATCATATGCCAAGTGTATATTGATAGATATGGAGAGGGAAATGAGAAAAATTTTAATTTTAGCACTGGTGTTTGTGATTCTAGCGATTCCGCTGTCTGCTTGTACAAACAAAGATAACAATGAATTGGTTGTGGGAATGGAATTAGCATATCCACCATTTGAAACAAAAGATGCAAACGATAATCCTGATGGAATAAGTGTAAAGATGGCCTACGCACTTGGAGAATATCTTGATCGACCTGTTAGGATTGAAGCCATGGAGTGGTCGGGGTTAATACCATCTCTTACAACTGGAAAAGTGGATATAATAATATCATCCATGACAATTACTGAAGAACGGCAGAAAACTGTTAATTTTTCAGATCCTTATGCAAAATCACAGTTGTCTTTGCTTGTCAACAAAGAGTCCCCTGTGCAGGAATTCAATGATCTTAAGGCTGATGACAGGAAGCTTGCCGTAAAGAAGGGTACAACAGGCCATACTTATGCACTTGCACATCTTCCCGAAAGTAATATTGTTGTCTTTGAAACTGAAACTGCATGTGTTTTGGAAGTTGCCCAGGGCAGAGCTGACGCATTTATATATGATGCCATGACTATTTACAAAAACGCACAGATTCATGCTGATACTACCAAAGCTGTACTAACCCCATTCCAGGAAGATTATGAGTACTGGGGAGCTGCCTTGAGTAAGGAGTCAACACAGCTTCTTGTTGATGTTAATAAATTTATTAAAGAATTCCAGGAAAGCGGTGGTATGAATGAACTTGCAGACCAGTATCTTGGAGAAATCAAAAAGGTTTTTGATGATCAAGGGTTGTCATTTTTCTTTGATATAGACTGAAAGCATGGGAGTAATGAAGAAAATTTTCAAACTGGACTCGCCGGGTGATAAGCCCGGCTTGCTGGGTAAAACAACAAATGTATTTTTAGTAGGAGCGTTTATAGCAGGAATCTTTCTGCTGGCACTTTTAAGTCTGGGATATAAGTTTGACTGGACAGTAATATGGACTTATAGAGTTAATATCCTAAAAGGCTATGGAATGACATTTATACTTGCCGGCATATCGATTATTGTATCTGTATTGATTGGAATAATCAGTGCGGCAGGCTTACAAAGCAGAATACTGTTTTTCAGGTATCTTGCACGAGCTTATGTTGAAGGAATCAGAGGAACCCCGTTTCTTGTCCAGATTATATTCTTTTACTTTATAATTGCCACTGCAGTAGGATTAGACAGTAAATTTATTGTAGGTGTTTTAATTCTTTCAATTTTTACAGGTGCTTATATAACAGAAATAATAAGAGGCGGTATACAAAGTATTCCCGAATCGCAATGGGTAACATCAAAATCCCTTGGATTTACATCGTATCAGACATACAGATACATTGTTTTTCCACAGGTTTTCAGAAGGATTCTACCGGCTCTTGCAGGTCAGATGTCATCTCTTGTAAAGGATTCCTCCCTGTTATCAGTCATAGCAGTAGCAGAATTTACAAAGAGTGTTCGTGAAGTTGAAGCACTTACCTACAGGTCATTTGAAGTTCTGACCTTTCTTATGTTAGGTTATCTTTTAATAACAATACCAATCT
>CAYYXJ010000185.1:0-5573 GCA_964475455.1 uncultured Clostridiaceae bacterium | reverse complement strand
AAAACACTACATTTAAATTCTGGATGGCCACATCATGAATTACCTGATCATATGATCTTTGTAAAAAACTGGAATAAATATTACAATAAGGCTTAACTCCCTGTATGGCCAGTCCGGCAGCAAATGTAACAGCATGTTGTTCGGCAATCCCAACATCATATGTTCTTTCAGGGAGCTTATCCATCATTATCTTGAGAGAACATCCTGTTGGCATGGCAGGTGTTATTCCCACTATTTTTTCATTTTTTAAAGCCAGTTCAAGGATAGTTTCCCCAAAAACATCCTGGAATCGCATAGGTAAGGCTGTATCAGACTTCTCCGAAAAAATCTCTCCGGTATATTTATTAAATTTACCAGGCGAATGATAAGCAGTCTGATGAATCTCAGCCTGCCTGAATCCTTTCCCTTTAACCGTGATACAATGTAATAATTTCGGTCCCGGAATATCACTCAAATCTTTCAATACCTTAACCAGATGCGCTGTATCATGCCCGTCAACCGGTCCAAAATACCTGAAATTCAATGCCTCAAATAAATTGCTATGTTTTAAAAGAAGTGACTTGAAGGCATTTTCTATAACCTGTAACGAAGTTCTTGCTTCCGGCGCTAACTTATTAAAATGACCCAATAAGTTCCATATCTCATTTTTAACCTTGTTATAGGTTTTGGAAGTGGTTATATCAAGCAGATAATCCTTCATCGCTCCAACATTTGGATCAATGGCCATATGATTATCATTGAGGATCACAAGTAAATTTGTGTTTTCAATTCCTGCATGGTTTAATCCTTCATAAGCCATCCCACCGGTGAGTGAACCATCACCGATAATAGCTACAACCTGACGTCTTTCACCCATGTGCTGAAGAGCAAGATCAATCCCTAAGGCTGCAGATATCGAAGTTGAAGCATGACCAGTACCAAAAGCGTCGTACTCACTCTCAGTTATTTTTGGGAAACCACTAATACCTCCATATTTACGATGCGTATGAAAAACATCTCGTCTTCCCGTAAGGATTTTATGAGCATATGCCTGATGCCCTACATCCCATACTATCTTATCATAAGGAGTGTTAAATACGTAATGCAGAGCAATTGTCAGTTCAACCACACCAAGACTTGCTCCGAAATGACCCGGATTTGAAGAAACCACATCAATGATGAACTTCCTTAATTCTTCACTTAGAGGCAATAAATCCTCAACCTTAAGCTTCTTCAGGTCAGAAGGACTATTTATTTTAGTAAGAAGTGGAAAGTCGGATTCCTGTATCATGCTCTTTTCCCGGCAAAATAAATTCAGTGTAAAGATAATTAATTCTTTATCTCCCTGAAAGTTATTTATATAATTTCACCTTCTCTCATTAAACCACTATTCTGTATGTCTCTCTTATTCCATCCATCCAAATAATCATTTCCTTAACCTTTTACCGTTCATTATATGAAAACCAAAGTTTTTAATTTATTTTTGTGCCTTCAACTTTCATAATAATATACAACTCATGAACCAGGAAGATACTTTTAAAAAACTGATTGCACACTGTAAAGAATATGGTTTTGTTTTTCAATCCAGTGAGATCTATGACGGACTTTCTGCTGTATATGACTACGGTCAGTATGGAGTTGAATTAAAAAACAATATCAAGAAATATTGGTGGGATTCCATGACCTTGCTTCATGAGAATGTGGTTGGAATAGATTCTGCAATATTTATGCACCCCACAATATGGAAAGCATCAGGTCATGTGGATGCTTTCAATGATCCTCTTATTGATAACAAAGACTCAAAAAAGAGATACAGGGCTGATGTTCTGATTGAAGATGAACTTGAAAAACTGAATAATAAAATCGGGAAAGAGATTGAAAAAGCATCAAAACGTTTCGGAGATAAATTTAATGAGGGACTTTTCCGGCAAACAAATCCAAAAATTCAGGAAATTTCTGAAAAAGTCAACCAGCTTCATTTAAGGTACTCTAAAGCATTGAATGAGAATGACCTGAATGAACTGAAGCAGATCATTATGGATTATGAGATAACGTGCCCTGTCTCAGGAACGAGAAACTGGACAGACATCAGGCAATTTAATCTTATGTTCTCAACCGAAATGGGTTCTACCTCCGATGGTGCAATTAAAGTGTACCTTCGCCCTGAAACAGCCCAGGGGATATTCGTTAATTACCTGAATGTTCAGAAATCCGGAAGGATGAAAATCCCTTTTGGGATTGCCCAGATCGGAAAAGCATTCCGTAACGAAATAGTTGCCCGACAATTCATATTCAGAATGCGGGAATTCGAACAAATGGAGATGCAGTTTTTTGTAGAACCGGGAAAAGAACTTGAATGGTTTCGTACCTGGAAGGATTTCAGAATGAAATGGCACAAAGCTCTGGGGTTTGGTGACGATCAATACCGGTTTCACGACCATGAAAAACCTGCTCATTATGCAAATGCCGCAACTGATATTGAATATCGCTTCCCAATCGGTTTTAAAGAAGTGGAGGGTATCCATTCAAGAACTGACTTTGATCTGAAAAGTCATGAAAAATATTCTGGGAAGAAATTGCGATACTTTAATACCGAAACAGGTGAATCATTTATCCCTTATGTAATTGAAACATCTATTGGTTTGGACAGAATGTTCCTTCAGATTATTTCTGCCTCATATTTTGAAGAAACCCTGACTAAAGAGGATGGGACAAAAGATCTGCGGGTCGTAATGAAAATTCCCCCTCCACTGGCACCGGTAAAAATCGCTGTACTGCCGCTGATCAAGAAAGACGGGCTTCCTGAAATCGCCAGAGAAATCATTGAAAAATTGAAATTTGATTTCTACTGCCAGTATGATGAAAAAGATTCTATTGGAAGAAGATACAGAAGACAAGATGCCATCGGCACTCCCTATTGCATTACAGTGGATCACCAGACTGTGAAAGACAGAACTGTTACCCTAAGATACAGAGACACCATGTTGCAGGAAAGAGTAACAATTGATGAGTTGAATAAGATAGTTGCTGAAAAATTAAGTTTTAAAAAGTTATTTGAGAAAATAGCGTAACTTAGAGATGCTTTTTTTGCAGATTAAATAACTTAACATAATAAAACCCATCTCATTCTTTATCGTATGAAGATAGTAAAGGTATTAATCCCTGACTGCCTGGCAATAATTGCTTTTATTATAATTTCTTATGCTTATTTCAGCCCTGTAATTGAAAACAAGGTTCTGCCTCAGAGCGATATGATACAGGCAAGGGGAATGAATAAAGAGCTTGTTGATTATCATGAACATACTGGAAAAGATGCACTCTGGACCAATTCAATGTTTGGCGGCATGCCTGCTTATCAGATCAGAGGTGGAAATGTATTTAATATCTTCCACAAACTTCACCCTTTGGGGCGATTGTTTCTGCCTTATTTAACTGTAGGCATCCTGTTTGTTTATCTTGCTGGTTTCTATTTTTTCCTGCGTATTCTGAAAACAAATATTTTTCTCTCATTTGCAGGAGCTATTGCTTTCGCATTCATTTCATATAACCTGATTATCATTTATGCCGGCCATATTAGCAAAGCTTATGCAATCGGATATATGGCACCGGTAATTGCCGGAATTATTTTACTCTATAAAGGGAAATATATAACGGGAGGACTTATCACGTTAATTGCCACAGGAATACAAATATCCTGCAACCATTATCAGATTACGTATTATATGTTCCTTACTGCAGGACTCTATATTCTTTTTAGAGCCTACGACTCAATAATTCAAAAGAATCTCAGAAAGTTTTTTATATCCTCAGCCACTTTCTGTATTGCTGTTTTACTTGCCATTCTGCCCAATATTTCGACCTTCTGGATGACCTATGAATATGGAAAATTCAGCACACGAAGTCCATCCGAACTAACTGAAGACAGTGGAGATCAAACGTCCGGACTGGATAAAAGTTACATTCTCAATGATTACAGTTATGGTATTCCGGAAACAATGAATTTACTGATCCCGAATTTCATGGGAGGTCCTTCTGTTTCACATCTTCCCCGGGATGGTGAAGTTCATAAATTACTTAGAAAAAGCGGGTATCCTGAACATGAAATCCGGAACATTATCTCACGAATGCCAACGTACCACGGGCCACAAAGATTTACCGTAGGACCTGTATATATTGGAGCAGTTAGTATCTTCCTGTTCATTCTGGCATTATTCCTTTTAGAAGGATCTTTAAAGTACTGGCTTATTACCACCGTTTTATTTTCTGTTATGCTGGCGTGGGGAAAACATTTTCAGTTTCTTTCCGGACTATTTATTGATTATTTCCCTGCTTATGATAAATTCAGAACCGTTTCTATGATCCTTGTGATTGCTAGTTTTATTATGCCATTTGGAGCAATACTGGGTCTTAAAAAGATACTGCATGAGGAAAATAATATAAAACAATCCCTTAATCCGCTTAAGTACAGCTATCTCATTACAGGAGGGATTTGTCTCTTCTTTGGGATTATTGGTTATACCCTTCTCAATTACTCATCCTCAGGCGATGCAAATATGCCGCCTCAGATAATCAGTGCACTTAAAGCTGACAGAGCTGCTTTATTACGCGCCGATGCATTCAGATCACTGGGATTGATAACTGCAGGCGCTTTATTGATTTTACTTTTTTTGAAAAAAAAAATATCCCGGCAATACTTCCTTCTTTTATTGGCACTTTTATTCCTGGTTGATCTTTGGCCTATCGGTAAAAGATATTTAAATAATTCTCATTTCGTCAGTAAAAAAGCAAATAAGGAAATTATTTCTCCTTCAAATGCAGACCGACAAATATTAAACGACACAACATATTACAGGGTTTTGAATTTAAGCCTCGATCCGTTTAATGATGCCTCTACCTCCTATTTCCATAAATCTATTGGCGGATATCATGGCGCCAAACTGAAAAGGTACCAGGAAATTATCGAAAGACATATTTCCCGTTCAAACCTGACTGTGATCAATATGCTTAATACTAAATATATCATTCAACCTACTGAAGACCGCAAATCAACCCGGGTGGTTGTTAACCCTGATGCTCTCGGTAATGCATGGTTTGTTGATAGTTTATTTTGGGTTGATTCTGCCGACGAAGAAATTGATGCCTTACATGATATTAAGCCCTCAAAAACCGCGATCATTCATAGAAAGTTCAACTCAATAATACCTGAAAATCAATTTACTGTGCCTGATTCAATGGATCAGATTAAACTCATTTCATATGCGCCTGATGAATTGAGATATGAATCATTAACTACCGGAAACCGGTTTGCTGTTTTCTCCGAAATTTACTACCCTAAAGGATGGAAGGCTTATATTGACGACAAACCTGCTGGTCATGTACAAGTAAATTATATTCTCAGGGGAATGCTTATCCCTGAAGGAAATCATACAATCAGGTTTGAATTCCACCCGGATTCATATTATATTAGTAAACAAATCGCAGGTTTCTCTTCAATACTGATAATAATAATTGTATTTGGTTGTATTTATTGGAAATTTAAAATAGGTTATCCAGATTAAGTTCATCAAAATATCTAGATTAACAATAAGAATTTT
>CAYYXJ010000184.1:0-5584 GCA_964475455.1 uncultured Clostridiaceae bacterium | reverse complement strand
AGTAGTAAAGACAGGTAGATTGTTTGTTCTGGTCAACAATTCCAATCCTCTGATATGATCCGTATTGTTGTGTGTTACCAGTACACCCATAATAGACTGTATGGATATATCCTTGTTCTTCAGGAACTTTCGGATAGTCCCAGCGGGAATTCCAGCATCGATTAAGATGCCATTATACTCATTACCGAGATAATAACAGTTTCCGCTGCTACCACTACTAAGGCTGCAAAAATTCAATTCCATAGATGTTCATTTGAGAGGGGACAAAGGTATATATAAGTTACATGGAAAAACCCTGAAGATGAAAGCTTCTTTTATAAGCGGGGACAGACTTACTCAAATTTAACTTTTTTTTTAAAAAAAAGTTACACTATAATTAATATGCATAGAAACGAATTTTAAATCAAAATTTATTAACATTGAAAAATTCACTAGACATAAACAATAAGTGAAAAAATCAAAAAAGAAACAAGAGGTGGGAACAAGGAAGAAAGCCGGACTATTCAGTGTGCTGAAATCTTATAAGGGAATTGTCATTATTTTGATCATTCTTGCCCTGGCAGGAAGCAGTGTCAACCTCTTTATTCCTAAAATCATTGCTCGTGCCATCGATGCTTACGCAGCAAATAGCTTTGATGCTATAATAGTAATTAAGGAATTCCTAATAGCCGCAACAGTAATTTTTGTTGTCACGTTTTTTCAAGGTGTTATTCAGACTCTAACTGCAGAGAGAGTTGCAAAAGATCTCCGCAGTAAACTTGCAAATATAATCTCACAACAAAGCTATGCATATATTCTGAAATCAAATCCGGCTAAATTACTGACGAATATGACTTCAGATATGGACTCGGTGAAAATGTTTGTTTCCATGGCCTTTGTTAATATTATTTCTTCCCTTTTTGTAATTATTGGTGCTGCAGTATTACTTATTAGCATAAACGTGATACTTGCCCTGACAGTGCTCATTATTGTTCCTGTTATAGCAACTGCCTTTTTTATTGTTTTCAGTAAAGTAAAAGTCATTTTCAAAAAGAGCCGGAAGGTAATTGACGGACTTAACAGTATAATCAATGAAAGTATTCTGGGTTCAGCGCTTATAAGAGTTTTGAATTCGCAACAACCTGAGAACCAGAAATTCCTGGAAAAGAACATTGAATCGCGTGATCTGGGATTATCAATCGTAAGGTTATTTTCAGTCCTTGTCCCGATAATCATGTTTGTGGCAAACCTTGCAGTTGTTACTATTCTTGCCCTTGGGGGTCATTTTGTTGTGAATGACACCCTATCACTGGGTAATTTTGCCGCCTTCAACAGTTACATTGTGATGTTAATATTTCCAATAATGATGATCGGATTCATGAGCAATATTATCGCCTCTGCTACCGCATCCTACGAGCGGGTGCAACAGGTATTGGATGAACCGAAACCAACAGAACCCGGAACAATTGACACTGATTTAAGCGGAGAAATTCAACTGAAAAATATATCTCTAAGATATGATGACAAACCGGTGCTTAAAGACGTTTCTTTCTCATTAAATCCAGGAAGTAAAATTGCCATCATTGGCCCCACTGCTGCAGGAAAGAGTCAGTTGCTATATCTTATTGCCAACCTGATTACACCTGATGAGGGAAAGCTTACATTTGATGGGATCTCAATAGAAAAATATTCAAGAGAAATCATCCACAAACAGTTGGGCATTGTATTTCAGGACAGCATAATTTTTAATATGAGTCTTATGGAGAATATTGCCTTCAATGATTCTGTGACAGAGGAATCCGTTGGGAAAGCAATCGAAACAGCTGAGTTGACTGATTTTATCAAATCTCTACCGGAAAAACTCAACACGATCGTTTCTGAAAGAGGGACCAATCTCTCAGGGGGACAAAAACAAAGAATCATGCTTGCCAGGGCTCTGGCCTTAAATCCAAAAATATTGCTACTCGACGATTTTACCTCCAGGGTTGACTTAAAAACGGAGAACAAGATTTTTTGCAATATCCAGAGTAATTATCCGGATCTGACACTTTTATCTGTTTCACAGAATATAGCCCCGGTGAAAGAATATGACCAAATAATATTACTTATGATGGGCGAGGTTGTTGCTTCCGGAAAACATAAGGATTTACTAGAGAGTTCACCTGAATATAATCAGATATACAGTTCACAAAAAAGCACACATCACTATGAAGTATAATCTGAATCAGGAATCGGAAAAAGCAAAAAAGAAGCAACCGATCTATACATCATTAAGAAAGCTTATTACAATTATCAGCGGTGAACGCCGCAACCTGATTATTGCATTTATTGCAATATTCCTGAATGCAGGACTTAGTCTCCTTGGGCCATACCTCGTTGGTTATACTATAGATACCCATGTACTGACAAAAAATTATCACGGCTTGCTTCTTTTTTCCGGGATACTCCTTGCCACATATATTGCTGCATTTATTGTCAACTATGTCCAGATGCTGTTGATGGGAGGAATCGGTCAACGAATGCTATTCAACCTGAGAAATTCAGTATTCAATAAACTGCAAGACTTGCCACTCGATTTCTTCAACCAGAATAAGGCTGGAGACCTGATATCACGAATCAATAATGATACTGACCAGGTAAACCAATTCTTTTCCCAATCGCTGATGCGTTTTATTGGAAGTCTGATTACAATGACCGGAGCAGGAATTATTCTTCTGGTGATTAATTTGCCACTGGGCCTTGCAGCATTGTCTCCCGCGCTTATCATACTGATAATTACCAAATCGACTTCTCCCTGGATAAGAAAGAAAAATGAAGCAAGCTTAAAAAGCCTTGGTAAGCTCTCAGCTGAAATCCAGGAGAATCTGGCAAATTTCAGGGTGGTGATAGCCTTTAACAGACGTGATTATTTTCGAAAACGCTTCAAGCTAGCCAACGATGAGAATTACAAAAAGTCAGTACATGCAGGAATCGCTAATAATATACTTACACCAATCTACACCTTTGCTTCTAACATGGGTCTGCTGGTAGTTCTCTCACTCGGAATCTGGCTTATAATCAAAGGACATTTTACAATTGGTTTGCTTATCAGTTTTCTTGCGTACATCACAAATTTCTATAATCCCTTACGTCAAATGGCCGCTCTGTGGGCAAGCTTTCAGATGGCATTGGCGGCAATGGACAGGATTACACTTCTGCTTTCTTTTGAGAACAACCTAAAAATTGTTCCTGATATGGGCAGAGAAAAAAGTTCAGCCTACTCACATTTTGGCAATGTATCGTTTTCCTACCCGAATGGAAAGGAAGTTTTGCATAATGTAAACTTCGATCTACAAAGAGGGAAAACTTATGCATTTGTGGGTCCCACAGGTGGTGGCAAAACAACCACTGCATCGCTTATTGCACGCCTTTACGATACAACGAAAGGAACCATACAGCTTGATGGCAGGGATATTAGGTCATATACGCCATGTGAGAGAGCTTCGAAGATCGGGTTTATTCTCCAGGAACCTTTGCTTTTCCCTGGCACAGTCCGCGAAAATATTCTGTATGGTAATCCTGAATGCTCGGGTCTCTCAATTGACCAACTTGAAAGTGCCCTCGAGAAACCCAACTTATGGACCTGGTTAAAAGCTTTGATCAAGGACTTGATACGCCTGTCAAGCTAACTGGTGATGGAATAAGTCTCGGCCAGAAACAAATTATCGCTTTTATGAGGGCAATATTGCGTAAGCCGGAGCTTCTTATACTTGATGAGGCAACAGCAAATATTGATACCGTAACCGAACAGCATCTTGAAGCAATTCTGAAAAATCTTCCGGCATCAACCGCAAAGGTTATCATTGCTCATCGCCTGAATACCATCGAGAATGCGGATGAGATATTCTTTGTTAATTCAGGAAATATTATTGCAGCCGGGTCATACAATGAAGCATTGGATTTGCTTATGCAAGGAAAGATAGAGCGCTGAAAATTAGATAATCTCCAGTTCAATAAAGCAATAGTCTCATTGGAATTTGTTTATTCTCGGGACTCCACCAGATTAATTAAAACAAAAATGGCAGGCATTTCTGACCGCCTTCAAAATAGCTGGGATAATTGAAATATCAATTAGTGAGGGATATAATAAACGCTATTTATATATTGGAATAACAAACAATAATCCGTATATTTGTACCATATTGGTACACACATATACGATTATGATGATAATTAGCAGTAGAGAATTTAGAGACAATCAAAAGAAGTATTTTGATCTTGTAGATCAAAATGAGCAAGTGATCGTCCAAAGAGGAAAAGATAAGGCCTATATTCTAGCTCCTATTGGAGATACTGATCGTTTATCGGTTAATGATACTTTGATTGAGTATATCAAAGTAGCAGAGGCAGAATTAGCCCAAGGTAAAACCACTCCAATTGAAGATCCTGATAACATATGGGCAAGTATTCTATAGAAATATCCAGCCGAGCCAGGAAAGAGCTTCAAGTTCACTACAAATCAGGTAATCAAGCTGTAATTAAAAAAATAGAACGAATTTTCCTCGAATTATCAGAAACGCCCTATTTAGGTGTTGGAAATCCTGAAGCACTCAAATATAACTTATCCGGATATTGGTCAAGAAGAATTAATAAAAAGGACAGAATTATATATAGGGTAATTGAAGGCAAGGTACAAGTACTAATTGTATCTGCAATCGGACATTATGATGACAAGAAGGCTTGAAGTCAAGTTTTAAACCCCTCCGAACAATTGTTTAAAGTTTTCTGTACCAAGTGGAGAACCGAGTCTGACTTAATTTTGAGTTACTACTCCTTAATTATAATTTTCCTATCTATCAATTTACCCTTATCATCTTTTATTTTAAGAATATAAGCTCCGCTTTTTAATAATGACGTATTAATGCTTTGTTTCTTAGAATTAGAAATTATCAATGCCTTCCCTGTCATATCAAAGATTTCAATTTTATAAAAGTCAAGATAAGTTTCAATGTATAAAATATCTTCTACAGGATTTGGATAGAGGTTTATATTGTCACTCAATTGATTATTTAAACCTGTTGTGCCAACAGTTACTTGGAGTTTTGAGCTATCGCTTAGGCAGCCATATTGATTTTCAGCAATGCAATAAACGAAACCCTCTCCGATACTGCCCCATTGTATGTTTGCAGAGTTAAAAGAAGGAATAGAACTTGGGTCACCATTATCTACTTCCCAATTATAACTGACTTCAGTATTTTCAGGGACAGAATATAAAACCGTTTCGTTTTCATATACAATATTTGACCCAGTTATGCTGAAATTTGATGGATTAGGATTAGTAATTAAAGTCATTTCATAAATACTATCCCGTCCTGTCACGGAAATGTAATTTGCATAATATGTTCCTTCGGTATTTAGATTCTGCCCATGCCACAATAGGCTATCTGAGGAACATATGGTTTGGCTTTCATAAAAGGTATAGCCATCGTAATAACAAAAATCCTTTGCTTGCAATTCAAACTTATTTGTGTTTGAGTCCCAAAGGTAAAGACTCCCTAATGTTAGATTTCCATAGGAATCATAGATATTTTCACATTTCCAATCACCAATCCAATCATTTATGTTT
>CAYYXJ010000183.1:0-5599 GCA_964475455.1 uncultured Clostridiaceae bacterium | reverse complement strand
AAGCATCCGCAAGCTGCCTGTTCCATTTGCAGCTATCATATCTCCAGCCTGAGGGCTGATTATCAATTGTATCTCCGCATCCGGAGTAACATCCAGATTCATACTCAAATTTAGTGGTGTACTTCTATTTATTTTTGATGGAAGAGATTTTGGAATTTCCACCGAGTCTATTTGAACAAAACTTATAAAATCATTTTCATTGGCAACAGCAGCGCCTCCTACCGATATATAAACTTTAGTTTTAGGCTGCGATTTCACATCAATATCAATATTGGTGGCAATATCGGTTCCGTGTAAATGCACATCGCCCGAGGCATAAGCTTTTCCGTAGAAGAAATCATTATCAGTCGATTTCGTATTCAGGGCAAGCATATTTTTCGCCTTTATCTTGAAATCATATTTTATATCTCTGAAAATTTTTTGTATGGCTTCTTTTTCTGCCTTGTCAAAATCCCAAAGGGTATGGTCCGCATCAAATATAAGTAGTTTATACATACCGCTTATAGTTCCAATTTAAGAAAATCTTCAAAGTTGCCGCCGAATAGTTTTTCAACATCTCTCCTGATAGTTTCATCTTCAATCAGCCATCCGCAATCATAAAGGTCCTCATATTTCTCTGTAAGAACCTTAGCAATGACTTTCTTGCTGTGCTTCCATTTATAAATCAACTGGTCCATTACCCTTGCATCAGAGTGCTGGGGCATGAAAGAAGTACCCAATAGCTCAAGGCGCATTTTGGTCATTTCTTCAATCATTGAAGGAGTATTCATAAACCACCAGCAGCCAAAAAGAAAAAGATTTGGGAATTTTCGGGCCGCAACACATAGTTCATGCTGGTTTTCCCTGGATAACATTGTAACCATGAATTTATTTCTATAGAATTTTCGGCACAAGAACTCAACAGCTTCTATGTTTGATTTTCCTACACTGTCCCCCGCAAGGTCAAGGTCCGGGTTTATTCTTCTTTTAACACCTATCATAAGTGCAATGGGTACATTTTTTTCAAAACAGACCGGGAAAACGCAATCTTCCAGAAGAATGTTTCGCAGGTCATCCATTGGTTCGGAAAATTCCGGTGGAAGTGATACTGCAACATACAGTGCTCCCAGCATATCAATTTTTTCTGAAATAAAACGACGGATTTCCCTTTTTGCAATTCCGTTTAAAGTCCTGCCGACATCATATCCAGCTTCCAATAGATGGTATCTTGCTGCATTGTAGTCATTAAGCAATACATCAAGACGCATGGCAGTTTTGAATCTTTTATCAAATTTAATGTCTGAAGTCCATAAATGATATTCATAATCATCAAATATGTCATTTGTCATAACCAGGGATTTTATATTTGCTTTTTCAAAAACAAAATCCGTAAAATCAGACAAATTGAATTCATTGTATTTTTTTCTTGCTGATTGAAGGTTGCCTGCAGATAAATCTATACCAAGTTCTGAAAAAACAGTTAAAACTCCCCTGGTCGCCTCACTTAATGGAGTTCGTTTAATAAAAAGATTTTCAAATATGAAATCAGCTTGCTCCCTTTTTGATTTTTCCCAAAAATCATTATAAGGAATATTAGTTGCTTTGATCGCTTCTGCTATTAAATAGTGATATGTAATTAATTCATCCGGTCCCCATAAGGACAGATTCTTGAACTCGGAAGGGAAAAGATGTGTATGTACATCTATAATCTGTGTTTTATTTATAATCTCAGTTACCTTCGCTGATATATCTTGTTTTGAAAGCATAATTACCTCCGATATTAATATTATATTATTTAAAAACAAATTTTAAAAGCACTAATTGAATTGTTTGTAAAGCGATTTAGCATGCAGTATTGCTTCATTCGTCAGTGTTTCCCCATCAGTAAGTGATGCAATCTGTTTTATGACATCTTCAGAAGATACTGCTTCACGAATGGAGGCCATTACCATATCTTCAACAGCTTTTTTTTCTATGATGAAATGTGAACCTTTTCTTGCAGCAATCTGGGGTAAATGTGTAATACATAAAACCTGTTTCTTTTCAGATAGAACGGCTAGTTTTGATGCCACGGATTTTGCTGCTTCACCACTTAGGCCGGAATCAATTTCATCAAATACTATAGTTTCTGTCTCATCTCTGAAAGTATATAAAGTCTTGAAAGCGAGCATTATCCTTGACATTTCTCCACCTGAGGCGACCTTTCCAAGTGGCTGAGGTTCAAGACCTTTGTTAAGAGTGATGAAAAACTCGCAGCGTGTCATTCCGCCTTTCTTAAAGTCAATGTATCCGAGTGAATTTTTAGTTTCAATTGTTTTTAAATCAACAGTAAATTCTGAATCGGCCATACCCATTTCGGATAGTTCTAAAAGGAGTTTTTGTCTTAATTGCAAAGCACTCTCATGTCTTATTTCACTTAATTCCCTGTCCATTGTTAGTAATTCTGATTCAAGTTCTGAAACTCTGTTCAACATAACACTGTTGTTTTTCTCAAAATTTTCTATTGACTGAAGCTCATCTGAAATCTTTTCTCTATAAGCCAGAATATCAGCAATTGAATTGCCGTATTTTCTCTTTAACTTCTTCAGGTTATCCATAGTTTCAATGAGTTTTTCAAATTCAATTTGATCAAAAGTGTTGTTTTCATTAAAATCCCTGAGTTCAGAAATTGTTTCGAGCAACAGATATGAAGTCTCATTTAGTTTTTCAGAAATATCATTTATTTCTGAATGATCAGGAAGATTTGCCAGTATTTTATAAACCTCAGTGATAATTTCGTAGGGGGAATTGTTTTCGTTCTCAAGTAGAAGATATGCTTTTTGAGTCTCTTTCATGAACTTCTCAGCATTCTTCATGAAATTCCATTTTTCAAGCAATTCTTCTTCAGAAATTCCTTCAAGTTCGGCTGCATCTATTTCATTGATCTGAAAAGAATATATTTCCTTGTTTCTTTCTCTTTCAGCATCACTGCCGGAAAAAAGAACAATTTCTTTTATTAATTTTTCATAATCATTTAATTTAGTATCATATGCATTAATCTTTTCGTGCAGGGTTTTTCCTGAAAATGCATCAAGAAATGATAAATGGTTTTCGGAATCGGCCAGTGTTTGATTTTCATACTGGCCATGTATATCAATAAGATTTTCTGTTATCTCCACCAGTTCCGACAAGGGACGTATTTTATTGTTGATTCTGCATTCAGAAACTTTCTCTGAATTGATTCGCCTTGTAATTACAAGTGTTGAATCGTTTGCACCAAGCTGTTTCATCTTTTCTTCTGAAAGTTCAAAAACGGCTTCAACAACTGCAAAGTCGTTGCCTGTTCTTATCATTTCCTTATAAGCCCTTGCTCCTCTTATCAGTGAAAGAGCATTTACAACAACAGATTTCCCCGCACCTGATTCACCGGTTATGACATTATAACCTTTTGTTGGCTCAAAGACGGCCTCTTTAAAAATTGCAAAGTTTTGTATACTGATTTGTTTTAACAAATACTTACCTCAGCTCTGAGTTCAAAAATGCCATTAAAGCAAGTGAATCTTCATATGTTTTCATAGCTACAAAAATTGTGTCGTCTCCTGCTATTGTCCCGGCAAGATTATCAAAATCATAGGCATCTATCGCTGAAGCCGCAGCCTGTGCCATACCCGGAAGGGTTTTTATAATAAGAAGATTCCCGGCCGATTCAGATGAAATATATGATTGTTTCAGAACTGTTATAAGTCGTTCAGAGATGACTTCCTTGTTCTTTTTGTCAGCTGCATAGCGAACAGTCCCGGATTCATCAGTCTTTTTAACAAGCTTTAAATCCTTTATATCCCTTGAAACCGTTGCCTGGGTAACATTATAACCCGCGGCCATTAATTCATCTGCAAGTTCTTCCTGAGTCTTTATGCTTTTCTCCTGAATTATTGAAAGAATCTTAATATGTCTGTTGTGTTTCATTATCCCCCAGCCTTTCTATAATAAATCTTTTTTCGCAATGTATCATAAAGGTCACTTTCACCAATATAAGCCATCTTGATGACATCAGTACCCTTTGATACAAAAACTTCATCTCCCCCGAAAAGTTCTATACCTTTTTGTCCGTCTGCAGTTAAAGTGCATCTGTATTCAGTTGATTCACTGACAACCAGCTTTATACTTGATTCTGCTCCTGTAACAAATGGCCTTGCATGCATTATATGAGGACATATTGGAGTTATGAGCATAAGTTCAAGTGAATGGTCAATCACCGGTCCTCCTGCGGACAAGGAATATCCTGTTGAGCCTGTGGGAGTTGATACTATAATCCCGTCTCCTGGAAAAGTGTCAATGAAATTGTTGTCAATGTAGGTCTCTATAGTTACTATCCTTGACAATAAAACCCTTGAAATTACAATGTCGTTAAGGGCAACCACACCTGCAACTTTTTTCCCACTCCTGAAAATATCTGCGCTAACCATCATTCTGGGGCTTATTGAGTATTCACAATTGATAAGTTTTTCAAAGGCTGATTCTGAATCCTTGACTTCTATTGCAGCAAGAAAACCCATTGAGCCTATGTTTATGCCAAGTATGGGTATACCAAGTTCTGATGTTCTGCCTGCTATATTTAGAAAGGTTCCGTCCCCACCCATTGCCAGAATAAAATCAGCATCTTTGTGCCAGTTTGCAGGTAAGTCGCTTTCCATGCCAAATGAGCCGGAAAAACTAATTATCCCGCCTGCTTTTTCAGCTTCTTCAGTAACTTTTTTTAAATATATACCATCAGGATCCTTTGAATTATTGGAAATTATTGCAAATCTCATAAATTTCCCTTCATATACAAGCTATGTATAATTATACATAATATGAATTTTAATTTCAATCAATTTCAATTAAAAAATTGCATCCAATAGAAATTTAACGCCAATGAGTATAAGCATTACGGCGCCGGCAAGCTCTGCACCTTTTTTCAGCCTGTCACCAATCCGGCACCCGAAAAAGACTCCGATAAGTGAAAGCACAAATGTTATCAAGGCTATACATGAAGTAGCAAAGAAAATATTGCCATCCATAAGAACAAAAGTAAGACCGGCAGCAAATGCATCAATACTGGTGGCGATGGAAAGGAAAATAAGTCTTTTGAGTGTCAGACGACCATAGCCGCATTCTTCGTCTTTCTGAATAAATTCAACTATCATGTGAATTCCGATTGCCATCATTATTAAAAAGGAAACATATCCTGCATATTTCCAGTTTTCAGGTAAAAACCAACTTGAAAGATAGTAGGATATAAGAGGCATGATACCTTGGAAAAGTCCGAAAAAGACAGCAAGTCTTATTTTATCAAATGTCTTTTTGGTTCCCTGTGTTATCCCGCAGCTCACAGAAACAGCAAATGCATCAAGCGAAAGGGCAAGTGAAGTTATAAGGATAAAAGATAAAGTCATAATCCGTTTCTCCTTAGGAAATTTGAAAATTGATTCAATGCAGCTCCCCTATGGCTAATTGAATTCTTTTGTATGTCATCAATATTTGCCATTGTTGTCTTAAATTCATTAATATAAAAATACGGATCATACCCAAATCCATTTCTGCCCTTTGGTTCAAGAATAAAAATTCCCGATGATTCTATTTTTGTATCGGTCTCTGTGTC
>CAYYXJ010000182.1:0-5646 GCA_964475455.1 uncultured Clostridiaceae bacterium | reverse complement strand
GCAGGGAAACAGGTCAAGCGCTACAGACCGGGTGCCAGATTTGTGGCGCGGGGAGAATGCTATCTACAGCATCCATCCAGGATCGCAACAAAACGCCTGTTTAGAGAGAAAGCAGTGTATATTTCTTTTTTAAAAGGATAAAGAAAATAATAAATACTTTCTCCGGGACAAGGGCTGAATACACCTTCTCCGATATAACAGGAGAGAGTAAAGAAATAACAGATTCAGTAAACCTTGCAGCAACTGCAGCCATGAATGATTCGACTGTACTGATCCAGGGTGAGACCGGAACAGGTAAAGAGGTATTTGCCCAGGCAATTCATAACAGGAGCAGCAGAAGGAACATGCCTTTTGTTGCTATAAACTGCGGAGCTATTCCCAGAGATCTGCTGGAAAGCGAACTTTTCGGATATTCAGAAGGGGCTTTTACAGGAGCAAAAAAAGGGGGACGTCCCGGTAAATTTGAAATAGCTTCAGGCGGAACTGTTTTTCTCGATGAGATCGGTGATATGCCTCTGGATATGCAGGTTAAACTTCTCAGGGTTCTTCAGACCGGAGTAATATGCAGAATCGGTGAGCACAAGGACATAGACGTAAAGGTACGAATTATTGCTGCAACAAATGCTGATCTGCAGAGTGAAGTTAAAAAAAAGCATTTCAGGGAAGATCTTTTTTACCGGCTTAATGTTTTTCCAATTAAAATTCCCGCGTTAAGAGACAGAGGAAAAGATGTAATTCTTATAGCAAGGGAAATACTTACAAAGAGAAGCCTTGCACTTAAAAACCAGAAAACATCTTTTACTTCTGAAGCGGAAAACCTTCTTTCTGAATACAGCTGGCCGGGGAATGTAAGAGAACTTGAAAATGTAATTGAAAGGGTTCTGAATATTACAAAAGAAACAATAATTGATTACTCAACCCTTTCGCAGTTTTTTTCAGTTTCTGCAGTATCTGCCAATACAGATATGATTTCAGGAAAAGCAGGTTCTCTGCTTGAAGATGTTGAAAAAAACACAATAATCAGTGTTCTTAAATCTGAAGATTCCAATATTTCCAAATCAGCTGAAATACTGGGAATCACTAGGGCTACTCTATATAAAAAAATAAATAAGCATAAAATAAGTGTTTAATATTTATACATTGTATATTTATTAAACACTTTTAATTATATCCTTATAAAATAACGATTTACCGCTCTAAAACCTTTTATTTGTATATTTTATATACAGTTTTATTAATTTTCCTGCTAAGCACATTTATAAACTTAACTCATTGCAAGATAAAGACTTATTTATTTTTTAATTAATTGGCACAGTTCATGCATCATACACTTAGAAGCTTTAAATATTTTTTATGGAGGAATCGATGAAAACAGACAGAGATTTCAAACCTGTATGGTGCATAATAGGAGGGGGAAACGGCGGCCAGGCTGTTTCAGGCCATCTTGCAATAATGGGTTTTGAAGTCAGAATTTATGATATATTTCCTGAAACTGTTGATGTTATTCAGAAACAGGGGGGAATATTTGTTGAGGGGAGTGTTAACGGTTTCGGGAAAGTAGATTTTGCAACTACTGATCTTGGAAAAGCTGTAAAAGGTGCTGATATTGTAATGATTGTAGCTCCTGCAGTTGCTCACAAAAAAATCGCCTCTGACTGTTCAAAATATCTTGAAAGCGGACAGACAGTTGTAATACATCCGGGAGCTACCTGCGGGACAATGGAATTTGTTCATACATTAAAAGAGCAGAAGTGCAGTGCAGATATTACAGTAGCTGAAACAAATTCACTTCTTTATGCATGCAGACTTGAAAAACCCGGAACTGTAAATATTTTCGGTATAAAAAACACGCTTCTTGCAGCTGCCCTGCCGTCTACAAAAAATAAAGAAGTTGTTGACCTTCTTAACTGTGCTTTCCCCCAGATTACTTCCGCTGAAAATGTTCTTCAGACAAGTCTTGATAATCTGAATGCAGTTATGCATCCTGCACCGACAATTTTAAACACTTCCATGATTGAGTCCAAGTTTGACTGGCTTTATTATTATGACGGAATTACACCTTCAATAGGCGCCTTTGTAGAAGCTCTGGACAGGGAAAGAATTGAAATTGGAAAGGCATACGGACTTGATCTTGTACCGATTCTTGAATGGTATAAGATAATGTATGATGCAGAGGCTGATACACTCTCTGAAGCTGTTAAGAAAAATAAAGCTTATGCAGGGGTAAAGGGACAGAAATCAGTTAATACAAGATACCTTGAAGAAGATATTCCAATGGGTCTTGTTCCTCTTGTATCATTGGGCCGTCTTGCAGGAATACCAGCAAAAAGGGCTGAGACTGTTATAAAAATGGGAGAATTCCTTCTGAATAAAAATTTTATGGATACTGGAAGAAATCTTTCCAATCTTGGACTTTCTGATTATACAATGGATGATATTAAGAAATATCTGAAAACAGGTTCACGATAAAGGGGGAATTCATATGCGGATAAACTTCTCTGATATGAAGTTTTATAAAATTATGGGTAAGGTTCAGTCAGTGATAATCAGTCTGCTTGCAGTTATCATACCTTTACTCATAACAGCCCAGGTCATACTGCGTTATGTGTTAAAAATGCCTCTTTTTGGAATTGAAGAGCTTATGCTATTCCCCATAATCTGGCTTTATATGCTGGGAGGTGCTAATGCTTCAATGGAAAGAAACCACATTTCATGCGGTATTCTTACTCTTTATATTAAAAAGGAAAAAAGCATAGCCATTTTTAATTTTATTAAAGCTTTAATCTCAGTTGCGATCAGTATGTGGCTTACATACTGGGCATTCTGGTACTTCACCTATTCATTAAAAATGTGGAAATTAAGCGATCTCCTTTATCTTCCAATGTTTTTTGCTGAAAGTGCAATTTTCATAGGTCTTGTCTTAATGGTTTTTTATGCTCTTGTTGAACTTTATGACATGGTATTTGACCTGATGGATACAGAGAAAAAGGCGGAGGTGTAATATGCTTACAATAGTACTTCTCGATGTTATTCTACTTATAATACTTCTTATGATGAGTATTCCTCTTCCCTACTGTTTCGGAGGAGCTCTTGCATTTATGGCTATTGCAGGCGGAGCTGCAATGAAAAGCATGATGCTCTGGGGTTTTAACCAGATGATCAGTCCTATTCTTATTGCAAGTCCTCTTTTTATTCTTGCCGGAAGTATAATGGGTTCAAGCGGTATTGCTAAACGTCTTCTTGATTTTTCAGATATTTTTGTAGGCAAAATCAGAGGCGGTATCGGTGTAGTTGCTGTATTTACCTGTGCTATAATAGGCGCAATATCCGGCAGCGGATTTACAGGTGTAGCAGCAACAGGTCCTATTCTTATCCCCAGAATGGTTGAACAGGGGTACCCAAGAGGATATGCAACTGCTCTTGTAACAGTATCATCTGTACTTGGACTTCTTATCCCACCAAGTATCATAATGATTATTTACGGATGGGTAACAGATACTTCAATTATTGCAGCTTTTCTTTCAACAGTAGGCCCCGGTATTTTTGTAGTAATTCTATTTTCAATCATTAATCTTATATGGGTGAGAAAATTCAAGGATGTTGAAATCCCTGAATCAACAGATCCCTTGCCGGTTGTTTTCCGGAAAAACATTACAACAACAGCTAAAGCCATACCTGCTCTTTCACTTCCGGTTATTATTCTCGGAGGTATTTACGGCGGTATATTCACACCGACAGAAGCAGCAGCAGTTGCTGCAGTAGTTGCTGTATTTGTAGGATTTTTCATCTACAGGGAAATGAATGTTAAAAGTTTTACAAAAATTGTAAATGAGTCAGCTACATCTATCGGCGCAATAATGACAATGATTATTTTCACACTGATGCTCAGCCAGACTTATGTACTTCTTAAAGTACCTCAGGCTCTTATCAACATTCTTTTCAGTTTTACAACAAATAAAGTAATACTTCTTATTATTATAAATATTTTTCTGTTCCTGGTGGGAATGATTGTAAATGATGTTACAGGGATGATTCTTGTAGCACCTCTTCTTCTTCCCCTGGTTACAGAACTTGGTATAAGTCCTGTACACTTTGCCGCAATCATGGGAGTCAATCTTGCAATGGGAGGTGTTACCCCGCCATATGCAAGTATTCTGTATCTTGGAATGAGACTCGGCAAAGCTGAATTCAGTGAAATTTTAAAACCTACACTTATATTTCTGATTTTCGGATATGTACCTGTAGTATTTCTAACAACTTTCTGGGCCCCTCTGGCCATGTTTCTGCCTAAACTTTTAGGCCTTGCATAATCAATTATTTTTTAAGGAGATAAAAATGAAAAAAAGAAATTTTATTATTACAGTAGCGTTACTGTTATCAGTTTTTTTGATGTTCAGTATTACAGGATGTGCTAAAAAAGGCGGAGATACTGTAAAAGAAAGAACCTTCAAAATCGGCCATGTAAGACCGGAAGGAACTTCCACAGATGTTGATGTAAAAAAACTGGCAGCTGAAATAGCATCTAAAACAGAAGATAAAATTAAACTCGATATTTATGCAGCCAGCCAGCTGGGTAATTATTCTGTAGTTCAGGAAAGAATAGGTGTTGGTGATATTGAAATGCAGCTTGCTCCTGCTGCAACAAATGTTACAAAGGGAATGGGTATTGTAAGTGCTCCCTACATTGTATCAAGCTGGGATGAAGTTCCTGTAGTTTTTGCAAGAGACGGCGAACTTATGGCTTATATGAATAAAATGTTTGACAAGGAAAACATTAAAATACTTGCTCTTTATCCTAAATACTTCGGCGGAGTAGCCCTTTCAAAAGAACCGCCTGCACCTGCAGATCCTTATACAAACCAGGGTATCAAAATAAGAGTTCCCGGTATCAAATCTTTTGAAAAAACAGCACAGACTCTCGGTTTTATAGCAACACCTATAGCATACTCTGAAGCTTTTACAGCAATGCAGACAGGTATTGTAGACGGTGTAATAGGATCAGGGGCTGAAGGCTACTATGCAAGTTTCAGAGACCTTACAAAATACTACCTTCCAAATAATGATCACTTTGAAATGTGGTTTCTCATGATGGGTAAAGACACATGGAACAGCCTTTCTGAAAAAGAGCAGCAGATTATTCAGGATGCAGCTGATAAGTTTGAAAAAGAGAGATTTTCAGTTGCTGAACAGGAAGAAAAAGATTTTGTAAAGAAACTTGAAGAAAACGGAGCGAAAGTCTATAACTTCACAAAAGAGGAACTTGCCGGATTTGCAGAAAAAGCAAAAAAAGAAGTATGGCCTGTAATTAAAGGCGACTTCGGAGAAGCAGGAGATAAATTTCTCAAATAATATTTATAAGGCTGTTTTCCGGCAGTAATAAGGGAAACAGCCTTTATCGTTTCTTTACTTTTCGAAAAAGTTAAATCTATTAATATAAAAAACGGCGGGAGAATATTTAAATATATTCCGCCGTTTCTGTTTAATATTATCATTTAGTAATGGGAGAAACAGACAGTAATTTCAAACAGCATTATCGTGCATAAAATTCAATTATCCTGTGCATTTCCACTATATCTGTAAAATCAGTTTTGACTGGTAAAGACTCGACTTTTACAGACAGCAGATCATTATCAACCGCTATCCATG
>CAYYXJ010000181.1:0-5670 GCA_964475455.1 uncultured Clostridiaceae bacterium | reverse complement strand
ATCATTCCATCCTTATACAGGGTATTTCAATATCCCTGTGAATATAGAACGGCACCCTGCCGCTTTTGTTGATCCGCTTGACCGTAACCTTGAGAAGCAGGTGGATAAAATCATACTGTGAAGTATTTCCCAGGCGGCACTTTTCTCCCCCCGAATGAACACTTGCATCACAATCCTTTATTTTAATTCCCTTCACCAAATTCTCTTCAAGGGAATGTATTATCCTGTTTTCGAGGTTACCTTCCATGGAAAATTCAATGTCCCCTGATGACAGGCTTCCTGCATCAATTTCCTGGAATGCCGTCATGGCTGCAATATCAGCCGCTTCATTAACCAGGTGTACGACATACTTGAGGTATATCTTTTCCGTCATGAATGTGAACAGTGGAATCATTAGGAAAACCAGAAAACCCAGTAAAATAATGCTCTGCCCTACACCAAAACCTTTATTCCACCGGATCATCTGTTCACCACCTTCCGTGCCACGGCTTTTCTCTCATAGCTCATTGCATAATCCCTGGTTGTTCTTTCAAGTATGCCAAACAATCCTGATTGGGTGTAGACAACACTTACCTCAAGGGTCATCACAGAACCCGCTTTGGCAGATACCGGAGCAGTAATGCTGATATCACTGAATCCCATGGCCTCGAGTTCATCCTCAAGTTCATTGCAGTCTGAGCTTCCAAGCCCTGAATTGTATTCCATCCTCATGAGATAGTCCCTGCATGTATCACGGAAATCCATGTTTCGTCCGATTGGTACAAAACACTCTGTCATATAAAGACAGATACTCCTGACTATAACCAGCAGTACTGCTGAGACCAAGGCTCTTTCTGCCATCAGCTTGCCGGGAAAATCTTTCCGATGATGCTGTCGTTGACCCAGCTGTCCATCTGACCCATTATCCCCTGGGCAAAATTTCTAAAGCCCGGAATAACCACGAATGCAGCAACAATAAGAACTGCTGCAATCCCAATAACCTCATAAAGCCCGAACCCTTTTGTATTCCTGACGTAGCTGAGGTTTGCCAAAATCCAACATTTGATTTTCTTTTCCATTCTCTTCTCCTTATGTAAATATACTGTCCAGAGCACTTTGCACATCCATGATTGTAGGAATCAGGATCATGCAGACAATGATGGAACAAAGAAGCACCACTGTTATTAGACATCTTGTCTTCAATGAATCCGTCATTCTTTGCACATATGCAAAGTATCTGTTGAACATCATCTGCTCAAGCCTGCCCAGAAGCTGCTCGTCCCGGCTTTCAAACAGGCCATCCCTGATTGACATTGTGAAATTCCTGGATTCAGCTGTATCTATCCGTTCGGAAATATCATCTGCAAGCTTTGCCGCATCATATGAAACCGAATAAGCCGCACAGGCCTCGGTGAAAATCTTTGAAAGTTCCCTGTCTTCAATTACCTCGTGCATGTTCTTCAAGGCATCAACGGGTCTGACGCCTGCAGCAATTTGATTCAGGATATACTTGTAAATTCTATATGCATTCTTCTGGAATGCAGAGTCGTGTTTTCTTTTTCTAAGCCTTAGAAACAAGCCTGAAAGAAAAGCAGGGGCAATCATCAGCAATACCCCGCCGGCAGGGTCTGTCAGCACTGCAATAAGTATTCCTGACGGAATCATTGCCGCCGGGAGCATTATATAGAACACAGTATCAGCCTTAGAGTGAATACCGGTTTTTCGAAGCTTCCCGGCAAGCCATGGGAAACGGACTTTTTCTTTTTTGGCGTTCGATGGCTTACTGCCTTTCACTTTCAAAGCTTTTATATAATCAAGAAAGAACACTGCGGCTGTTAAATTAAGAAAGAGGATTGCAATTATCATATTTCACCTACCCGCCATAAACATCAGGGCTGCTGCAAAAACTGCCGAAAAGGCCATTAACAGGTAATTTCCGAATTCAGTGGACAAATAGAATTCTCCGGCCGTCGGATTGCTGAACATAAACCAGAATGCAGTGGCAATGACAATCATTACCGTAAGATATACAGCTCCCCTGTCCCTTACCGTGGATATCTTTCTTTTGAATGTTTCTTCATCAATTCTGAAATACTGCTGTTCCATTCCGGTAAAAAGTTTTTGCAGATTTCCTCCTTTTTCCGCTGAAAATCTTATGCTTCTGCTAAGATACCTCATGTCCTCACTGCTGCTTTCTTTTTCAAGGAGGGAAAATGCCTTTATTATATCCATACCGCCGTTTATTCTGCCGAGGGTTCTTTCAATCAATGTGCCTACAGGTTTTTCAAGACCGGCTTCCACAGTTTTTCTGAGGCAGAAAACCATATCGTTCCGAACTGCACTCCACTTGGCCATTGTCATCAGGAAATATGTGATTTGTCCCGCTTCCCTGCCCTGTCTTGCCCTTGTAATCATGTCAAGGGCACCATATACACAAAATGCAGGTATGATCGAAACAGAAATGGCTGCCGCAGTACTTTTGAGAAGAATCCCAAAGACAAGGAAAGACAAAATAAATACTGCAGCGCCAGCGGATACCATTATTTTACTGTCATAGTTCATTTGAAGGCGTTTTCCAAATCCGGTTATCTTGTGAAGGATGTTTATTTTTGTAAGCAGCAGATATAAAATAAACAGTATGAGAAGGTTTACAGCAAAATAAATCATTTTTCTTCCTTTCTATAAATGCTTTTATATACCGGGATTCCATTCTCCGCTCCCGGGACCGATACAATCTCCATGACCTTGAAGTCCTTGAGATAAACAACACAGTCTATTCCTGATGCCGCTGATTCAAGCAGTCTTTCAACGGAGTCATTTGAACCTGCCCCGGCAGCAAGGGACACTGTTCTTCCAATCGCCTCATATGCACTCTTTGAATGGATGGTCCCCAGCATCCTGTGTCCTGTGCATGATGCCTTTATAAAGGAGTGTGCCTCCTCTCCGACCAATTCACCGATACAATAGGTGTCCAGGGACATTGTCAGCCCATCCCTTATAAGTCTTTCGAGCGACACCGGCCGGCCGCCTTCCTCCGGTCTTTTGGTTCTTTGCTCAATGCAAAATGCCTTCTTGGGATAAATTTCTGCATCTGATTCAACTACCAGCACTCTCTCAAGCTCGGGAAGTGCATTCAGAAAGGCCCTTATGAGTGTGGTCTTGCCTGCCGCTCCCTTGCCGCAGAAAAGTATGCTGGAATTACTCTTTGTCAGTTCATTAATTATTTCCGATGACTTATCATCAAGCATTCCAAGGGAATGAAGGTCAGGGAGGGTATATGGATTATGCCTGTGCTTTCTTATGCTGATTGCAGGTCCCGATACATTTCTGGGGGGGATTGAAACATTGATTCTCAGTTTGTTTTCAATGTCAGCCGTTCTGCAGTGGGTATCGTCTTCATTAAGGAAACCACCGCTTCTCACAGCTATGAGCCTGCAATAAGTTTCAAATGAAGCAGAATCGCCGAAATCAACGGCAATCCTGAAACGACTGCCAAGCTTCTTGATTGTAAATTCATTGTACTTTGTACCGTCGATGTCGCTGATATCCTCATCATCTATATATTTTTGCAAAGCTCCGTAGCCGAACATGAAATCAAATATGCCTCTGATCAACTCATCACGGTTGATGGAAAAATACAGGTTGTCCCGGTCTAGTATCCTTATGATTTCCCTGCGAAGACCCTCCCTGTCCTCCTTTTCTCCAAAGGCATTCATTACAAAATATGGTTTTTCTTCTATGATCTCACCGGTGATCTTCATGGCCAGGTTTTCAATGGACACACAGGTTGCTGTTCCTTTGTCACTAACCACGGCAATTGGTTCAAAAAGAGTTTTCACCAAAGGCATCACAACACCTCCAAAGTCTTGAGGATTTTATTCATTGACTTATAGTCACGGCTTCCCTTCACCGGAAGATATGTCCTTCCCTCCATGGCTGAAACCATCCTTTGTCTCCTGTAAGGTATGCAGCCAAGCCACCGGATTTCAGATGAGATGCCTGCAATCCTTGTTTCAATTGTTTTTTCTGAAAATCCGTAGCCGATCAGATTCAATCGTTTTAGACTGACACCCTGCCTCCTTGACAGTTGAAGTGCCAGGGCATTGAATCTCCTGATGTCAACAGGTCCTTTTTCCACTGTAAAAATAATTTGGTCGCATACAAAAAGGGATTCCATGAAGACGCTGTCATACGGGAATCCGCTGCAGCAAATAATTATCACATCATAGCTATTACGATATGTATCTGCAATTCTTTTTATTATTCCTTCCTGGGAGTCTTCATATGCGTCATAGCTATTCAGACACGGTAGTATATCCGGCCGACCTTCTTTCTTTCCGGGAATAATGCCATATCCATATTCGACTTGCTGTGAATAACCATATTCATGAGATGAGCCTTTTACTTTTCTCAGACTCATCAGCATATCGATTCCCGGAGACAGAAGATCAAGGTCTGCCAGTAAAGTTTTAACTGAATGTGAAGATACTGATGCGATTTCACATGACAGATGTGGATTGCCGGGGAAACACAGCAGGACCGGACCGCTTCCTTCTTCATTCTCACCACTGCTTGATTTCACCCATCTTTTAAGGTCATTGGCCATTTCCATGGCAGACATGTATCTGTCTACCGGAATTTTCATCATGGCCCTTGAAATGATCTGATGCAGCCCCCTTGTGATTCCCTTCCTGTTGTTTTCAAACAGTTTCCTGGTCCTTCCTGTCAGGCAATAGTGCAACACCTGACCAACGGAGTAAATATCTGATTGTATTGAAGCTTCAAAGCCTGCAAGTTTTTCAGGTGCACAAAAACCAGAGGACCCGCTTGTTCCTGAGGTTGAACCAAAATCGATTAGCATTGCTCGATTTTCACTTATTAATATATTGCCGGGTTTGATATCACCATGGATCACAGGGACTGGTTTCAATGTATGCATGGCTGCAAGGGTGTCAAGGACATCAAGCATATAGCCTATGACCCTGAACTCCTCCGTTGCTTCTGATTCCAGCACCTCTGAAAGATTCCTGCCTTCAATGAATTCCATTACAACGAACAATGAGGAACCCTTTTCAAAGGCATCATATATCTCAGGAACCCCGGGATGCCTTAGTTTTCTCAGGGCTGAATAGTCATTGGAATTGTTTCTGTCGCTGCCCTTTATCTCCTTGATGATTCGCTCTGCTCCCGTTATTTCATCATATGCCAAATAGACAACACGGTTTTTTCGTGCAGATATTTCTTTTATTATTCGGTATCTTTCATTTAACTTTTTGATAGTCTTGCCTCGCTGGTATTTATTGTCAATATCAAATTAACATAATTTACCATTTAACGCAAGACAAATTTACATATTTTGTTATTTTATTCTATGGCAGATAATCATTATGTGCTTATTTTAGTATTTTCCATAGCTTCTTGCAGTTTCAACCATAGCATATATATTTTCAAAGGGCGTATCCCGGCCGCACTGATCACCGGTGGATAGAATAAATCCACCACCCTCAGCAGCTGCATCAATTGCTTTTTTACTGGCTTCAATTACATCTTTTGTTTTACTATGAAGCATAATATCAGTTGTATGAAGATTTCCCTTCAATACCAACTCGTGCCCATAATCTCTTTTCAATTCTGTAGGATTTCAAGAGGGTCTATTACTGTCAGATCGGTCTCTTTGGCACAAATCCTGAC
>CAYYXJ010000180.1:0-5815 GCA_964475455.1 uncultured Clostridiaceae bacterium | reverse complement strand
CTTTTCTTGTAAAATGGAACTCTGTCATATGCATAGCTGACTATATTCCTGAGACGTTTTTCCTGCAGGGCACTCATTTCATCCCTGCCCATGCATTCCATTTCCTTGTTGAAGATCATACATCGGCTCCTTTTTATATTAAAACAGCGCCTTTCGGCAGGCGCAGCGTTATCATCAGAGGCATATACTTAAACCCGGTATGTCCCCGGTCATTGCATCAGTCTGATCAAGGCTGTCCTACCATACTGCCGTGTTCCCATGCCTGACAACTGACAAACACTTTAAGATATTATATTTTCACAGACCTTTCATGTCAACCTTATCAACTTCAAAGTTATCCGGATACAATAATTTTTGCCGCTGAGGGTAATACGTCAAGATATTTGCAGAAATCCTCGAATTCCTTTTTTTTATCAGGATTCCCATTGGAAGATTTCAATGCCCTTATCATAATATTTTTCATTGTATGTTCCAATGATGTAAATTCAATCATATCAATTTTATAGCCCATTGCTTCAAGGGCAAGGCCCCTTAATGCATTAGTAGCAAGTTCTGTGAATTTATCTTTCATGATTCCGAAATTAATTATCGGTTCCAGGTCACTGTTGCTGATTTGATTAAATAACTCATGCTGGCAGCATGGCACCGCCATAATCAAACCAGCCTCTGCCTCTACAGCCTTGGCAAGTGCAAGGTCAGTTGCTGTATCACAGGCATGCAGGGCTACGACCATATCCGGATAATCAAGCTCAACATCATTTATATCTCCTGCTTTAAAACAGATTCCATCGAGTGATAGGTCTGCAATGATTGAATTCAAATTTTCTATGACATCAGTTTTAAGATCTATTCCGATAATATCCGTCCTTTTATTTTTTATTGTATTGAAATAATGATGTAATGCCAGGGTAAGATATCCTTTGCCGCAACCTAAATCAGTAATAACCACTTTGTCTTTATCATCAAAAATCAAGTGCTCATCATCAACAAGCTCGAGAAACCTGTTTATCTGCCGGTACTTTGAATAGTGCTTTTTAAAGATTTTTCCATTTGCATCCATTATTCCAAGTGCAATAAGAAAATTAACCGGTTTGCCTTCCGGAATAATATAATTCTTTATTTTGTTATGGGTTTTAGGATAAAGTTCAGCCTTTGTGGCTGGCTTTTTCAATATGGAAATTTTACCTTTCTTTGAGCGCTTTATATAATAGTCTGCATCACCTGCAAAAATCACTGAATTTTTAAACTCATTTTTCATAAGCTCCAAAAAATATTCCTGCAGTCCTTCAATGTCAATGTTCTTATGAAAAGCCTTGCCGTTGACTATTCTTTCTTCCTGATAAATATTGTCCTTTGCTCCTTTTATCTGTTTTATTCTGGTTCTTTTTATATCCGGGTTATTATTACCGCCGAATGTAACCAGCAGAATGTCACCTGAGAATATATTTTTGAATTCATCCATTTCTAATCCCCCATTATTAAAGATATTCATATAAATCCCCCATCGATTATGCATACATAATATCAGACTTGTATTATCCCGCAACCGGAATTGTGATATATTTTATATATGGACAAATATATATACAGAAAAAAACTTGAAGGCGCAATTATCGGCAGGTTTGCCGGTTGTACACTTGGAGCTGCCGTCGAGTTATATGGTTTTGATGAAACAAAGGCTTATGCAAAGCAAATTGGCATCAAATATCCCCCCACTAATTACTGGCCCCAATCCCCAAGGGGAGAAACCAAAAGATATATTGACGGAACTTTCAATGAATTTACCCTGGGTTCTATGAAATATCTGCCTGCTGATGATGATATTATCTATACCATTCTTTCACTATTGATTCTTGAAGAACACGGTCTTGAATTTACGACTGAAAATGTTGCAACGGCCTGGCTGAAGTATCTTCCGGAGGAGTGTACATTCACTGCAGAAAGAATAACCCTGAAAAATCTCAAGTCCGGTATATCTCCGGACATGACGGGAGATTATAACAACCCCGACAAAGAGCTGATCGGGGCTGCAATACGTTGTGACGGCTGGGCATATGTTAACCCCGGTAACCCGGGAAAGGCTTCAGAAATGGCTTACAGGGACGCATGGCTCACCCATAGAGGAAGCGGTCTGTACAGTGCAGTTTATTTTGCTGCAGTCATTGCCTCAGCCTTCACAGCAGATGATGTTTTTTCTGCTTTTGAGACAGGTCTTCAGTATATTCCCAATGATTCCTACTTTGCGAAACAAATCAAATGGGCCCTTGAAATTTCATCTCATATTCAAAATTATAATGATGCATATAAGGCTGTTACAGAGAGATTCCCGGAAATGAATCCAGTACATTCTGTAAACAACGCCTGTCTTGTAATCTGGGGGGCACTTCTTGGGCAAAATGATTTCACTACCGGAATTTCACAAACTGTTGGAATGTGCTTTGACAATGACTGCACTGCAGCAACTGCAGGAAGCATTTTAGGTGCATTTAATGGAATAGATTTTATCCCTGACTACTGGTATACCCCTTGGAACAATACAATAAAATCATATCTGCACGGTTATAAGGAATTCAAGATTGACGATATAATCTCAAGGTTTTTTAATATATAATACTAACATAAAGAAATTTTAAAAGAATCGGGGGTCATTATGAGATTCCATAAAAAAGTATTTGTCGATTTATTGGTTAAAATGCTGGGTTTTGGAATAACCATCGGGGTCATATTCCCTTTTTTCACTCTCTTATTTAAGGTAGATAAAACAATTGCACTTTCTCCGTTGTTTTTTATATCCTGCATTTTAGCCGGCATTTTGGTTGGGTTGATTAGTTTTGTCATTGTAAAGGCAAGTGTTAAAAAGAGACTTCTCAACCTAATATATAGAATGACAGCAGTTGAAAACAGTATAACCCAATATCAATTGGACAATCTTGATTTATCTTTGAATTCCAAGGATTATGAAATCATTGAAGAATCTGATGATTGTTTTGGCCAAATGGCAGAAGCTTTCAATGCTTTGGTTGACTCCCTGTTAAAAACACTCAGGTTTCAAAAAGGGCATCGGCAATATATTGAGGAATTATCTGAAAATCTGGACCTTACCAACCTTTCTGAGTGTGCAGTTAAAATTATGATGGGATTATCCGGTTCCTCTGCAGGAGCACTGCTGATTGAAAAGGACGGGGAACTTGTTATTGAAGCTTCTCATGGAATTAAAAATTCTGCTGATTTAACTAACAACAGCTTGATTTTCAGTGTTATAAAAAAAGGAAAAAGAGAAGTTTTAAACTTTCCGGAAACAATTGCACTGGATGGTGTACTCACTGATTACCGGCCGTCTCAGCTCATTTTGGAACCGGTAATATATAATAGCATCATCAGTGGTGTTCTAATATTGGCTTGTACAGACAAACTTCAACCAGAATTTTTGAAGCATCTTGATATTTTCATGAAAAGCTTATCTGTTATTCTTAATAATTCTTTACAGCATGAAAGAATGCAAAAACTTGCCGCCATTGACCCTCTTACAGGAATTTATAACCGTCGCTTCGGGTTGAATCGACTGAAAGAGGAATGTGCCAGATCCATAAGGTTTGATTCCCCATTGGGAATTATAATGCTGGATATTGATAAATTCAAAATGGTTAATGATACTTATGGCCATAGTGCCGGAGACCGGATAATCAAACGGATAGTCACCGAAATACAGCATGTTCTCAGAAATGGTGATATCCTTATACGTTACGGCGGTGAAGAATTTCTTGTGATTCTACCCGGAGCAAACAAGGAAAACACATACAGGGTAGCTGAAAGAATTCGTTATTCCGTTGAACAGGCTGTTACAGATTATGGTGAAAACAAGATCAAGGTAACAGTTAGCCTTGGAATTGATTCCTATCCCGAGACATCAATGAATGAACCATCTGAATTGATAGACAATGCCGATAAAGCTTTATATAGTGCAAAGAATTCAGGACGCAATAAATCCGTTATACATTAGCCTGTTTGTTTAATCACTATCATTTCAGGGCATTATTGCATAGAAAGGAAATTTTTATGAATATATATGATATAAAAGCGTTAACCATTGAGGGCGAAGAAATTGAATTTTCAAAATATAAAAACAAAGTACTGCTTATTGTAAACACAGCAAGCAAGTGCGGATTCACCCCTCAATTCAAAGGTTTGGAAAAGATTTTTGAAAAGCACAATGCTTCAGGATTGGAAGTGCTGGGTTTCCCTTGTAATCAATTTAAAGAGCAAGACCCTGCATCCAACGACGAAATTAAAAACTTCTGTTTGCTGAATTACGGAGTGTCATTTCAAATGTTTGAGAAGATTGATGTAAACGGTGAAAGCAGGCACCCACTTTACGATTTTCTTATCAATAATGCCCCTGATAGGAAAGGCAGCGATATTGCATGGAACTTTGAAAAGTTTTTGATTGATCGAGACGGAAATATAGTGAAACGCTACAATTCAATTAAAAAGCCGGAAAAAATAGAAAAAGATATATTGAAGCTTTTATAAAAAAAGAGGGAAACATATTAATGTTTCCCTTTTTTGTTATCTTTTAACCCTTGCATTACCTTCCCAAATTGCCCATATCTGCTCTTCATCTGCAGGTTGTGCATAATCAGTGAGAAATGTTGTAGCGAGAGCTCCGCTGGCCCAACCGAACTGAATCCATTTTTCACCGGGCCATTCTTTTAGTATTGCATAAAGCAGTCCACCGACAAATCCATCACCGCCTCCGATTCTGTCAAGTACCTGAATTGGTTTTGGTTCAACAACATGCCAGTTTTCATTTTCCCAGACTATTGCTCCCCATTGATGTTGATTTGCATGGTCTACCTGTCTTAGCGTAGTAGCAATAACGCTTGGCGAAGTGAATCTCTTCCTGACGTTGCCAATCATACCTTTAAAACTATCAATTTTTGAAGTTAAATCAGCTCCTCCGTGCTCAGGACCTTCAACTCCAAGTGCTAACTGGAAATCTTCCTCATTGCCGATCATAATATCAGTGACTTCCGTTATCTGCGTGAAAATATCCCTGAGTTCTGTCTCTCTTCCCACCCAAAAGGAAGCACGATAATTCATATCAAATGAAATCAAAGTTCCGTGTTTTTTTGCAGCCTTTGCCAATTCAAGACAAAAAACACCGGTATCATGTGATAAAGCACAGATCAAACCGGACATGTGAAGTATTTGAACACCTTCCTGTCCGAATATCCTCTCCAGGTCAAAATCCTTGATATTAAGAGTTCTGCCGACCTCACCGGCCCTGTCATTGAAGACCCTTGGTCCCCTGAGACCATAACCACTGTCTGCTATATTAATTTGATGACGGTACCCCCATGGGTTTCCCTGTGGAATCTCCTTGCCTTCAAAATCCATATTACGTTCCCTAAGATTTCTTTTGATTTTATCAGAAATCGGGCTTCCTTCTACAAAAGCAGTCAAAACTTTAACCGGTAGTCCCAGGTAAGATGAAATACTTGCAACATTTGATTCTGCACTTGTAACCTGCATATGGAAAATGTCTGATGTGTGAACCGGTTGACCGGACATAGGTGTTATCCTAAGGCCCATGCTGGTGGGAATAACCAGTGAATATTTACAATTTTCTTTAAGTTTCATAACAAAGCCTCCAAACAACCTTTAAATTATTATTTTATTATAAGTAAAATAATATAAAAATCAAACTCAGAATTCTTCAGTCCTGCAAAAAATATTCAGGTCGGGAATAAATATTGCTGGTTGCGGCCTCCTTCGTGCCAACTAAAAAGAAATTCTCTGAACTTCATTTTTTAAC
>CAYYXJ010000179.1:0-5818 GCA_964475455.1 uncultured Clostridiaceae bacterium | reverse complement strand
AATCCGGTATATGAATATGATCTCCTAAGTGCAATTAAAAGTGACATGATAGATATGTTTTATATTCCTGCAACGGATGAATGCCCGGATGTAAGGGAAGCACTGGCAGTTGCATCTGAAAACGGATGCATTTCAGCATATGCTTATCTAGGTGATGTGGGTCAATCAGTCACCGGTGATAAAAAGCCACAGAAATTTGAGGATGATTATATCGAGGAATTGTTTTCAGTGATTTCAAAACTTGGCTTCAATGCAGTTACATATATGCCATCCAGGAATACAATGGAGCAATTAAGGGTTGTAAAGGATCTTTGTATAAAACATGACCTTTTCCAGATAAGCGGTGAAGATATCAATTCTCCGAGACAGGGATTTATTTGCAAAGCAATGAGAGATGAGGCGTTTTCAAATCTTGTCGACTCTACATGGGCGCTTATCGGACATGAAAAGCTTGCAACAGATGATTTGAATAACAGCATGTTCGGAGAACAGATATGCAGTATAAAACCTACTTTAAGCGAAAGATTACCGGATTATATGGTAGCCGGCAGAAGTATAGGAGGCCGATAAACGGCCGGGGGTAAAAATGAAATACAATGAACTGCAAAAAGCATTCCTCAAACCGGAACCAATTGACAGGTCAGCACCTTTTTGGTCATGGAACGGCAGGATGAAACCCGAAGAAGTAAAAGCCCAGGCAAAGGACATGATCAGGAAGGGCATGGGAGGATATTTCATGCATTCCCGTGTAGGGCTTGAATCAGAATATCTTGGTGATGAGTGGATGGACAGTGTTCAGGCATGCGTTGAGCAGGCTGCAGAAGACGGAACCCTGGCCTGGCTTTATGACGAAGACCGATGGCCTTCCGGCGCTGCTGGCGGGCTTGTAACTTGTGAAAAGGAAAACGGAGGAAAGGGGCTTTCGGCACATATATCTGAAAAAAGACATATTGAAGGTGAAATACTCTTTTCATATTCCGTTGTCATGGACGGGGATTTTCTTGAATCCTTTAAATTGCTGGGTGACTCTGAAGAAGGCAAAACAGGTCTTTATATCCATTTCAGGCTGGATTATCTGCCGCCCTCAGGATGGTTCAATAATACGCCTCCGGCAGATAACATAAACAAAAACACGGTAAAACGGTTTATTGAAACATCTTATGAACCTTACAAGGAGCGCTTTGGAAATCACTTTGGAAAAGAAATTCCAGGTATCTTTACAGATGAACCCAACATAGCATCTTCTACAACAGATTATAATGATGGTCATATTCATTTTGCATATACATATGATTTTCCGGAATTCTTCAAGGAAAGAAGAGGTTATGAATTTTCATCTGTACTGCCTGCGCTTTTCTTTGAGAATAACTTGAGTAAAAAGGCAAGACATGACTATTTCAGAACAATAGGTCAGATGTTCTCTGAAAATTTTTCAAAACAGATTTTTGATTGGTGTGAAGAAAACAATCTTAAATTTACAGGGCATTGGCTGGCAGAAAACAGGATGGGGTCATATATATTGCTTTCCGGTGGGTTGATGCTCAATTATCTTTATGAACACATTCCGGGGATAGATATGCTGAGGGACCAGACAATAGAATTCATGACTATCAAGGGATGTACCTCTGTTGCAAATCAGACAGGCAGAAAGCGTACCCTTACCGAGACCTATGGAGTGTCCGGATGGCAGTTTTCATTTGAGGGACAAAAGTGGATTGGGGACTATCAGTATATACAGGGCATAAATCTAAGGTGCCAGCATTTGGCTTGGTATTCCATGAAAGGTTGCCGAAAAAGGGATTATCCGCCTCTTTTTAATTATCAAACACCATGGTGGAAATATAACAATACAGTAGAAGACTATTTTGCCCGTATAGGAGCGCTTACATCTAAAGGAAAGCCTGCTATCAAAACACTTTTGCTGCATCCGCTTTCAACTGCATGGATAAACATTGTACCGGATCATAATGATGTAACTCATTCAAGGATGCAGGAGAAGACTGATGAACTGGGATATTTACTGAATGATTATACAAAGAATTTAATGTCCAATCACATTGACTTTGATTATGGTGATGAGGAAATCATGGCAATGATGGCGAAGGCGCAAAGCGGCCGGATAATAATCGGAGAAATGGAATATCAGACAGTTGTTATTCCTCCGGGCATGGAGAACATGTTCAGTAATACGGTTGCCTTATTGAAAACCTTTATGGACGGCGGTGGGAAAATAGTTTGTCAAAATAAAGAAATCAATTTTGTAGAAGGTGTGAAGTCAGACGCATTCAATGAGCTGATGAAGCATAAAAACTTCTACAAAACAGGTTCGATTCGCGAAACAGTTTCGTGGTTACCAAGGGAAGTAAGCATAAGGCTTCCTGACGGGAATGAAGCCGGAAAGCTTTTCAGTATGGTCAGGAATTATGATAAAGCCAGGTTATTATTTGTCATAAACAACGATAAAGGTTCATCTTATGAAACTGAGATTGATTTCAACGGGAGCGGAAGGCTGGAGGAATGGGATCCGTTGACCGGTGAAATAAAAGCATATCCTTCGGTATCTGATGGAAACCGGACGACCTTCAAAGTTTCTTTTGGTCCCACGGATTCAAAGATATTTGTCCTTGATACAGAAAAACCTGCTGAAAACATTGTATTTGAGAAGCGGCAATACAAATTTGTTGCCGGACTTGGAGCGGAGTGTGACTTCGAGAGAACTGATGACAATGTCCTGGTTCTTGATAAGTGCAGATTTGATTATAATGGTGAAGGATTCGGTTCATTGGATGAAATCTGGAGACATCAGAAAAGACTTCGAGAAGGGCTTGGAATGGAACCTGTTTTCGATAACAGAGGTACCCAAAGATACAAGTGGATTTATGATGCTCACGAAAATGACGGTGGAAAGTTAAGAATAAAATTCAATTTTGAGGTAGAAGCCATACCGGAAAAAGCCAACCTGGTTGTTGAAGATATTGCCGATTATACAATCTATTTAAACGGCAGGAAAGTCAACTCAAATCCTTCAGGTTATTTCCTTGACAAGGATTTTGGCAAAATAGAGCTGCCGGAATTGACTGAGGGAGTTAATGAAATAGTTTTGGAATGCAGTTATATGTCTTCCACAGAACTTGAGAATATTTATATTACCGGGGATTTCGGGGTTTCTGTAAAAAGAACTATCACCAGGGAACCGGAACAACTTATAAACGGAGACTGGGGACTCCAGGGATATTACTTCTACCATGCGGGAATCAAATATAGATACAACTTTGATTATGATGAAAAAATGGGGAGAAATCTGGTGTTGGACCTGGGCGAATACAGTGATGTTGTAACAATAGTAAGATTGAACGGAAATGAAATCATTGTACCCTGGAAAGCAAGAAAAAAAGTGGATATAGGTGATATCCTGACAGCCGGTTCAAATGAAATAGAAATAGAGGTAATGGGGGCCCCCCGCAACATGTTCGGACCATTGCACCTTACGGATTCGAGGGAAAAATGGACCAATGCAACTGCTTTCCATCCCAATGACGACAGATATACTGAGCAGTACATTACATATCCATGGGGTCTTATGGAGCAGGTGTGCATTTACTCATATTGAGTGATGGGATATAATTATTAAAAACAATGGGAGGACATTATGGTAAAGGTTTTGGGTTTTGATTACGGTGCCAGCAGTGGCAGGGCCATGCTTGGTATTTATGACGGTGGTAAGATAACGCTGGAGGAAATACACCGGTTTTCAAATGATCCCGTGAATATAAACGGAACACTTTACTGGGATGTACTGAGATTGTTTCATGAACTCAAGGCAGGAATAATAGAATGCCGGAAAAAGGGTCACGGAGATATATCCAGTATTGCAATAGACACCTGGGGAGTTGATTTTGGTTTGCTCGACAAAGAGGGCAGACTGCTTGAAAATCCAATTCACTACAGGGATACAAGAACTGACGGCATAATTGATGAAGTATGTGAAATAATTCCGAAGAAAGAAATATATGACCGCACAGGGATTCAATTCATGCAGTTCAATACCCTGTATCAGCTTTATGCAATTCAAAAAGACAGACCGGAGCTGCTTGAAAGAGCGGATAAAATGCTTTTTATGCCTGATTTGATCAGCTATTTTCTAACAGGAGCAAAATACAGCGAATACAGCATAGCAAGTACTGCTCAGATGCTGGATATAAAAACAGGGGACTGGGACAGGGACCTGCTTGATAAAATCGGAGTACCTCATCATTTTCTTGCTGACATAATCGATGGTGGTAAAATAGTTGGTACTTTGAAAGAAGAAATTTGCGATGAAGTGGGAATTGAACCTATCCCCGTGATTTCAGTTGCAGGTCACGATACGGGAAGTGCTGTAATGAGTGCTCCTGCTAATACAGATAATTTTGCATTTTTAAGCAGTGGTACATGGTCACTACTTGGAACAGAACTTAAAGGCCCAATAGTCAGTGAAAAAGCCGCTGAACTGGAATATTCCAATGAAGGCGGTTTCAACAGGACCATCAGATTCTTGAAGAATATTATGGGTCTTTGGATATACCAGGACTGCAGAAGGCAATGGAACAGGGAAGGCGACATCATGACATTTGACGAACTGGAGTTTGGTGCACGTAAAGCCAAGCCCTTCAGGAGTCTCATTGATCCTGACAATCCGGATTTTTATCATCATGGACACATGGCTGAAAAAGTTCAGGAATTCTGCAAACGCACAGGGCAACCCGTACCGGAGGAAAAACCACAGATTGTAAGATGTATTATGGAGAGTCTTGCATTAAAATACAGGCATGTGTATGAAGGTTTGGAGGAAGTTGTAGGAAAAAGGATTCCGAATCTTCATATAGTAGGCGGGGGGTGTAAGAATGCCATGATATCACAGTTCACTGCCAATGCCCTCGGAAGAACAATAACAACGGGTCCCATTGAGGCTACGGCTACCGGGAATATACTGGCTCAGCTCATTGCGCTTGGGTATATTGAAGGTATGGAAGAAGCCCGGCAGGTAACCAGGAATTCATTTGAAATCAAGGAATGGCATCCTGAGGATACAGAAAAGTGGGATGAAGTATATAATCATTTTGTCAATGACATAGTTGGGAAGGAGTAACAATGAACAAAGAATACATGATTCTGGAGGAAAAACTCGCAGAAAAAGGAATAGATGCCGGGTGGGTCAGGGACAGTATAAAAAATCTTGCTGTCGAAACACCATCATGGGGATACGGAGATGCAGGAACAAGGTTTAAGGTCTTCAAACAAATCGGTATGCCAAGAAATTTATATGAGAAACTTGATGATGCAGCAATGGTTAATAAATTTACAGGAATTTGCCCAAGTGTTGCTGTTCATATTCCATGGGATAAGGTTGATGATTATGAAGATGCGGGGAAATATGCACTTGATAAAGGAATCAGAATAGGCGCAGTTAATCCGAATCTTTTCCAGGCTGACGAATAGATGTTGGGTAGTGTTTGCAATGCGGATACGGCAATAAGAAAAATGGCCACCGACCATATGATTGAATGTGTTGAAATAGCACGGAAATTCAAATCAAAGGAAATAAGTCTCTGGTTTGCGGACGGAACAAATTATCCCGGTCAGGGAAGTTTCAGAAACAGAAAAAACTGGATGATTGAAAGTCTTCTTAAACTTGATGAAGCTATGGATGAAGACATGAGAATGTTCATTGAGTACAAGGCTTTTGAACCAGCCTTTTATCATACTGATATTAATGACTGGGGTATGTCGTTGCTATTGGCGAACAGAGTAGGTAAGAAGGGGACAGTGCTTGTCGATC
>CAYYXJ010000178.1:4650-5849 GCA_964475455.1 uncultured Clostridiaceae bacterium | reverse complement strand
CACTGATGAACTTATGGTGTCCTTCAGTGAATTCGGTCTTGCTGGTTTTGAAAAGTCCATGCCCGATGAAATATCCGGGGGGATGGCAAAAAGAGCAGCGCTTCTTAGAACATATCTGGAGGACAGGGATATATTGCTACTGGATGAACCATTTTCATCCCTTGATGCCATCACAAGAAAATCAATGGGGAGGTGGCTGCTTGCAGTTTGGAACAAACACAAAAAAAGTGTATTATTCGTTACCCATGACATAGAAGAAGCTTTGTTATTGTCTGATAGAATATACATAATGGACAATCTTCCATCTAAAATTCTAGAAACAATTTTTCCATCCATCGGCAGGCCCAGAAATCCGGAGTCAGTATATGAAAAGCAATTCATTGACCAGAGAAAGCATATCGAAAACTTATTGATTTAGTATCCGGTCTTACTACAGTATGTGGTAAACTTGAAAAAAACACCGGAGGCTTTGTGACAGATTTAAAAAAAGGTACCATTTCTATGACCGCTTCATATATATGGTGGGGTATCATGCCATTGTATTGGAGTTTGCTGTCGGCTCTTTCCGGAGCTGAAATTACTGCCTACCGGGTTGCCTTTTCATTTTTAACAATATTTGTAGTGCTGCTTGTAACAAAGAATCTGGGTGTTTACAGTGTTATAAGGAACAGACAAAACCTGTTGCTTATACTGTTTGGTTCTGCAATGCTTGCCATCAACTGGACGGTATTCATAGTTGCAGTATCAAACGGTAATTTAACAGAAGCCAGTATGGGCTATTATATAAATCCAATTGTCAGTATTTTTCTGGGAGTCATCTTTCTAAAGGAAAAATTAAATAAATGGCAGATTATTGCTCTTATTATAGTCAGTGTAGGCGTTGTTTACTATATAATTACTGTAGGCAGAGTACCAATTGTTTCGCTGATACTGGCAGTAACGTTCGGACTTTATGGGCTTTATAAAAAAACAATGAAAATGACTTCAATCCAGTCTTTTGCCGTTGAGTCAACAGTTCTGTTCCCACTGAGCCTTATAGTACTGATAGTGATTCAGGTTAACGGGGGAATTGCCTTAACACAACAGGGAATCCTGACGGATATCCTTATAATACTGGCCGGAGCAGTTACAATGATACCACTATTGCTTTTTTCAGAAGGTGCAAAGAGAATTCCACTGATAAGAGTTGGTTTCCTTCA
>CAYYXJ010000178.1:3619-4616 GCA_964475455.1 uncultured Clostridiaceae bacterium | reverse complement strand
TATATTGCTCCCACACTTATGCTTGTATCAAGCCTTATATTGGGTGGCACCTTCAATATGAATCAATTGATAACATTTATTTTCATATGGATGGGACTGGCTGTCTATACATTTTCAAATCTAAGAAATAGGAGAATAAAAAATGCGGGATAGAATTGTAATCGATATTCCTCCGGGAGAGAATAATCCAAGGAACAGTGAAGGAGCATTTTTAACCCTTGCTGATGGAACAATAATGTTTGCATACAGTAGGTTCAGGGGAAATCACTGGGGTGATGACATGGATGCTGATATAGTAGCCCTTTATTCATATGATAAAGGAAAATCTTTCGGAGATATGACTACACTCTTTACTAAAGAAGAGTTAGGTGCAAAAAATATAATGAGTGTGTCCATGGTCAGACTTACTGATGAAAAAATTGCTGTTTTTTATATGGTGAGAATGGGATTTCATGATACCAGAGCAGTCATGAGAATCTCATCGGATGAAGGCAAAACTTTTTCCGATGCAAAGTATTGCATTAATTATCCGGGTTATTTTGTAACCAATAATGACAGGATTGTAAAACTGTCAAACGGAAGGATATTTATACCCGGGGCATATCACAGGTGCCTGGGTCCCGATTCTATTGCATGGGACTCCTTCAATGGAAAGGGAGTTGCACGGTTCTTTTTCTCAGATGACGATGGTGAAACCTTTTATGAAGCACCGGATTTCGGAGCTTTGAACGTATCAGGTGGAACCGGTCTTCAGGAACCCGGGGTAGTTGAAATTGAAGATGGTCATCTTTTCTGCTTTGCCAGAACTGATCTTGGATGCCAGTACGTCTCAAATTCATATGATTATGGCATGACTTGGGAGCCATTTGTGCCTTCGGAGTTCACATCGCCTGTATCACCATTGTCCATTAAGAAGGTGACGGGTGCTGTTATATATGCCGCGGTTTATAATCTTGTTCCAACGCCACACGACCGTCCGAAGTATGGCTGGGGGAGA
>CAYYXJ010000178.1:0-3609 GCA_964475455.1 uncultured Clostridiaceae bacterium | reverse complement strand
TCGAACCTTCTTAATGGCCTGGTGCAGTGCTTTGAGTTCATTGTTGTCAGCCTGTTGGCATTATGGTGGCCTACCATCGCTTTTTTTTACGGCCTGACCATTTTTCTTGCCTACATGGCGGAGTTCATGCTGTTCCAACGCCAAAAGACCGTCCGAAGTATGGCTGGGGGAGAACCCCTTTGGTATTAAAAGTTAGCATGGATGGTTGTAAAACATTCGGTGAGCCCATGGTAATTGAAGATGACCCGGAAAGCGGATACTGCTATACTGCAATGCATTTCACAGAAGATGCCCTGCTTCTTGCATATTGTGCAGGCGGCCCGGAAGACGGGGGATGCTTGAACAGGCTTAGGATTCGAAGTATTCCGATAAAGGATTTCTGTCAGTTTTAAAACTGCATGATATAATATTATTACTATTTTTAACGGGGGTAAAAACATGAAAAAAGTAACAGCAGGATTCATCGGTTGCGGGGGCTTTGCCCAAAACATGCATATGCCTATTCTAATGAACAATAAAAAATACAGAATCAAGGCAGTTATGGATATCAATGAAGAAGCCGCTAAGTCTGCAGCTGAAAAGTGCTCTGCAGATTATTACACAACGGATGTAGGTAGGATTCTGGGTGATTCGGATATTGATCTTGTGTTTATCACAACAAGACATGACTCCCATGCTGAATTAAGCATTAAGGCAGCAAATGCCGGTAAACACATAATGTGTGAAAAGCCAATGGCTTTAAACTACGAAGATTGTCGGAGGATTATTGAAGCGGTTACAAAAAACAATGTTAAATACACAATAGGATACAACAGGGGACTGGCTCCCATGGTAACAAAGGCAAGGGAGCTGCTGGATACAATTGACGGCAAGGTTATGGCGTATCATAGAATTCAAGCACCTTTCCCTGAGAGTCACTGGGCACATATACCTGAGGTCGGCGGAGGCAGGTTCATAGGAGAGGGATGTCATATTTTTGATTTATTCTGCAGACTGATTGACAGCAGACCGGTATCTGTTTATGCAGCGGGAGGAATATTCCTTGATGAAAATATAGTAAAGATTCCTGACAGTGCAAATGTCACTATAACCTTTGAAGATGGTTCGGTTTGTACAACGCTTATAGCAAGCGCCGGATGTTCCCTGTTTGAAAAGGAGGCCACTGAAATATACTGTGACAACAAGGCAATATACATCAATGGTTTCAAGGAAATGTCATACTACGGGTTTGACGGGCATGATAAAATTGAATTTAATTTTGATAAGGTGGATAAAGGACAGATGACAGAACTGGATCAACTGGCTGATGCCATATTGAATGATACAGAAGCACCAAATGGACTTGCTGTTGCACTGGCCGGGGCATTGATAAGTTACAAGGTCATTGAATCCCTTTCTACAGGAAAGCCTGCATTAATTGAGTCAGGAGAACTGGAAATCTGATGAGGATTGATAAAACAGCAATAGGAATCGAGGCTGAAAAACTGAAAAGTCCTTTTGGATTCAAAGGCAATTATGCCGATGGTTTGTGGCAGACGATAACAGGACTTGAATCGGGAGGAATCAAAAGTCTTGGAATCGCAGTTCAAAGTGTTCTCTGGTCTGACGCATCTGTGTTCGCTGAGTATGGGCAGGACAAAGGAAATGAGTTGATGCATGGACTTACTGCCTTTGCTCTGGAAGAACTCCATGGAATGGATTTTGACAATCCATTTGAAGCCAATGAATGGCTTTTCAATAAATGTTATGCAGAAATAAAAAGAATGACCGGCAGGCTGGATATAAGAAAAACCTTTGTCTTGAATGCATTGGTGCCCGTTGACATGGCATTCTGGCTGCTTTGGGCTAAGACAAAGGGTATCGGTAATTATGATGAAATGACAACCGACTATAAGTCATATCTGCCGATGAAACATGAAAAAATTGCTGCAATACCACTGATAACATATGGGGTTACCCATGAAGAAATTGAAGCATTGCTCGATGGCGGAAGCTTCTTCCTGAAAGTTAAAATTGGGAAAGAGCCTGAGTGGGACAAGGCGAGGGTCCTTGAAATTTGGAACCTGGCAAAAAATTATTCTACCGGATTTTCAAAAAGTGGAAAACCTGTGCTGTATCTGGATGCTAATGGCATGTACAAGGACAGGGGACAATTGGAAGATCTGCTGGATTTTCTTGAGTCAAAGGATATCCTGCAGCATGTGGGGATTTTTGAGGAACCATTTGATGAGTTGAACGAAACAGATGTACAAGGCTTCCCATGTATTTTTGCAATAGATGAAAGTGCTCATTCAGTAGAAGATTCTTTGATGAAATTCCAGCAAGGATACAGGGCGGTTGCACTCAAACCGGTTGCAAAGACATTGAGTGAAAGTCTTAAAATTTTAAAAGCAGCTACTGACAGAGGGATAAAATGTTTTACGGCAGATTTAACAGTCGCTCCGTGGCAGCTTGAGTGGAACAGAAACCTTGCAGCCAGGATTCCAAGCCTTGACTGTGTTGATATTGGATTGCTTGAATCAAATGGCAATATGAATTATACGGATTGGGACAGATTGAAAGGATATCACCCGAAAGGAAACGGGACATGGGTGGATTCTCATAATGGAATCTTTGATTTATCTGAATTTTATGACTGTGACGGAGGTCTTTTCGAAATTCCAGCACATTATATGAATTCACTTGAATTTAAGAGTGCAAAATAAAGAACAGACATAAAAACTTCTATTTCAATGCAAGATGGAAAAAGCATGGCAGCGAAAGATTGCCTGCATCCGGGAAAACGGCAGAATATTTCTGGATGGGTTAAGCCATAAGGGTTATAATTACACTATAGTTATTATTTGGAGGTTAACGGAGGTTAAATGAAGAAAGAAAAAAAGAAGTACTTTTATTCTTTTGGTGAAGAAGTGGCGAATGTAGTGAGCCATGGTGTAATGGCCGGGCTGGCTTTGTTTTCCATGCCATTTGCAATAATATGGGTTTACTCCAGAGGTGATCTACTCGATGCAATCGGTGTTTCAATATTTATGATCTCGGTATTCCTTATGCTTGCTGCATCTGCTCTGTACCACTCAATGGCTAAGGATACCAAACACAAGTATGTTTTCAAAATATTTGATCATATTTTTATTTATGTGGCAATCGCCGGTAGCTATACACCAATAGCCCTCTCAGTAATAGGGGGTTGGCAGGGAATATTGATTACTTGTATACAGTGGGGTATGGTTATAGCCGGAATTCTTCAAAAGGTTATTAGCAACAGGAAAGACCCAAAATCAAGCCCCGCAATTTACCTGATAATGGGCTGGACTATAGTAGCGTTTTTCCCGCTGTTTCTGAAAAAAGCAAGCTTGGAACTCTTATCCTCGATAATGCTCGGCGGAATTATGTACTCCGTCGGGGTATTTTTCTACTCGAAAAAAGCCTTTAAATACTATCATCTAGTTTGGCACATGGCCGTAAATCTTGGTGTCGCAGCTCACTTCGTCGGCATAATATTTTTTCTCTACTAAAAACCGGTAATCCACCCCACAACAACAACCTCTAGGGAATTTACTCGAAAATCAGGTAAATACCCTAGAGGTGTTTACTCGAAAATCAGGTAAA
>CAYYXJ010000177.1:0-5883 GCA_964475455.1 uncultured Clostridiaceae bacterium | reverse complement strand
GACAAAAAAGTGAGACCCGGGGACATTGTCGGTGCTATAGCAGGTGAAACAGGTATGCAGGGTAAGCTTATAGGTTCGATAGATATATTTGAAAAATTCACTTTTGTTGAAGTCCCAAGGGAAAATGCCAGGGAAGTCCTTGAGATAATGAAAAATGCTCAAATAAAAGGGAAAAAGATAAACATAGAGCCTGCAAAGGCTTAATACTATAGTGACTTAAAAACCAAAGAAAAAAGAAAGGACGCATCAGCGTCCTTTTTCTTCTATAATCCTTTGAAAACAACCGTTCGTTTGGTAGGGGACCAGTCCGTAAAATAAACGGTAAACGCGTCGGAAACTTCAGGGAACGAACCCCGCAGGTCGGAATGATAATTTGTATTTCCGAAGGCTCCTTCAACTTTTATTGTATCCTGCCCCATGAGGTAGTCAAAGCTTCCGTAGCGGACCATGGTGTGCTGACCGGGATTAGCCTTGAATTCTGTTTGGTCACAATCAAAGTATCCATCAGGTTGGAATATCATTTCAAGCTTGCAAGGAAGCCCTTCAACCCCCATGGAATCAATGTCGACCCTTACTCCGTCATCGAATGGCAGGATGTCTATATTGACTTCGAAAACCTGCATATTTGCTGTTTTTCTGTTTTCTATATTTGTATGCCCATCTTTAGTCGGGTTATCAGGACATCCAAGGGGACGGACATAACCCCAGTCGCTTCTATAGTGAAGTCTGTAACCTTTGTCAATCTTTACAAGGGAGTCCGGAGTAAAACGCCCTTCAGTTCCAAAGAATGAGGCTGCAAATCTTATGAAGACCTGGTTCATTCCTTTTTGGAATTTCATAAACATGGGGCTATCGCCGATTATTGTTGTTATTGCATCGCCATTTCTTCGTCTTACTATATTTGAAAGATCGTAATGCACTTCATATTCCTGCCAGTTATATACTTCTTTTTCAAGTTCATTTTCCCTGAGGAAGTCATAGAGCATATATCTTGAAATGCATTTCGGGATATTTCCTGACTGAAGGGGACCCTTGTCATTTGGATAATCATTTACCATTTTGAAAAGATAGTCAGCCATATAGGCAAGATGTTTGTCTTTAAGATAATGAGCTGTCATGAGGTAGTTTTCATAATATTTCATTGGATACATCTTTTGACCGATATCCTGTCTGTGTGAATTCATAGTAAAAAGAGTGTCATCGGGTTCCAGGTAATTGAACATCATGTAAAGATTTCTTTTTGCATGTTCAAGAAGTTCCCACTTACCCAATTCCTCAGCCATGATTATCATGCCGTCATTGTTGACCTTGTTATAAATTCCTGCAGACCTTTCCGTCCATTCGCCCTGAGGGTTGCAGTCAATTCCTTCATTCAAATACAGATCTATTTCATCAAGCAGGTCTTCACGCCCGAGTTCGTTATAACAAAGAGCGAGGGCTGAAGCTATGACCCAGCGATGGTTTGGTGTATGGAAACCACCGGTAACCATTCCGTTGGCACCTTTTGTGATATAAGTCAGGATCTTTTCCTGTAATTCATCCTCGGCTGGGGTATGCTGATTGTATTTTTTTATTACACGATAAGCCGGCACTACATTCTGAAGGGTAAAACCCATAGTAGCAGCACAATGAATGTTTGTTTCAACCAAATCAATGGTTCCATCTTCATGCTGCTTTGAAAGGGTAAAATCAACTGCCCGAATGGCGGCAAGCAGCAGACGTTCATCCCTGAAATACTTTGAACCTTCATTATAAAATAGCACTGCGAGACTTATTGCATTTCCAATACCTGCGGAATGTTCAGTGAAACCTTTTCTCATTTCAGGGAAACCCCCGAATTCAGGACTCATGACATCAAGGCACTGGCGTTTAAGTGTGCTTTCTACACCGCGGTCGGCATATTCCAATAGTTTTTTGTAATGGCTTTTCATATTAACCCCCGTTTATATTAGTTTGCAGGTCATACTGCAAATTCCTTTTGAAATGGATTTTTTTGCATACAGGGAGATTCTATAAATGTTTTCGCCCCATTCTTGCAAGAGCTTTTTATCATCCAGTTTCATTGTTTCAAATTCCGCTTCAAAATTTTCGGAAAATAAAATTTCCAGTGTTGTTCCATTTTGTGAAAGAAGAATCCGGTTACCGTTTATTCTTGGTTTTGGTAATGTCATTATGTTCAGTCTTATATCTTCAGTTTCATTTTCAAGGTCAAATTGATCGGTGATTACAATACTGGACGATGAATAATCAAGTGAAACAGTTCTTTCCCATTTTACTATTCCGGCCTCCTTAGGGTATGCATCCTGTATTTCTTCAGTAAAGGCTGCAACGCCATTTGAATCACTGAAAGTAACATTTGACGCTTTGAAATTACTTCCGTTTAGCTGACAGGTTTTGTTGATTTCGGGCACATTGTGCCATCGCGAGCAATTGGTCCAGATATCATATCTTTCACTGCTGAATGTTTTTCTTGTATATTCCATGGCTCCGGCATCTATAACAAAGGGGTTGCCGTTTCCATATAATATGAAGTTTCCTATGTCATTATGATTATGGTTTTCAAAATTATTGCCGCCTTTGACAGAGGTATATATTTCACCTTTTTCGTTTGAATCCCGTAAGAATGCAACCTCAATATCGGGGAGAAAAACAGCTTTTTCTGGCACATATTCCCCTGGATATGAAAGTATCTCATCAGTGACTTCAAGTTCATGGATATCGCGTATAATCCCAAACTTACCCATTATATTGTTACGGGGTACGTTTTTAAAAAGATATGATGCAAATGCCATGCTCTTTTCATCTCCGGTAAATTTTCCAAACCTGTAAATGAGTGCGGGATCAGAGGTAGCCTTGGGTCCTGCATCTGCAAAATTAACAAAAAACGGACCATCTATATGTGCTCTTCTGATATAACTGCACATATTTTTTATTTTTGGATAACTGTATATATTGATGGCACCTTTTGAAAAATCATGAAGAATATCAAGGCATTCAAACAGGGATGCACCTGCACGGCCCCAATAACCCGGACCCTCGTCACAACCTCCGTCTTCGGGATATTCGTCAATATATAAGTCCAGACTTTCAAGAATTTTATGAAGCAGAAAATATCTTTCTTCAATGTTTTCTTCAGTTAAAAGCAAAACTATAAGCATATTTGAATTAATCCATGGATTCCAGTTGTTCAGCCTTTCATCGCCTACATGCATGAAACCCATCCACCAGTAATCTGTATGATTTCGGTATGGTTTCAGTATTCTTCGGTGCAGCTCGCTGTTGATCCTTGTGCAGATTTGAGGGGTTACCTTGTCAAATGTATTTTTGAAAAAATAGCAGGCCAGTGCCAGCGAGGCAGCAACATCTGCAGACATCAGATCAATTATAGGGTGATCATAATCGGCAAGGGGAAACCTAATATGTTTATAACCTCCGACTGCATTATGGGCAGGAATAATCCATGTTGTCTGTTCGCAGATAAGCCAAACCATGTCTATCATTAAATCAATGAAGCGACCTTTGTTTTCAAACAATTCTGCTATGATTGCCAGATTTAGAGCCAATCTCCTGTGTGTATAAATGCTTTGATAACCAATGCGGCTTCCTGTCCTGTGATAATCAAGGAAATCAGTTGCCTTTATACTGGTGAACTCGAAGTTTAAATAGAATTCAGCTTCTTCTATGTATTTGGCTTTTGTGTTTTCAGATGCACTTTCCCAGTAGTTTCTATCGGAAATTCCGGGAAAAGGTTTAAATGTTGCCGGGAGGGATTCCCGGGTGTTTTCGAGTAATTGTGCTAGCATATCAAACTCCTCTGTCATAAACTACCACAAGCCAAATGCCAAATCAATAGAAAAGGAAAAAGGATTGAAGATAGCTTGGTTGCCAGGTTGTTTTCTGAGTGATAGTATTTAGTGGTATTTATTGGAGGGTCAATGAAAAAAGGGAAAATTCAAAAATCCATATGGCCTTTTTTGATGGCTGCATTAGTATTGGTTTTACTCATAGGTGTTTTTTTACTGCCCGCTGAGGGAGAAAGCAATGGGTTTAACAGGCTTATTTTAATTATTGCGGCAATATATGCTGCATATATTTTGTTTGCTTCAATTGAATCAAACCTGGATGATAATAATCCCTTCAGCAACCCCGGGAGTAAAGCTCTAATAATAGTAGTCCTTGTAATTGCTGCAGGATTGGTCCTAAGAGTAGTCATCGGGCTGGCTGTTCCCGGATATCCTGCTGATATGTCATGCTGGACTGCCTGGTCACAGGCTGCAGCGGGAAATGGGCTGTTCCAGGCTTATGAGAACACCACATTTCTTGACTATCCACCAGGTTATTTATATATACTTCACATACTTGGAAGTCTTGGGAATATGCTGGGTACTGAATGCGGTACACCTGCTTATAACCTTCTTCTGAAATTACCGGCGATCTTTGCTGACCTTGGAATGGTGTGGATACTTTTCAGCATAGGGAAAAAGCAGGAAAACGCAAAGATTGGTCTGCATGTCGCCGTATTAAATGCCATTAATCCACTTACAATTTTAAATTCTGTTGCCTGGGGACAAATAGACTCAATACTGACCCTTGCTGTGGCAGGGTATTTGATCATGCTTCATAAAAAAAGAATTTTTTCAGCTGTCCTTATATTTGTTGCAGGCCTTTTGTTAAAACCTCAGATGCTGTTTTTTGGCCCTGTACTTGCAGTGGTATTCATAAAGCATTTATTTGAAGATGGAATCAAGGCCGGTTTAAAAACATTTCTATTTAGTTTTACCGGTGGAGCTGCACTTTTTGTATTAACGGTTCTTCCTTTTTCAATCGGAAAGGAATGGACATGGATACTTGGTAAGTATATGGGAACAATTAACAGCTATCCCTATGCAACATTGAATGCAGCGAATATATTCGGACTTCTTGAATTTAACTGGAGGTCATTGGAAAGTACAATGCTGGGGCTTAAACTTTCCACATGGGGAATGATTGGATTGGGTTTCTCAGTTGTGATTTATTTTGTAACTGCGTTTATAAACAAAAAAAGAGATAACATTTTCATACTTTCAGCATTATTGATGACAGGTATTTATGCCCTTGGCCATAAAATGCATGAAAGATATCTGTTCCCGATACTGGCAGTGTTACTGATTGGATTCATCTATCAAAAGAGAGGGGTGACAATGTTTACATATGGATTGCTGTCAACGGCACTTTTTATAAATGTTGCCCAGGTTCTTGCTATAATTCATATTCCCGGGGACGATGTACTCTACAGGCTTTCGTCACTGGCTGTTGTAGCAGCTTATCTAATTCTGGTTGCTTCCTGTGCAGTTTTCTCGTTTGGGTCAAGGAAAAAACTTGAAACAATAGTTGCTAATCCGGATGAACAATTGGATATATCCTGTCAGGATAGTTTGTAAGGATTGTATCAATTCCATCAAAGAGGCGTTTTGGTACCATTGCCGGGTCATCTTCAAAGAATAAATTGCTGATAAGTCCGTTTATGCCTGCCTTCTTTACTAAATCGGCTGAATACACCGTATAAAAATGCTGAACGGCAATGCACTTGTATTGAAGGGCAATGTCAACAATGTCCCTGTCCTTGTCAAAACATTCAAGCATGCATCGCTTTATTGAAGGCGCTTTTTCCAGGCAGTGTGCCATTTCTTTTTCCTGGGCTGCAAAGTACACATGCTTGGTCATATCATATTTTTTTATAAGTTTCATTAATTCATCAACAACAAATCCATCTTCACCGGTTTCATAAACATGGATGTTAAAAATAATCTGTGGCCCCATCAGCTTGAAAACTTCTTCAGGTGTTGGGAATTGTACATGATGCCAACCCATGTAATACCCTGCATTGAGACTCCGTATTTCATC
>CAYYXJ010000176.1:0-5986 GCA_964475455.1 uncultured Clostridiaceae bacterium | reverse complement strand
AGGAACAATAAGCCAGAATGGCGCAGATACAATAAGCCAGGCAGCAGGAGCCGGAGCTGTAGCTTTTACAGCCGGAGCAAATGCAATAACCCTCACAAATGCAAATGAATTTACAGGTAATTTTAATGTTGTTTCCGGATTATCTGTCAGTGCAAATGATATAAACAATCTGACAATCGGAACAGTATCAGTTACAGGTACAGCCGCCTTAACAGCAGCAGGACCTTTAAATGATGATGGAGCCGGAACACCTGATATAACAGCAAATGCCGTTAATCTTGATGCAGCAGGCGGAATTGGAAATACTCAGCAGATTCAGCTTTCAGGTGTAGATACAGTAGATGCAGATGATGCAGGAAACGGTGTAATAAATATATCGAATACAGCAGATGCAGCCGTAACAGTAAATTCCATCACAACAGGAAATAATACAATAAATTATACTCAGACAGGAAATCAGACTCTCTTGTTAAGCAGTGTAACAACAGCAGACGGGAATATTACAGTCAGCAATACAGGAAATAATATAAGTGCAGTTTCTGTAACTGCCGGCGGAACAGGAAATATTCAGATAACAACAGTAACTTCCGGAAATATAATAACTGGAAGCCTGGATGCAGCAGGAAACCTTGTTACGCTGAATTCAGCCGGAAATATTAATGATGATAATGCCGGAACACCTGATATAACAGCTCTAACTGTTGATTTTGATGCAGCTTCCGGTATCGGGGGAACAATTCCCCTTGAATTATCCGGTGTTGTAATAATTAATGCAGATAATTCAGGTGCCGGAAATATAGATATTGATAATGCTGCATCTGCAGCTGTTAATATCGCCGGTATGACTACAGGAGCTGCCGGTACTATTGCATATGATCAGACAGGAAATCAGATACTTACTTTAACAGCACTTACTGCTTCAGATGGTAATATTACTGTTACTAATACTGGAGTAGCTGCAGATATACTTCTTGGAGATATTGATGCTGATATTGTAAACGATACTGTAACAGTAAATGCAGGCGGTTCTATTACCGACGGAACAGCAAATGATGCAGTTTCAGATATAACAGCAGCCAATATAAACCTGATAGCTGCAGCAGGGGGGATTGGTCAGGGAGCTAATGGTTCGATAGATGTTAATGCTGCTGTCAATTTTTCTGCAGATACAGATGCAGGTGATGACGGCAATATTACTGTAGATGATATACTTGCTTCGTTTCCTGTCGGAACAGTTACCGCAGGCAGCGGGGATGTGCTGTTTACATCTGTAGGTGATATAACAGATGCGAACGGAGGAGCGGTTAATATTTCTGCAGGTCTTCTTGTAATGGATGCTGTTAACGGGATTGGATCTGCCGACAGTCTTGAAACTGATGTAGTCACTCTGGATATAGATAACACAATTCTTGGCAATATCGATATAACTGAAACTGATGCAGTATCTATTAATCAGGCAGACCAGGATTCTCCGGGAACAGTCAATATAACAGCAGGTGGAGATATTACAATAGTGTCGGGGCAGTCCGGTATAACTTCAATTGCAGGGACTGTCACAATTGATGCAGGTGCTAATACAATACATTTTGATGAAGATATTACAACAGTTGCGGGGGATGTTTCTATTCAAAGCGCAGTAGAAGTCGGAGATAATGTTGCTGTAAATACAGGGGCAGGAGTCGCAGGTAATATTTCTTTTAGTTCAATTATTAATGATGATGGAGGAAATCGAAATCTAACAATCAATTCTGGAACTGGTGATATATCCATCAGCGGATCAATTGGAAGTGGTGTTAACGACTTTAATAATATTAATATAAGTGGAAATAATATTACTCTTAATGGTATAGGTGATGGAACTCAGGATGGCTCAAACGGTGCATTTGCTGTTGTCTCTTCCGGACGGATTACACTAAGCGGTTCTCATTACCGGACCGGAGGTACTCAAAGCTATACAGGCGGTACGAACGGAGTTTTGACCTCTCTCAGTGCTGATGGTGAATTTAATGCATCAGCAGCAATTAGTTTTCTTGGTCCGGATCTCTATCTTGATCATAATGGAATGACACTGACAATGCTTTGTGATTTTACATGTACACGTCTTATTTTCTATAGGGGAACCTTAGATGTTAATGGACGGATATTAACTTCTACAGATGATATTGCAATTTTTGGAAATGCTGCAGCACCGGGACCATATGATGCTGATGATACAGACCGGGGGACAGCATCAAATGAGTTTGCTTATCCTGAAATATTAGCTCTTACTTATTATCCTGCCGGCGGAGGATACACAGCTGCTACAGGAGTTTTTGATACAAATCCAAATGCTGGTTTTTCTCCTTTGGATTCATCTACAATAGTCGTAGGAGAGGATTTTTATGTAAATGGTACAAATATGACTGCCGGCGCCGGATGGACTCTAAATGTTCAGGGGAATACAGCTTCAAATCCTGTGTTCGGGGTTTCCTGGGGATCCCCATATGCAGTTGCATTCAATATGAGTGTAAGTAACTGTTCTACAGTTAACGGAGGGAATATTTCTGCAGCTCAAAATCTTGGTGCAGGGGATGTCAATAATGATGTTGTTGACGGAGCAGGTAATCAGGAATATATTCCCGGCGGACAGGTCGGCTGGGATTTTGACCGCCCGTCAATATCAACAGCTGAAACTGTTTCAGATAACATAATAAGAATAACTTTTACAGAACCTATAGAAAATTCAAATGATGAAATATCAGCTGCTGCAGCACAGATCCAGACCAATAATGATACAGTTGCGTTTTTAAATACTTATGTTGATAATGATGGTACGCCAGATGCCCCTCCTTTTACTTTCACCACAACAGATGATGTAGATGATCTTACAACCTTTTATCTGGAAGTTAATGGTGCAACAACCTGGAATACTGACGCAACAGGAAGTTCTTTAGGCGATGTCGACAGTACAGACAGAGCAGGTACACATCAGACAACTGTTCCGGATATAGACATGCTTAAAGGAGTTTTCTTTGATGCAGGCGGACATAATATGGTTAAAAACTACGGTGAAAACGGAGAGGCAGTCTATACTGCAGTAACTGATGAATGTAAACCTGTACTCTATCAAATTGATCTTGACAGGCAGGCTCATGCTAAACCTGCTTCTCATCTTGCAGACGGGCATAACCTTTTCAGGCTTTATTACTCAGAACCGGTTCATATAGGAACAGATACTGCAACAGAAGCAGACTGCAATGCTGACGGGTTTTCGATTCTTACATCAAATGCATCAAATTACAGGAGTCAGACGGCATTTGCCGCTGACGGAACATACGGCGGCTCAATGACAATTGTAGCAGGTACTGTTGATGTTGCAGGTTATTTTTCATACGGCGGAGGTGCTGCGACTTTAAATAAATTAAGCCGTGACGGTAATATAAATACTGAATCATTATACAGGCCGGACAGCCATCAGCTTGAGATCTATCTTTCAGGATATAACCAGTATGCAACACCAGCAGCTTCGAATTTGGTGAACAGCCAGGCGCCTCCATATTTTATCGGGGATCTTCAATGGCCGGGACTTCATTATGATGTTTCTGATCCGAAACTATCAGACGGAACAATCGCTGTAACTGCAAATAACTGGATAACAGATGTAAATGCAAATGCTCTTGATAATTCAGTTGCACCGGCAGTTTTTACGGAAGTAGATTCATGGGATGTTGATGAACCTAAAATATCTCTTTATAAACCGGGAAGTAATCATATTTTTCCTGCCGTAGGATTTCCTGCAGCAGAAGTATATGTTCTTGATAATGACAGTAATGATTTAATTGACCGACTGGAACTTCATGTCCATGATAACAGTTTAGATGAAGGCGCTGACGGATTCGGCTGGGATTCCAATACAGATCATCCGGATCAGGATGAATTTTATCTTCAGCCGGCAAATCCTCCTGAAGGTTTAAGAGATTTTACATTAAAACTTGCACTTTCAAGTTTTCAGATTAACAGGGATGGGTCAGCACTTGTAACGCCGCCTTCCGGCTTTACATTTTCTACAGACGTAAGTAATACTATTTTCGAACCGCTTCCAGGTCCAACTGTAAGGCCGGGAGGAGTATCTGAAAATGACATGTATTTTACTCTTTCTCTTGTTAATGATGCTGACTTAAGTCTTACATTTCTTGAACAGGTCAGGCTTACTTATGATGCTGCAACAGGAATGGCAACAGACCTTGCAGGTAACAGAATGACAGGTTCAGATCAGGTATTCTGTATTGAACAGATTCCTCCTGTAATAACTTATTCACTGGCATCTGCAGGCGGGCGTAAGGTTTTTGTAAGATTTTCCAAGTATATTTATGGCGCCGGAGGTTCCGGAAATCTGGTGGCAGATGCAGCATTCCAGGTTGACGGGAATGCTGTAACAATTGAACCAGTATTACAAACCGGAGATCAGGGAGTTTTAGAGGCATTTCTTGTTATGCCGACAACTATGAGTGCTGAACTTATTTATACAGGAGAAATACAGCCGCAGGCCGGAGCTGTATTTGATTCTACCGGTGTTGTATCTATGGCTGCAACTAACCGAAAGGTATCTGATATAGGTATAAGAGTTATTGACCCTGTATGGGCAGATGACGGTATTGAATCAAATACAATTCAAAGCGGAGGTGCTTTAACAGTATTTAACGGAACCGGGCGTCTCCATGACAGCGATATAACACTGCAGGCAGGAATACAGTCAGCATCAGCTGCTTCTTTACCATCTATACTCTACTTTGATGTTAATCCTCCGTCATCTGTAATGTGGAATGACTTCTGGCTGCCGGGAATAATCCAGGGATTTAATACAAATCCTAACATCAGTGTCAGGGGTGTTTCTGCATACAGCAGTCAGGGAGCTTTGAGAAATTATTTAATACCTTCAAACGATTCAGAAATAGTACCCGGTGCGACTCTTGAATTCCTGTTAAGAATCGGCGGACTCTACTGCTCTGATGTAAAGGATCCCGATGATCCGAGGACTCTTAAACCATGGAAAGTGAAAATAACAGGTGTTAAAAAACAGCGTGCAGGTGTTACAATTCTCAATAATGTTATTAATCCGCTTAAAGGTGAGAATGCTGTTCTTCAGTATGATCTTGAAAAGTCAGGGACAGTTACTATAAATATATTCAGTCTTTCCGGGGGTATTGTTAAAACATTGTTTAAAGGAACACTGGCTCAAGGAAACTATAGTTTTACAGGGCACGGTAAAAATACAGGAGGCCGTGCTGTTGCCCGAGGTATTTATTTCATCAGGCTGGTAGGTCCGGGTATTGATGAATACAGGAAAGTCCTAGTTGTTAAATAAAGATAATACTTAATAAGTAATATGAAACCTTTTGCCGGCTGTAAAAAGTAAGGTAAAAGGTTTTTTTATTAATACTGATTTATCTGCCTGCCTATAATATACACAAATAACGAAGCAAAAATCCTACGGTTCAGGGTTATATTCTTTTATCTCATTTATTATTAAATCAATCAGATATGTAATAAAGTTCCGGGCTAGAAATAACAATTCTCCCGGCATCTTTTGTAAGATCTCCGCCGGTTGTTAAAGTTGGGGATATTTTTAGGATAATATTGTCACCTTCATCAATCTGCAGGAATTTTTCTGTACTCAGTTTTGTCCATGCAGTTGTATAGCTGGAAGTAGAGAATTCTTCCGGGGAGTTATTAATATAAAGAGTTATTCCGGATGATTTAAAAGTATTTACTATTGCAGGAGAAACCTGAAGATTATCTTCCTCCCTGACATATACTGAAAACCTGTATGTTCCGGAAACAGGATCAACTCTTCCGCTTTGCTTTTGAGGAACTGTAATATTCAGAGTATTTTCAAAATCAGTTCTTGGCATGATCACATTTTTATCTTTTTTCCAAAGATAATTAATTAACTCGATAGTATCTACTTCGTTATTGATGGGATAATAGAGATGAAAATTATTGGCTG
>CAYYXJ010000175.1:0-6005 GCA_964475455.1 uncultured Clostridiaceae bacterium | reverse complement strand
GATGCCGGGGCAGTGCAGGCCTGTGCCGACAACGCCGAGCGTGCGGGGGTGGCGGGCGACCTCTCCATCCGGCTGCATGGATAACAGAAGAAGTCATGAATTCGCAGGAAAATAAAACAGGCCCTCACAGTATGATGGATATTCATATGTATGACGCAGAGCCCTGGCCGGATTATCCCAAATATCCGGGAAGCATTTCCGGAATTGAAGGTGCAAGGATAATGATGGATGGCTATGACTGTGGTATTAGGTATATGGATGGTCATATCGGAAAGATTATCAAATATCTGAAAAATGCAGGGGTGTGGGAAGAAACGGCAGTTGTCATTACCTCAGACCATGGTGAAAATATGGGTGAACTGGGTATTTGGGGGGAACATGCCACGGCAGATTCAGTTACTCCCAAAATACCCATGATTATTAAATGGCCCGGGAAAATGCAAGGTATCCGGGACAAGGGACTTCACTACAATCTGGATCTGGGTCCGACACTGGCTGAGGTGCTTGGAAGCAGACGGATGCCTTCCTGGCAAGGACAATCCTATGCTTCTGTTTTGGAGTCGGGAGCAGATGCCGGACGCAAGGAACTTATTCTTGAACAATGTGCCCATGTGTGCCAAAGAAGTGTACGTTTTGATGAATGGCTTTATATAAGGACATACCATGATGGATATCATCTTTTCCCAAGGGAAATGCTTTTTAATGTTGAGGAAGACCCTTATGAACAAAATGATGTTGCAAAAGAAAATCCGGAACTTTGCAGGGAAGCAGTATGGAGGCTTCAAAACTGGCATGATGAAATGATGGCCTATAGAAAGGATGCAATTGATCCTATGTGGGCTGTAATGAAAGAAGGTGGCCCATTCCATGCCAGGGGACATTTGAAAAAATATCTTGAAAGATTAAAGGAGACGGGGAGAGTATCGGGTATAAATGAATTAATAAGAAAACACCCGGAGGAGATGGAATAATGGAAGAAACCAGTATTACTAAACTAAAACCCGGTGGATCCAACAGTTATTTGCTTAAAGGAAGTACAGGTTATTTACTTGTTGATGCAGGAATGAAGGGTTCAGCTTTGAAGATAAAACATCAGCTGAAATCACTTGGAATAAAACCACGGGAAATAACACATATATTGATAACACATGATCATTATGACCATACCGGCGGTCTTGAAGAACTTAAGGAAATGACAGATGCAAGGGTTATCATTCATGCGAATGAATTAAGAGATAACAGCCGGAATAAGAATCATTCAAATTTATTTTTTAGAATCATTGTTAAGATTTTCGGAGCTATTACCCCTGAGGGAAAAGCTGAAAGGAAATTAGACGTTGATATTATTATAAAGGAAGATTTAGATTTACATGACATGGGTTTTAGTGCCAGGGTTGCTGTCACTCCGGGTCATTCCCCCGGTTCTCTGTGTATAATAACTGATGAAAAGGAATGTATAGCCGGTGATACTTTATTCAATATTTTCCCGAAAAGTTTCTATCCAATCATTGTTTTTGACAGGGTGAAACTTGCTGATTCATACAGAATGCTTGCAAAGGAAAACTGTAAGATATATTATCCCGGGCACGGAGAACCCATAACCAAAGAGAAATTTCAAAAGCGAATCCTGAATAAGAATAAATACATGAAACATTGATTTATTGCCTAAGTCTTTTCTCCCTGAATTGCCGTGGGGAAAGTCCTGTGATTTGTTTGAATACCCTTGAATAATAGCTTTGATTTTCAAAGCCGGCTAAAACAGCAATATCAAGGAGCGGAATGTCTTCATCAAGAAGCAACTTCTTGCTCATCTCAATCCTTACATTGTTCAGATATGAATTAAAGGAGGTCTTGGTCTCCTGTTTGAATATTCGACTGAAATATGAAGGGCTCAAGGATACATTTTCTGCAACATCATCCAGTGTTACTTTCTTCATATAGTTTCTGCGAATAAATTCTATTGATTTATAAATGACATCTATGTGTTTTACATCCTGAAGGTCAAAGACGCATTCTGTGAAAGTTTTAATTATATCGGAAATCCATATTGTAAGTTCCTCTATGGTTTTAAATTCGTTTATTTGATTCAGATATTTGTAATTCATACCAAAGATTCTGTTGTTGTCGGCACCGCCATGAAGTGCCGCCCTGGAAAGAACAACCACCAGCTCAAGAATCCGTGCTTTAACCAGATTGAAATTTCTTCCGGTGGATAAAAAGGTATGTGCAAGGATTTCGTTCAAAACCTTTTGTGCACCTGTTTTATCACCCAGGGTTATCATGGTAATAAGTTTATTCTCTTTGTCCAAAGGATAGTGGTCTGCTCCTTCACCACCCATTGTTTTAAGGTGATGAATATACTGGGCGATATCTGCATGGGTATCAACGGCTTCTGAAACAGCCGGGAATCTATTGCTGAAAACACTGTAAAAAAGAAGTTGTGAAAGCGAGTCAACCCGTGAAGGGCCTACCACCGGAATTTTTTTAACGACTTCAAGTGGATTTTCAATTATTCCTTCCATTAACTCAATATCTTTTGCCAATAAATCAACCGGGTCAACCATAAGAACAGGACCCGCAACTATTCCACCGTCAAGCCGGTCATCTTTATAAACAGGAGTTACCCAATGAACCAGACCAAGGTGGCAGAAAAAAACATATTTTCCGCCGAAACGGTCGGCTTGAATGCTTCCGTACAGATGTGTCTTTTCACATTTACCATCAGTTTTTCTGTTTGCAATTTCACAAAGGGTGCAGGCTTCTGTTGAACAGGTGAGTGAAATGGTTTTTCCGTCTGCATCAACAAGACGGGTATCAATACCGGTGGATTCAGAGTAAATTCTTGAAATTTCACGTATTCTGTCAATATGTTCCATTACATCTCCTAGCCTTTGAACTCATGCTTCAATGGTCTTACAAAGAGATTATCAAGACCGTCAGGAATGTCAAGGTCTTCATAGAGTATTGAATAAATTGTTTCAGAGATAGGAAGCTCTACATTATACATCCTGGATAAGGCCATCAGTGATTTTACTGTTGAGACTCCCTCGGCCATAAGGTTGTATGGCTTTCCGGTGGCAAAATTCTCTCCATAACACCTGTTACGGCTGAATCTTGAAAAAAGCGTAGCTTCATAATCGCCCAGGTGAGATAATCCATAGACGGTTTCAGCATTGCCTCCCATGGCTGTTACCAATCGTGAATATTCCCTTGCTGCCCTTGCCATAAGGGCACCTTTCAAACTTGTTTGGCCAAGGCCGTCAAGCATTCCGGCAGCTATTCCAACCACATTTTTTGCAGCAGCTCCGATTTCCGTGCCTATTATATCTTCTCCATAATAAAAACGAATAAGAGAACTGGTTAGATAATCAGCCATTTCATAGGTCAGTTGCTTGTTTATTGAATCAATGATCATGGCGCTCGGTATATTGTTAATGAAGTTTTCCACATGACCGGGACCAACCCAGACGGCGGTCTGAACATTGTTGCCCAGTACAGATTCCATTATTTGTGTGAGGCGCAAACCGGTTTTATTCTCCAAACCCTTCATGCATAAGATATATCGATTATCAGGATGGTGAAACTCCTTCAGGTTAACGGCTAGGTTTCGCAGACCCTGTGAATCTATTGAAATGAAAAATGTTTGTGCATGAGTCATTGCTGTTTCAATGGAAGTTGTAAGCCTGACAGAAGATGAAATGGAAATATAATTGTTTTTTCCTTCTTGGATAAGCTGTTCAATTTTTTTTGAACCCGGACGGCCCCATAGTACAGTACTGCTTCCTATGGAATCAAGATAACCGGCGATGAAAGCTCCCCATCTGCCGCAGCCGAGAACAGTAGTATTCATTATAAAAACTCCTATATTAATGGTACGAGATGTATAAAATCATGTCCAAAACTAATAAGTTTGGAAGAAACATCCAGTGCAAGCTGCAGTGTAAATAAAAGAAGCATGAAACCCGATCCCAGTAATACACCTTTGAAAACACCCTGGAACTGGGTTTCTTTCTTTTTTCGTATCAGTATAAAGAAGAAAACAATATATAGAAAAATCAAAGCATTCCTAATGAGCCTTTGAAACAAGGCAAATGCGATTTTTATTGTACCCTCGATTGAATAAGTATCATGCTCATTTTCTTCAGTTACAGCAATTTCAAATGGCTCATCATCTATCGGGGAAGCAACAAGCACACTGGATTCGAGTCTTGTGAATTGATATCCCAGAATGTGTATGTCTGAATCTTCCTGTGTCAGTGTTGGCTGCATAAAACTTATCACAGCCAGAATTCCAATTATCAGGATCCCAGTCGCAATTGCAAGGATATTGGTTTCCTTATTGTTTATGCCCAACTTTTTCAAAAACATACATGTTCTCCTTTTTGCCCATAAGTAGATGAAATGGATTCCATCCCGCATATGAATATATTAAACATATAAAGATGGATTTACAAGGATGACATTATCTATTGTATAATTGCCGCCCATCTTTCATATAGTTCATCAAGGGTCTTTTGCAGTTTTTGTTTTTCTTTTGAAAGTTCTTCTATTTCCTTTAAAGTCAGGTGTTCCATCATCTTTTCATCGATGAATGCCATCGATTTTTCAGAATTCTGTATGTCATGTTCCAGACCATCGATTTCAGTCAGCTTGTTTTTTGAAAGGCTCTTATCCCGGGGCCCCTTTTGTACGGCGGGCTTGACTTCATTTGATTTTATGTCTTCCATAAGAATGCTTGTATAGTCGCCTTTATATTTGATAAGCTGACCGTTGTTCAGTAAAAAGCGGTCAGTACTGACTCTGTTTATAAAAAATCTGTCATGTGATATAAAAAGACAGGTTCCCGAGTACTTTGAAAGAACATCTTCAAGAATTTCCCTGGAGGCAATATCCATATGATTTGTCGGTTCATCCATTATTACAAGATTATATTCATACTGCATCAGAGTACAAAAGCGCAGTCTTTTTCGTTCTCCACCGGATAGGAAAGATATTTTCTTCATAACATGTTCACCTTTAAAGCCATAGGCAGCCAGTACTTTTTGCGCATTGGCAGCGGCAGGACCAAGAGAACGCTGAACTTCCTCAAGCAAAGTTCTTTCTTCGTCTTCAAAAAAGACTTCCTGTGGAAGATAACCTGTTTTTATTCCTTCGCCAACTTTTACCTTACCATTGTCAGCGGATATGCTATTGTTAATTATATTTATCAATGTAGATTTTCCACTGCCGTTTTGTCCGGATATTACTGCTTTTTCACCTTTTCTCAGAAGAAGGTTTATTCCGTCTAGAATAATGTTATTACCGAATGCTTTTCTTACACTTTCAAGCAATATGACTTCTTTACCGGATTTACCCGTGTTGCCAAGTTGCATTTTCATTGAAGCAGTATTTGAAACAGGGGTGCTCAGTTTATCCATGTGTTTTATCCGTCTTTCTACATTTACGGCACGTTTGAACATTTGCTTATTGTCAGCCTGCCGGGCCCATTCACGCATTTGTTTGGCGGCTTTTTCCATACGCTTGATTTCTTTTTGCTGGTTATTAAATTGCTTTTGATGTATATCCTGATTTCTTGACTTCTCTTCTTTATACCATGAGAAATTACCCTGATATTCCACAGCCTTTCCATTTTCAATTTCTATGACCTTTTTCACAGAGTTATCAAGGAAGGTTCTGTCATGGGAAACGGTAATTACTGTTCCGCCGTATGAAGCCAGAAATTTCTCAAGCCAGCCAATGGCAATGATGTCCAGATGGTTGGTAGGTTCATCAAGCAAAAGCAGTTCGGGCTTCTCAAGGAGCAGTTTGCAGAGAAATATACGGGTGCGCTCACCACCGCTTAGATTATTGATTTTATCATCAAACCTTTTTGTATCTATACCCAATCCGGTTGCCATTGCAAAAATTTCGAAGTCAATGTTATACCCGTCATTGGATTCAACAAAAGACTGCAATTTTCCATATTCTGACAGCATATAATCAAGGTTTCTGCCGGCTAATTTACT
>CAYYXJ010000174.1:0-6036 GCA_964475455.1 uncultured Clostridiaceae bacterium | reverse complement strand
AGGATCAATTACTTCATCAATATATCCTTTCTCATCGGCTATATACGGATTTGCTATTTCTGTCCTGTATTTATAGGCCAGCCGCATCCGCAGAGTCTGTGCGTCTTCAGATTTTGCCAGTTCATTTTTATATATTATCGCGACAGCCCCTTCTGGTCCCATAACTGCTATTTCAGCCGTTGGCCATGCAACATTAAAATCCCCTCCCAAGTTTTTACTATTCATTACACAATATGCTCCGCCATACGATTTCCGCAGGATAACCGTGATCCTTGGTATAGTTGCATCAGCAAATGCATAGAGCAATTTAGCCCCATGCCTAATAATTCCATTATGTTCCTGATCAATACCGGGTAAAAATCCGGGCACATCCTCAAGTGTCAGCACAGGAATATTGAATGAATCACAGAACCTGACAAATCGGGCTGCTTTCAGAGAAGAATTAATATCTAGTGTTCCGGCAAGACATTTTGGTTGATTTGCTACAATCCCAATAGTTTTCCCCCTGAGTCGTCCGAATCCTATTACAATATTCTGGGCAAATAACTCAGAGATTTCAAAGAAACTGGCTTTATCAATAATTAAATTAATAACCTCCTTAACATCATAAGGTTTATTGGTGTCGTCCGGTACGAGATCACGTAACTTTTCTTCAATATCTTTCTGAGGTTCAACTTCCTCAACAATGGGTGGATTCTCAAGATTATTTGAAGGCAGATAGGAAAGTAATTTACGAACTCCGAATAGAGTGTTTTCTTCGTTCTCATATAACATATGAGCTATACCACTCTTTCTCGCATGGATCTCAGCACCTCCAAGATCTTCAAAGCTCACGTCTTCATTGAGAACCTCCTTAACCACATTAGGGCCAGTCACAAACATATAACTGGTTTTGTTGGTCATGAAAACAAAGTCTGTAATTGAAGGAGCATAAACAGCACCACCTGCAGCCGGCCCCATAACAACACTGATCTGGGGAATAACACCCGAAGACTGAACATTCCGGTAAAAAATACTGGCATAACCCGCCAGGCTTGCAACACCCTCCTGTATTCTTGCTCCCCCTGAATCTATAATCCCAATCAGCGGCGCTCCCATTTTAAGAGCCATATCCTGAATCTTTGAGATTTTAGCAGCATGCACAGCCCCAAGTGATCCTCCCATAATGCTAAAATCCTGTGCAAATGCAAATGTCAAACGGTTACTTATCTTGCCATGACCGATGATAACACCGTCACCATAGGAACTTTTTATTTTCCCAAACCCTGTATCTTTTATCAACGGGGTTGCAAAAGCATCAATCTCTTCAAATGTTCCTGAATCAAACAAGATATCTATTCTCTCTCTTGCTGTGAGCTTCCCTTTGTTGTGCTGCTTCCCGGCATTTTCTTTACTGTTTTGTTCATCAAAAACCTTTTGCCGTTCAGTAAATTTTACAAAGTTTTTTCCGTTTATATCCATATTTTCCTGGTTAAAACCGGCCTGCTATCTGAATATGTTGTTAAACATATTTTTAAGCTGTTCAAAATCAAAATACTAAACAAAATATGAACAATCAGCCAATCTTTTTTGCCCTTGCAAATGTAAGAATAAAATTAAATTTTAGAATTTTTATTTCAATGAAATTGGGATTCCTGACTTATTCGCCTGATTACATGATAATTGCGATATCGAATTTTATCGAACAAAAATTTTCCTGAAATCCCTTAATTATCAGCATTTAGCATCTCGTATATAAATACAAAAACCACCGGAAGAAAGTCCCCTCTCTCCCGGTGGACGGACTAAAACACACCGGAAAATAAAAATAAACCCCAATAATTCGGAATAAACCTAAAAATTCCTATCCGGATATCTTCTGATTGTTTCTTGAAGAGAGAAAAAGAAAATTGTCACAAACAATCTCAGTGGTATATCTTTTTATTCCCTCCTTGTCCTCCCATGAACTGGTTTGCAGTTTGCCTTCCACATATAGCGGATCACCCTTCTTCACGTACTTGCTTACTATTTCCGCTCTTTTATTCCAGACCACAATCTTGTGCCATTCGGTTTTTTTTATCTCTTTCCCTTCTTTATCAGTATATTCTTCATGGGTTGCAAGCGAAAAATGTGCAACAACCTGTTCCTGGTTTGTTTTGTTTATCCTGGGATCCTCCCCAACATTTCCCACCAGCATGACTTTGTTGATAGTAGATTTCATCATTGTAATTTTTAGGTACGATTAGTTTATGCAATAATCTGTATGATTATTGTACTGGTTAATGACAGAAATCAGTAAAAATCAGCGTGGGAAGGCAGAAAAAAAATGCCTCATTATTAAAATTGTTTCAGAATACCTAAAAACACAGGGAGAGAAAGCTTTTTATGCTTCAGACTTTTTCATTCTTTTTCTTTCAGACTCATTTAGGATGATCTTTCTTATCCGGATAGATTTGGGTGTAACCTCTACATACTCGTCCTCACGAATATATTCCATCGCTTCTTCGAGCGAGAATTTTATAGGCGGAACAATCACTGCTTTATCATCAGAACCAGAAGCACGGATGTTTGTTAATTTTTTTGTTTTGGTAACATTAATTACCATATCATCCTGCCTGGTATTTTCCCCGATAACCTGCCCTGCATAAACCTGTTCATTTGGTTCAACAAAAAATTTACCCCTGTCCTGAAGTTTGTCAATCGAATACGCAATAGCCGTTCCTGTTTCCATTGCAATTAATGAGCCGTTTCTCCTGTTCGGAATATCTCCTTTCCATGGTTCATAAACTTTAAAACGATGCGTAATAATAGCCTCACCTTCCGTGCAGGTAAGCAAGGAATTGGTTATTCCGATAAGCCCCCTGGAAGGTATGCTGAACTCAATAAGTATCCTGTCATTCCTGGGCAGAATATTTATTAGCTCTCCTTTTCGACGGGAAGCAATTTCAATAACTTTCCCGGAATGTTCTTCCGGTACCAGGACAGTCAGCAATTCAACCGGCTCATATTTCACTTTATTGATCTCTTTAATAAGTACCTTCGGCTGGCCGAGCTGAAACTCATACCCTTCTCTTCTCATCGTCTCAACCAGAATTGAAAGATGCAGGATTCCCCTTCCAAAAACCTGCAGTTTCTCTGGCGAACCGGTCTCTCCCACCCTGAGCGCAAGATTCTTTTCTGTTTCCTTGAACAATCTATCGCGCAGATGGCGGGAGGTGACATATATACCTTCCTTCCCATAAAACGGGGAATTATTAATAGTAAATAACATGCTCATGGTAGGCTCATCCACAATTATGGCAGCAAGCCCTTCAGGATTCTCAAAGTCGGCAATGGTATCTCCAATGTCAATGCTTTCAGGTCCTAAAACAGCACATATTTCACCGGCCTTAATTTCATGCTTTACTTTTTCCTTGGATAATCCTTCAAAAACATATAATTCTTTCACGGTGAATTTTGAGATTTCGCCACCTGGTCGTATTACGGAAAGTTGCTCCCCTGCTTTAATGCTGCCTCTTGATATCCGGCCGACAGCAATTCTTCCAAGGTATGAGGAATAATCAATTGAACTGATCTGTAACTGTAAACTTCCGGGAATCCCCTTATATGGCTTTACATAGTTTATGATGGTATCCAGCAGAAAGCTTATATCCTGAGCTGGTTTACGCCAGTCAGCCGACATCCATCCCTGTTTTGAAGAACCAAACACAACCGGAAATTCAAGTTGTTCCTCGGTGGCATCAAGGCTGAACATAAGATCATAAACTGCCTCCAGAACTTCATCCGGTTTACAGTTAGGCTTGTCCACTTTATTGATTACAACAATGGGGATAAGTTTTAATTCAAGTGCCTTCTGAAGCACGAACCGGGTCTGAGGCATCGGACCCTCAAAAGCATCCACAAGCAGTAAAACGGCATCTGCCATATTTAAAACCCGTTCCACCTCACCTCCAAAATCTGAATGACCCGGTGTATCAATAATGTTTATCTTAATTCCCTTATAACGAACCGACACGTTTTTTGAGAGAATCGTAATACCTCTTTCTCTCTCTAACTCATTTGAATCAAGGATCAAATCCCTTACCTCCTGATTTTCCCTGAACAACTTTACCTGGTGCAGTATCCTGTCAACCAGAGTAGTTTTTCCATGATCAACATGGGCTATTATCGCAATGTTCCTGATTTCCAATATATAACAGCTTAAAAAGAATTTGCAAAAGTACTTGTAATATGTGGAATAACAAAATATGTTTTATACCGAATTCATAATAATTTACTTAAATTTCACAGTTATTATACAATGAATCTGTTCCGAAAAGTTATAAAATTCTTAAATTATTGCTTACCTCCCAACCCCCTTCTAAAGCAGGAAGGCTTAATAATGAGCAACTTGTAAAGTCACCTTTAGAAATTTAGGGGTAAAAATACTTTTCGGAGTGAACTCAACATTATAATAATAAGTAGAAAACATAAGTAAGAATATACATGTGATTAAGACAGGAAGCAATATGTATTGCTGTTATTTCTTAAAGCAACAACATTTAACAACAAATGGACACTAAGGATAATTTCCTGATTGGAAAACCTTTGTGTCCATTTGTGGTTAATACAATCCCTGACAACCGCGACTACCGGAAAAGGACCGGATAGAGTTGAGTTAAGCCTTTTCTATTTTGAAGGAATTATATAAAAGGTAAAACATTGCAATCAGAAGCAAAGCCATTCCTCCGGTTTGTCCGAAAGAATCCGCAGCTACACCCATGAGAGGCGGCATAATTCCCCCACCTGCAACACCCATGATCATTAGCCCGGAAATTTCGTTTGCTCTCTCAGGCATTCTCTTTAATGCTGCCGAGAAAATTATTGCAAAAATACTGGCAAGTGTAAGCCCGATAATGAACACTAATATCAGAATAGCCCATAAGTTGCTCATAACAAGCATTATCGCCATGGATGCTATAGCAATTAACATACTGTATATATAGAACTTACGCCCTGACACCCTGAGAAGAAGTATGGATCCCAGGAAAGTCCCGATTGTACGGGCAGCAAAATACAAACTTGTTCCATATCCTGCCTTTTCAAGAGGGATATCAACGCGTTCCATGATAAATTTTGGAATGGTAATATTTAATCCAACATCCAGTCCTACAATAAAAATTATCCCCAAAAACAACATCAGGATAACTTTATCTTTCAACAGACCAAAGCATGCACTGAAAGAACTGGTCTCAATAACCGACTGTTCCCTTGGAATGTTTGTAAGGATCAGCCACAGGCTTGACAAAACAATGATCCCACCAAAAATCGGGAACATCAGTTTCCAGTTTCCAAAAGACACAGATGCTACTCCGGCAATTATAGGACCTAAGAATGAAGATATTGCTTTAACAAACTGCCCCAGGGTGAGCGAACTGGTAAATTTCTCACCGCTAACAACATTAGCCACCAAAGGATTAAGAGATACCTGCAATATGGTATTGCCAATCCCCAGGAGGGCAAAAGCCAGCAACACGGTGGAAAACCTGTATGAGATAACAGGGATCAACATTGCCACCAGGGTTACCAGCATACTTAATAAAACAGTATTTTTCCTCCCAAGCTTATTCATTAATAATCCTGTTGGAACAGAAAAAACGGCAAACCATAAAAACACCATAACTGGTATAATATTCACCAGAGTATCTGACAAATTGAAATCCTGTTTGACATAATTTGTTGAGATACCGACCGCATCAACAAATCCCATTATAAAAAATCCAAAGAGAACAGGAAGTACTTTTGAAATAGAGGACTCGTTTTTCATATAAAAAAGGATTAAAATAAGTTATAAATTAATTTCCACATCACATTTTCGGGAGAAGGGGTTTTACCTTATTCCAGAAGTCAGGTTCCAGCAACCTGGCACTTCCAATAAGTGCAGCATTTTCCATAAGTTCTGATAAAAATACCGGTATTTCAATGTTACGGCTTTTAAATGCATGATCAAATGATGGCCCTATCAAATCCCAGGCACCGGTCATGTTTCCGCCGATAACAAGGACTTCAGCCTGAAAT
>CAYYXJ010000173.1:0-6066 GCA_964475455.1 uncultured Clostridiaceae bacterium | reverse complement strand
TGCAGAGTGGGCCAGGTACTTATATGCTCCGTGTTGACCTGAAATTAATCCCCCCACCGGGGCTATTATCAGTTTGAGATAAATGTGAAATAACATACGGAATATTCTGTTATCCGGCTGACTTGTTTCTATGATCACAAAACGCCCGCCTGGTTTCAAGACTCTGAGTATTTCCTGCAGGAATTTATCCCTTTTCTTGTTTTGATAGGTCAGATTCCTGAAGGCAAATGATATCCCGATTGAATCAAAAAAATTATCAGGGAAGGGCATTTCAGAAACATCAGCATGAATAAACTCAATATTTGTATAGTTGTATTTTTTTGCTTTTCTTTTTGCTGCTGATATCATGTTTTCACTGAAATCCAATGCAGTTATGTTTGTTTCGGGGGAAGCCTTCTTCCTTAATTCCAGGGTAAGATCTCCAGTTCCGCAACAAATATCAAGAACTTGTTTCGGTAAATTCTTTAAACACTCTTTTGCCGCTTTTTTTCTCCATAACCGGTCGAATCCAAAAGTTGAAATCCGGTTTATGAAGTCATAGGAAGGAGTAACCCGGGAGAACATCCTGTGTAAAGGCTGTTTGTCATACATAATGAATGGATTTTTGATCCCTTTGTGTAAATCTGTATAGTTTGTCAGATCTCCTGATTGTTGTTTCAACCGGAAAACTGCATTTTTCACCTTTTAAAGCTATTTCAACAGGGCCATTATCAGTATGCAGCTCTTCGACCCGCGTTTCTATCACCCCGGTAGTAGGGCCTGTAATGATCACTTCATCACCCTTTTTCAGATCACCGCTTTCAAGTAAAAATTCTGCCACTTTCAGTTTATCAAAATAGTTCGTTCCTCTGCCGATATAAGATTTAATCCTGGTTGCCCTGGATCCGTATATCCCGCTCCATTCACCCAGACGCTGACCAAGGTAATATCCGTCCCAGAACCCCCTGTTAAATACTGTGGCCAGTTTATCTTTCCATTTTTCAATATTTCCTTTGTTATAACTTCCGTCAAAAAGAGCATGCAAGGCTTCATTATAAACAGAGACAACGGTTTTCACGTATTCGGGCGGCCTCGCCCTGCCTTCTATTTTTAAAACCTTTACCCCTGAATCAATGATCTTGTCAAGAAAATGAATGGTACAAAGATCTTTTGGCGACATGATATACTCATTATCTATTTCCAGTTCATTTCCCTTTTCTTTATCGGTTACAATATACGAACGACGGCACACCTGGAAGCAATCACCCCTGTTGGCGGAATGATTGTACTCGTGAAGGCTGAGGTAACATTTTCCTGATATTGCCATACATAATGCACCATGAATAAACAATTCTATTTTAACCCTATCGCCCGAAGGTCCTTTGATGTCTTCAGCATCTACAGCTAAGGCAATCTCTTTTACCTGATCGAGATTTAATTCCCTTGCAAGTACGGTAACATCTGCAAAACCCGAGTAAAATCGTAAAGTATCAATATTACTTATGTTAACCTGCGTTGAAATATGAACCGGGATACCGCAACTTTTAGCATATGCAATAACAGCCTGGTCAGATGCAATGATTGCCGCAACCCCGTACTCTTTTGCCTGGTTTATTATATCATGAACGATTGATAGTTCATGATTATAAATGACAGTGTTTAGTGTGAGATATGGCTTAAGGCGGTAGTCATTTGCTACAGAAATGACTTTTTTCAGGTCCTTCAGTTTAAAATTAGCAGCGGATCTGGCTCTCATATTCAGTTGTTCAATGCCAAAGTAAACCGAATCGGCCCCCCCCTGTGCGGCAGCAATTAATGATTCAAAGGAACCGGCAGGGGCTGTTAATTCTATATCATGCCTGGAAGTTATCATGCTGTAAAATTAGTTATAAGTTAGCAGCTTGCAAAAACCAGGAAATATGTATATAAAAAACCTACCCAGATACTATATTAATGAGATTTATAAGACAGCCTTGCCGGGATGGGATGGTCAGATAATTTTAGCAAAGAATAAAGAAGCCGTCATACAATATCATTGAGACGGCTTCTTCAAGATTAAGATAATAGTCAGATTAATTAATGTCTGATCCTTTCCGTATAATGAGTGTGAAGTAGTTCGTGGGATTTGTGTCCGTTTGGTTCACCAAGAAAATCCTTATAAACCATTTTTATTTCCGGATTCTCATGTGATTTCCGGACAGCCATATGCATATCTTCCTCATATATAGCTTCAGTACGCTTTTTTCTGATTGCCATATTAGTTGGGATGGGTTGTCCACCACCACCAAGACACCCGCCCGGACATGCCATAATTTCTATGAAATGATAGCTGTGTGTTCCGTTTTTTACAGCCTGCATTACTTCTTTTGCATTTACAAGTCCGTGGGCAACAGCGCAACTCACTTCGACTCCTTCGAGAAAACTCCATTCAGGTTTACAGCCTTCTATTTTTATTTTAGCTTCCCTGACACCTTCCATACCTCGCACGGGAGTGATATTCAGATTTTCAAATGGCACTTCACGTCCGGTAACAATCTCATAAACAGTTCTGAGAGCTGCTTCCATCACTCCTCCTGTGGCGCCGAAAATAACACCTGCACCGGTAGAATCTCCCATAATACTGTCATATTTTGCGTTATCAAGTTCTGCAAAATTAACTCCAGACTGTTTGATCATTTTTGCAAGTTCCCTTGTAGTAAGCACATAATCAACATCTTTATATCCGCTGGAACGCATTTCCGGTCTGTCTGCTTCATATTTTTTAGCGGTACAGGGCATAATAGAAACGCTCACAATATCTTTCGGGTTGAGTTTTCGTTTCTGTGCATAGTATGTTTTAGCAAGGGCACCGAACATTTGTTGCGGAGATTTGCAGGTCGAAACATTTGGCAACAATTCAGGGAAAGTATGCTCGATGAACTTTACCCAGCCAGGAGAACAGGAGGTTGTCATTGGAAGCGCAACGGATGTGTCTTTATCAACAAGTGCTTTTTTCAACCGGGTCAGAAGTTCAGTTCCTTCTTCAATAATGGTAAGGTCAGCAGTAAAGTCGGTATCCAGTATACTGTCAAAACCAATACGCTTCAATGCAGCTACCATTTTTCCGGTTACTCTTTCTCCGGCATTTAAACCCAGGGCTTCACCCAAACCAACCCTGACAGCGGGTGCAGTTTGAACCACAACATGTTTCGTGGGATCAAGAATGGCATCCCATACTTCATCAATGCAATTCTTTTCCACCAGGGCGCCTGTAGGACAACGGTTTACACATTGTCCGCAATTGGTACATACTACCTCAACAAGTGGCCTGTCAAGAAAGCTGCTGATTTTCTGATGCGCACCCTTATAGGCTACAGTCAGTGCATTTACAGCCTGAAGTTCAGAGCAGGTTCTTACACAACGCTGACAGCGGATACACTTACTGTCATCTTTTATTATGGAAGGTGAATAATTATCAATAGTTAGGGTTTTATTCTGTAACAGATCAATAAAAATATGATCTCCCACACTATATTCATTCGCGAGATTCTGTAATTCGCAGTTACCGTTTTTGTAACATTTTGTACAGTCAGCGTTATGTTCGGATAACAATAACTCAATGATATGTTTCCGGGCTGTTCTTACTGTCAGTGTGTTAGTATGAATTGACATATTTTCACTTACCGGGACAGCACATGCTGCAACCAGGCCTTTTGCCCCTTCCTGTTCAACCACACATACCCTACAATTCCCTGCAACACAAAGATCATCGTGATTGCAAAGAGTAGGGATCCTGAAATTAAGTTTTTTTGCTGCCGCCAGAATAGTTGTTCCGGGCTCAACAGAAACAGGGAGGCCGTTTATCTTTAAATTTACCATGATTTTAATGCTTAAAAGATTAATAAATTATTTCTTCTCTGAAGTTTTCAACGATTGATTTGAAGGCATTTCCGACCGACTGCCCGAGTCCGCATTTTGAAGCAACCTTCATAGTACCCGCTAATTTGATCAGTTCATCAAGGTACCTGGAATGTTTATCTCCTCGCTTTACTGCTTCAACCCCAAGTAAGAGTTGCTGACATCCAACACGGCAGGGTGTACATTGTCCACATGATTCTTCTGTGAAGAAATCAAGGTAATTATGTAAAACATTATACATTGAACGTGAACTGTTGAACAATTTCATGGAACCACCTGTCGGTACTCCTTCAAAACCAATAATCGTTTCCCTGAATTTTTTCCTGGGAACACAAAATCCTGATGCACCACCAACTTGTACAGCTTTAGTATCACCATCTCCAAATTCTTCAACAAACCTTGCAACTGTCATCCCTAATTCAAGTTCATAAATACCAGGCTTGGGAGTATCACCCGAAACACTAAAAACCTTTGAACCCCGTGAATCTGTTGTCCCGAGAGCTTTGAAATGTTCAGCCCCGTATTCACAGATCATCACAGTATAAACAAGGGTTTCTACATTGTTAATCGCGGTTGGTTTCCCGAATAAACCGGAAACAGTAGGATAGGGTGGCTTATTCCTGGGTTCTCCCCTGAAACCTTCAATAGACTCGAACAGAGCACTTTCCTCACCGCAGATATAGGCACCACTGCCCAGACGTAAATGAATTTTAAACTTAAACTTCAGGTCTTTAAGTATGGTGTGGAATAAATCCAGTTCTTCTTCCAGTTTAGGAACCAAAAACTTATACTCACCCCTGAGGTATATATAGCCTTCTTTTGCTCCAATGGCATAACCTGCAAGAGCCATTCCGCCAAATACTTTACGCGGGACCTCATCAAGGATTTGCCTGTCTTTGAAAGTTCCGGGTTCTCCTTCGTCGGCATTACAAACTATATATTTTACCGGATTTTTCTCGGCAGCTGTGAATCTCCATTTTAAACCTGTCGGGAATCCTGCTCCACCTCTTCCCCGGAGACCTGAATCCAAAACAGCCTGTACTATGTCCTCAGGCTTCTTTTTTAATGACTTTTCAAGAATGTTTTTTACATTGCATTTCTCGAAAATAAGATCAACTCTCTTTAATGCACTACTTTTCATTATCTTAGTTTTTTCATTTTTAAAAATAGGGTTACTTTTTCATATACTCCTGTAATATTTCAGTTACTTTTTCCGGTGTTAACTCGGTGTAAGGAGTATCATTAATCAGCATGGCGGGTGCTTTATGACACCATCCAATGCAATTCGTCTCAAGTAAACTGAATTTCCGGTCAGTGGTCGTTTCTCCCACTTTAATTTTCAGGGTGTCTTCAATGGCATGAAGAACATCCAATTTCCCCTTCATGGCACAACTTATTGTTTTACATACCCGGATGATATACTTGCCTCGCACTTCAGTATCCAGAAATGTGTAAAACGAAGCGGTCCCGAAAACATCTGCAGCTGAAATATCAAGTTCCCTGGCAACACTTATCATTGCAGCGTCTGATAAATACCTGTTCTCTTCTACCAGGTCCTGAAGGATAGGTATCAGACTGTCTCTTTTCCTGCCGTGCTTATCTGCCAGCTTTTTCACAAGAGCATTAATTTCCGACATTTTTTTTGGTTTTTAATGATTATTACTATGTTATGTAATTATTGTTATTTGAATAACAATAGATGTTCGCAAATATAATGGTTTATTGTGAAAAGAATAACAATAAACAATGCTTTTTAAAAATAAGCATTAAATTAATAATTATTCTAAATAGTGGAAAAATTTATAAATCTCCGCTTAACAATAAGAGCTCTGTTTCAGCAACTTTACAGTAATACTGGGATAGAAAATAACGGGATTCTGCATCCATCATTTTTTTCTGGGTCTCACGAAGTTCAATATCGGTGATAGCTCCGAGACGGTATTTTTCTTCAGCAATTTTATAATGCCTCACTGCCAGCGATAAATTCTCGGTTTCCAGATTTATCAAACGGAGGTTGGTTTCATAATCGTTATAAATACGACGTAATTTTGTTTGCAGATCTATTTCTGTTTGCTGTATGTCCAGCCTGGCCGATTCTTCCTTTATTCTGGCTATTTTTATGTTTCTTCTTGTATTTAACCCATCAAAAATTGTGTAGGAGAGACTTAACCCGGCAGTGTACCCCAGGTT
>CAYYXJ010000172.1:0-6081 GCA_964475455.1 uncultured Clostridiaceae bacterium | reverse complement strand
CAAACCTCTTTTAGAAACTCAGAACGTGGAGGAATGGCAGGAAAGTTTTTACTATCGTTATTGGATGTTACGAAGTCAGCATGAAGTAAGCCCCCATTACGGAATTCGGACCAAAAAGTATAAACTCATCTATTTCTACGGCGATGCCTACGATCCCGATCCCGGTAATCCCATTTTTGATGGCATTGAATATCCCAAAGCAGAGTGGCAATTATTTGATTTAGAAGTAGACCCCTTTGAGTTGAATAATGTCTATGGAAATGAAAGTTATCTTGAAACTCAGGAAAGATTAAAAAAGGAATTACACCAATTACAGGATCTATATCATGATACTTCCGTGGAAGAGATTACTTAAGGGTTAAAATTATGCTTTTATTTGATTTTTTAATTATATTCATATATTCGAGCATAATCGTCTTCGTACACAATTTCTAAATCAATGTTTTGATTAAGATACATCCTACCAATCATCGTATCTTCACCTTCACTTGTGAATGACACCGTGTCATCACTCCCTCGAACAACATAATCTGTGGGTTCTAATCCGGTTGTATTATACATCACACTGGCCTTTAATATATCATATGTGCCAATAAATATATAATCTGCATCATAATCATCCATGATTTCGCTGAAAATGGTATAATTCGTGGTTGAAAAAGCCAAACTGACTTGCTCAATATCTGTATTGCTGTCGAATTCGGTAATAGCATCCGGTTCTTGCACAGAATATAGGATTTCTTCAGAAGGATTTCGAACTATAGTTATTCGTTCCCCGTATCCTTTTATTCCATGGCCATAGTCCCACCAGGAAAGTATGATTGCATCCTCAGCCGTAGAAGAATTCAACCACTCGAAAGCGGGAATTAAGGTGCGGTCAAACCATTTATCTGCATGTAATCCTTCTTCATCTGTATAATTGATAACTGCCCCTTCACTGCTATACTTAATAACCGTATCATATTTGTTATTTAATTCATCAATTTGATAATCGGGGGTTAAAACCCACATTAGTATAAATGTTAGGGCGATAATCATCATCAAAGCCCCTCCTATAAGTTGGTTTTTACGAGTTTTATCACTTTTTTCGTTTTTTTCTTTTTTTTTCCGATATTTCTTTGGGACTCGTGGTTGAACACTCATAAGTTACAAAATGAAGCTTGGCTTATAAGATTTTCCAGAATAGAGATTTAGGGAATATTAAGAGAGCTGCCGCTCAATGGGAATAAAATAAAAATTAAAAAAAAGGTTCTAATTGTTAAATATGACATGATAAAAAAAATTATAATTTCTTAACTCGTTCACCCGTTCTCACGGTTACTGCTTCATCACAACTCGAAATAAAGATCTTTCCATCACCAATATTTCCGGTTTTTCCTTTCTCAATGATGATTTCGAGTATTTTGTCCAAATCCTCATCGTTGATAAAGAGGTCTATTTTTTGCTTGGGCAATAAATCGACCTTGACTTCGGTTCCATCAAAGGATCGCATGGTGAGACCTGCTTGTTTTCCCGTTCCTCTAACATCGTAGGTTGTAATCGCGGGATAACCCGCCTCCCCTAGAGCATCCTTAATCTCGATTAGCTTTTCAGGTCTAATGATTGCTTCAATTTTTTTCATTTTTTGAATATTCTCCATGGTTATTTTATTTTTATTGTAGTTTGATTGAAAAAAATAAAAAATTGTGTGGCTACCTGAAGAAGGGTTTATCTGCTTCCTCTTCAGGGTATGCATAAGTTTTATGGATGGAAATATCTGTTCCAAATAATTCTTGGTCTTTTGTCACTCGTAAAATTCCAAACATGTCAATGACTTTGAAGAGTATCAATCCGAGTATAAATGCGGTGGCAAATATTGCTAGCGCTCCAATTGCTTGAACTCCCAGTTGGGCCCCCCATGTTGCGGTATCCATACCATAATGAGGATGTGAACCTAAGGATTCATGTCCAAATAAAGTTCCTGCAATAAGACCCCATACTCCGCATGCTCCATGCACAGGGAATACAGCTAAAGCATCATCCACGTGGAATTTAAATTCCAGTAATCCTAATGTAAATGTTGTAATAATACCTGCAACTATTCCAATGATAAAAGCTGAGACTGGGTGTACAATATGGGCGCCTGAACAAATAGATACAGCCCCTGATAATAATCCAATCATACTGGTTAAAACATGCCCTCGGGATGTGAATGCTGCTCCGAAAAGCCCCCCTGCCATAGCCATTGCTGTTGTGATCGAGACCCAAGCTAGTTCAACGTGAACCTCTTGCAAGCTTGATACCACATTTGAACCAATATTAAATCCAAACCAACCGAAGACTAAGAGCCATGCTCCGATAACGGAAAGGGGTATACTATGCCCAAAGAAACTACGTGGCATTTTATTGGGGCCACTAAACTTACCAATTCGCGGTCCTATTACTATTGCTGCAGCTAGCCCTAATGTTCCTCCTGTGAGGTGCACTGCGCCTGATCCTGCATAATCAATAAATCCCATTTCGCCTAACCATCCACCTCCCCATACCCAATGCTCAATCATGGGGTAAATTAACCCGCTAATTATTGCTGCGGAAATGATCCATCCCCAAAAGTTGTCTCGTTCTGCAGTTGCTCCGGGAACAATTGCTAATGCTGTAATGCAAAACATAGCCATTTTAAACCATTGGGCCATATCTCCCGCACCATCTCCCGGGATTCCATACATCCCATTTGTGAAAGCTGCGGGAAGGGGATTATTTTTTAAGGGCATGGTTTCAGGCCACCCCAATATGGCGGCATCCGAATAATAGGCCAAAGGATACCCAATCAGGTAATAGACCAAGAATGCAAGTGTCCACCCCACATTAATTATCAAAATGGTGTGGCTTCCATTTTTTTTACGGACCATTCCTGCATAAAGAAGAGCAAATCCTGCTGTGGCCATTAAAAATATTGCGACCGGCGCCCATCCAACCACGAAATTTTGTTGAAATGCACCAAAATTTGATTCTTGGTCTGTTGGGGTCTGTAAGATTGTGCTCAATAATTCTAACATTTTGTTATTCTCACCTATTCTCCTACATTTTAGATTGGAACCATACGGGTTTGAGTGAAATTGGGATTTCCTCTACTGAAAGACCTTCCCTTGCAATATTGAGTTTTAATATTTGGGGTTTGAGAGCTACACTTCGTGATTTACGAAGGATAAATACTCGAGTCCATACAACATCATGTTTGTGGTAATCGAGATATATTAAGTGGTCTACAAGATATTCTGTGATATCTGGAGTCATTGGAATACCTTCTGCACTCATCAGGGTGGTTGCACCCGTTTGTTTGCACATTAACAGAAGTTTCATAAATACCTCTCTGAATTCTTCTTGATTCGCCAAACGCCGATTCAACGCGGAAAGTGAATCAATTACGATTCTCTGGGGATTCTCCACTTTAGCTAAGCCTTCTTTTACCATTTTGATGGCTTCTTCCTTAGTGACTAGTGAATATTCGGAGGAATATGAGGCTCCGATTGACAGATCTACAATGTTAAACTTCCCTTTTTCTACTAATTCAGGGAAATCTGACCATAATTCTTTTCCAGTTCGTATAATACTGTAGGGTTGTTCCTCAGTAGTGATATAGACGACATTTTCATCACTAAGTATCCCTTCGTGACAATATTGTAGGCAGCAAATACTTTTTCCTGTACCAGGTTCTCCTCTTACGAGGATTGCATCGCCTCGAGGTAAGCCCGGTACGAAATCTTCTAATCCTTTTATCCAAGCTCTTTCGCGTTAATCTCTTTCAGGAAGGTCATAATAAACCCTATGGATTTCTTCATATCCGGCCTGTTTAGCTCCCTCATTACCTTGAAGATAGAGTATGATGGAATATTATTATGGTCGATCTCTTTATAGGTCTGAACAAACATTCCAATCTTTTCCATAAAGGCAGGATCGATAATAACAAGCAGAGTATTAATGACACTTTCCATTTTATCTCCAAGACCCTCCAGATCTTCTTTCGGGAACTTTGACATAACATTGTCCATAGCCTTTGTAAACTGCCTTAGGACCTCAAAATATCCTTTATCATCAATCTCCTTGAATTTGCCGACAGCGTCTATCCCAACTTCCTTAATTATTGGTCCTGCATCTTTTACCAGGTCCATTACGTTTTCAAGGGTCATCATCAGTGTGTTGATATTGTCAACGTTCCTGATAAAGCTGAGGATAAGGTATTTTATTGAATCTCCATCGAGCTCTATCCCTGCATTATCCAGGCCATCAACCATACTTTTAAAGGCATCGTTTCCAACAATAGACAGGTCGTCTACCAGGTCGATAACAGCATCCTGATTTTGTTTCTGGACAGCTCTGTCCTCAATAATAAGATCAAGCTTGCGGTTAATCTCATTTATTTGTATCTGTATATCTTTATCTGACATAAGGTGCTGCTATTAAATTAGTCTACTTTTTTTCCTGCCATCGTCATATGAGCATCTATAGGAAGTTCTTTTCCTCTAAGCAGGATGTGCCAGTATATCCATCTGAACATAAGTTTCCCATAATGATTTAATCTGCTCTCTTTAAGCAAACCAAGAGGTCCTATGCCGGGGAAGGGAAAATATCCAGGCAGAGGCTCAGTCTCGTAGTTAAAATCGATAAGTGCCCCTTTTCCATGACCGGTTTCTATAAAACAATTTGAATGACCGTCATAAGATCCTGTAAATGGTCTCTTCTCGATGTAACAAAGAAGGTTTTCATAAAGAATTTCTGCCATGAAATGGACAACTGAACCGGCTTTTGAAGTAGGGAAGTTACCTGCATCGCCTATAACAAAGATGTTCTCATTGGCATTTGATTGCAAGGTGTGTTTGTTTGCAGGAACAAAGCCGAAATCATCACCAAGCCCGCTTCTGTCAATCAATTCATCACCTGAGTGCAGGGGAATTGAGACCAGGCAATCGAAGCTTACTTCACTTCCGCCGAATTCTTTAATCACCTGCCTTTCGTTATCTACTTCACTAAGGAAGAAGTCTGTAACAATATTGATATTCTTTTCTTCAAGAAGATTTCCAAGTAGTTTTGCAGCACGTGGCTTTGTGAATGCACCCGAAAGAGGAGTGACGTAAGTTATATTTACTTTGTCCCTCATACCTCTCTCTGTAAAGAAAGCATCTGCATAAAATGCAAACTCAAGAGGGGCCACAGGGCATTTAATTGGCATATCAGCCACATTAATTACCAGCTCACCACCCTCCCATGTTTTAAAGAAGTTAGCAAGGGCAACAGATCCTTCTATAGTATAAAAGTCGAATATTTTCTTATGCCATAGATCACCAGCCAGTCCTGGAGTTTCCTCCGGATTAATCCTTGTGCCTGTTGCAATGATAAGAATATCATAATTAATTACTTCTCCATTCTTGAGATGTACCTTATTGTCCTTAGCACTAATTTTCTCTACAGCCTGGTAAATAGAATCTACTCCCGGAGGCAGAAAATTTTGCTTTGGCTTAATTACATCGGATTTTTTATAATATCCAAAGGGAATAAATAAGAATCCAGGCTGATAATAATGTGTTTTATACTGATCAATAATAGTTATCTTCCATTCATCACGGGGAAGATCCTTACGCATTTTGTTAGCCATCATTGTACCACCTGTACCAGCTCCAATTATTAAAAGTTTATTCATTTTATATGTTTACTATTGAGAAATACTATGTATATATTTTGCACAAAAATATGAAATATTTAGATATTTAGATATCCAGATACATTGTATTGTTACTTTTTTAACAGTGATATTTATCATATAATTTATAAGAGACAGATAATTAGGTATATAGGGCTATGAAAAACAGAATAATGACATAGGTGATATTTATCACTTTCCTTGATAAGCTGTCAAATTACCTGCTTCCCGACAAGAATATTCCTTAATAATGTGTTAACGAAGTGTGATAAACAACACATAAAAAAGTATTAGAAGAATGATATAAATGTCAATGTTTACAGGGCTGTGTTAATTTATTAACAAAAGTTTTTCAGGCACAAAATAAGAAGTTATGTTTGCAGGGATATAAATATATAGATAGATAC
>CAYYXJ010000171.1:3595-6176 GCA_964475455.1 uncultured Clostridiaceae bacterium | reverse complement strand
AAAGGTAACAAATCAAATTTAAAAAGATTCAATCCCCAAAACTCTTTACACTAAGAAAAACACGATACTAATGTAAATATAATAACAAAAGTAAAGTATGCCCGGGTTTAAAACCCAGACATACAATTCTCAAGTATTAAGTTGATTTATTCCTTGGTTTCAGGATTTTCTTCAACATCCAGCTTTTTTTCGATTTTAGATAAACGATTTGCTGCAAAAGCTCTGCCGCCGATACCAAATGCTATTGCAAATGCTACTCCAACACCTGCAAGGATTATAATGAAAGAGTAATTTACGATATCCTGTGCAAATCCCAGTTGTGACAATGTCATGAAAGCTGCAAAAACTATGACGGTTATCTTAACCAAGAAAGCAGCCGTCTTACGCTGAGGAGATTTATCAGCAATAAGGTGTTCCAGCCAGTATGCAAGCATTACGCCGCCTCCCAGGATTATAATGGCGCTTACCACCAGTGGTAAATAATTGAGTATTGCTTCTCCTACATCCGTCAATATCTGAAGTTTCAGTACATTTAGAGCCTGTATCAAAAAGATTACAAGGATCAGGTATCTGACTATTTGTCCGATGACTTTTGAAATCGAGAATTTTAAACTTTTGCCCTTGGTTTCAGGGATAATTTTCTCATTTAGTTTATCGACTCCAAGGCTGCTGAGCAGGTTTTCTATGAGAGGTGCCACCAATTTTGCTATGAAGTAGCCGACAACAAACAATGCGATAGCTACAAATATACTTGGCAGATAACTGAATACTTCTGAAAGCATGTTTGCCGCCGGAACAGAAACAGCCTCAAGACCAAGAACATTCAGTGACATTATAATGACCGGTATCAGTATGACTACATATACAATCCCGGACAGCACGCTGGCAAATGTACTTTGGCTCTGAATGACCTCTACTCCCATTTTTTTCTGAAGCTTGTTCAGCCCAATCCTGTTTAGGAGAGATTCAAGGAGCTGTCGTATTACTTTGGCTACAAATGCTCCTATGAATAAGATTATTCCAGCTGCCAACAAATTCGGGAGAAAAGCAATGATTGAAGAAACCACACTTGTAATGGGCGCGGCAACAGAGCTCATACCCAATCTATTCAGTGCAGCAGGCAGAAACAGAAGAAATACAATTAAAAATATCAATTTACCTACAAACGCTGTTGAACTTCCCGCTTTTTCGTCCACTACCCCGGTTTTGGAAATAAGCTTCTCAGCCCCCAGTTTTTTCAATATTGCCATTACAATAACTTTTGCCAGCAATGCAACTAGAAAAGCAATGACCAGTAAAATAATCGCAATTACAATATCAGGAAATCCGCCTACAAAACGGTCCCACAGATTAGTAAAAAAGTCCATAATTTGACTCCTTTCCTTTTTTATTAAATTTGTTTTGTTTAATTTGAAATGCAAGTAGATTATATCAGATTTCGCATGATTTCGCAATGACTTAATATAGAATATGAGCAATACCCGTTTTTGTATAAATATATGGTTTTACTAATTCCATCTGTCTTTTCGGGTATTTTTAACTTGATGAATTTTTATCTGGCCACCATTACCAAACTGTTTTTTACTATAAATTCAGTTACCTCATCAATTATTGAAGAATCTACTTCAGAAAGCTTATAATACTCCTGCGGCGCACTTTGCTCCTCCCCGTAGGCAAGCATGTGGTTTATACCGGGAATCAGAATTGAATCTGCATTTATCATATCCACAACAGCATTATGCCATTTTTCATATTCATTTATATTAACCTGATAATCCCTGTCACCATGAATTATCAGAACCGGTTTACCCACCAGTTTTATATCCTGCAGAGGCCTGTAGTTCTGAAGATCCAACCAATAAGATACAGGCGCATTAAAAAGTTCTGATATCTCATAGTTGTCTCCGGGGTTAAGCCCTTTGATAATGTTTGCCGTATCTTCAACTGTTTTTATATCCTTTTTTTCCATCATGGTCAGTCGCCCATCCAAACCAAGGATATATTCTGTTTGAGCCACCATCAAATCCTCCAGGTGAGATGCGTTTGGTGCCAGCATTATGAACCCTGCAGCCTCTGGAATTTTTGCGGCTATTCTCGGCATCAGATATCCTCCGAGACTATGACCGATAATATAAATGTTTTCTGGATCGATACCCGGCTGCAGTCTGAGAAATTCAAAAGCAGCCGCTACATCATCTATTGTTTCGTCATAGACTGTAAAATTCTGCATATCGTAATCTGAATCTTCATGGTACACATAGGTCCGCTTATCATACCTAAGGGAAGCAATCCCTGCTTCTTCAAGCCCCAAGGCAAGATCAAAATAAACTGCACTGCCGCCGAATTCCCCATTTCTATTGCTCGGACCTGACCCATGGACTATGATTACCGCCGGTACCGCTGCATCATCTTCAGGAACTATCAGAGACCCAGGCAAAGTATACTTTGTTCCAAAAAGCACATCAATTGAATTGTCACTTTCAGTATATGTTTTATTATATGTATAATTGAATCCTGCAATCCTGTTTTTTGAATCAAATACAACATTGATATTACCGAACCCTTCGCTGAATTTACAGAC
>CAYYXJ010000171.1:2765-3585 GCA_964475455.1 uncultured Clostridiaceae bacterium | reverse complement strand
GGTTACAATGCTATATTCTCCCGATTCACTTTCCGATACCTCAGCAACCTTCATGAATGTACCGAACTCCTGCTCCAACTGTTCCAGGATTGATTTATACATGCGATTATTCAGTGACCACCTCATTTGAAATGTCAGACTGAATGAACCAAGTTCCCTGTAGTCCTGGTCAATGAATGACTCAACATATTCACCTGCTATTGACAGCCTGTCTGCTTCTTCTCCCGGCGATGAACAGGATGACAGCATTATAGTCAATACCAATCCTGTAATAACAAGTAAACTGAGTTTCTTCATATCAGCCCTTCCCTCATCTTCACTCCTCCGATCAGATGAAAATGAAGATGATTGACCGTCTGCCCGCCGTCAGCACCACAGTTTGATATAATTCTGTATCCGCTTTCTGAAACGCCGGCCTTTTGAGCTACAACCTTTACTGCCCCCAGACATTTGGATGCTGCTGACAAGTTTTCATCATCAACATCATTCAGGCTCCCAATGTGAACCTTCGGTACAATGACAAGGTGTACAGGAGCAACCGGATTTATATCTTTGAAAACCTTGACATCTTCTGTTTCATAAACCGTTTCAGAAGGAATATCACCCGCAACTATTTTACAGAAAATACAATCATTCATTTTAAAACCTCCATGATAAGTTCCTGTGCTCTTTCAAGGGCTTCTTTGATTTTATCAGAGTCCCTGCCCCCTGCCTGGGCCATATCAGGTCTTCCGCCACCGCCGCCACCTGTTATCTTTGCAGCCTCTCCTATGATTTTACCGGCATGAATACCTTTTGCAGCTACTCTCGCCTTAAAGAT
>CAYYXJ010000171.1:487-2745 GCA_964475455.1 uncultured Clostridiaceae bacterium | reverse complement strand
CTGCGCTTTTCGTAGCCGCTGCGGCCAGGTTGACCTTATCTCCTCCACTGGCAAGAACCACAACACAATTACTGAATCTTTCCCTTGCTGCGTCACACATACTCCTAAGAGCACCCATATCTGCTCCATCAACTTCAGATACAATGACTTTTATTCCATTTATATCAACAGGATTATCAAAAATATTCGAAGCATTTCCCGTTGCTGCCTTTTTCTTGAGAAGCTCTATCTCCTTACGGGCAGCCTTCAGCTCTTTTTGTAATTTATCAACTCTTGAAGGAACTTCTGAATCCAATGCTTTGACTTCCTCTGCAACCTCACTAAGCAACTCTCTTTTTTCAGCAATGAACTCATAGGCTTTTTCGCCGGTAAGGGCCTCTATTCTTCTAACCCCTGCAGCAACTCCGCTTTCAGAAACAATAACAAACATACCTGCTGATGATGCATGTTCAAGGTGGGTCCCGCCACAAAGTTCCATGCTGAAGTCACCTGTAGTTACAACTCTGACTGTCTTGCCGTACTTTTCACCAAATAAAGCCGTGGCACCCATTTCCCTTGCTTCATCAATCGACATTGTTTTCACTTCAACAATCCCATCCTCTAGAATTCTTTCATTGACAAGTTTCTCAACTGCTTTTACTTCATCCATTGTCATTGCTGTGAAGTGATTGAAGTCAAACCTCATTCTCTCAGGACCAACAAAAGATCCCGCTTGAGCAACATGGTTACCCAGGACTTCCTTAAGTGCATAATGAAGGATATGGGTGGCTGTGTGATTCCTTTGGGTTGCCATCCTTGTTTTTTTATCTACTTCACATTCAACATGATCATTGTTATTTATATTTCCTGAAACTATTCTGCCCTTATGCACAAATACCCCATGATGGGTCTTTACACACTCTTCGACAAACATTTCAAAACCTTCAGAACCTTTTATCTTGCCGACATCCCCAACCTGACCGCCGCTTTCAGCGTAGAACGGTGTTTTATCGAGAGCAATTTCCACCTTGTCACCCTTAACCACAAACTTAAGTACTGCAGCATCATCAGTCAGTTGCTCATAACCTGTAAAAATTGTAGCCTTGACATCATCAAACAACTCTTCATCATCACTGCCCCATGCATTTGAACCTTCTTCTGTCTTCTGTGCATTCCTTGCCATTTCCTTTTGTCTGGTCATTTCCAGGGAAAACCCTTCTTTATCCGTTTTAAGTGAATTTTCCGCTGCAATTTCTTCTGTCAATTCAAACGGGAATCCGAATGTGTCATGCAGTTTGAAAATTTGTTCACCGGGAATTGTATCTTTTCCGGATTCTTTGATTTCATCAATTAAATTTTCCAAAATATTGAGTCCCTGGTCTATTGTTGATTGAAATCTTTCTTCCTCGATGCTTATTACTTTTTCAATGTATTCTTTATTAGAATTAAGCTCAGGATATGCTTCACCTGACTCTTCTATAACAACCTTTACAAGTTCAATCAGAAAACTCCCCTTGATTCCAAGCAACTTACCATGCCTTGCAGCACGCCTTAACAAGCGTCTCAGAACATAGCCCCGGCCTTCATTTGACGGTATTATCCCATCGGAAACCATCATAACTGTGCTTCGGACATGGTCAGTAATCAATCTGATTGAGATATCCTTCTTTGGATCACTTTTATATTCAACACCGGCTAGTTCACATACTTTATCAAGAATTCTTTTAATCGTGTCAACAACAAAAAGGTTGTCAACACCCTGCATTACACATGCAAGTCTTTCAAGACCCATTCCAGTATCTATATTCTTCATTGCAAGCGGCAGATATTCTCCATTTTCCTGCTTGTCAAATTGTGTAAATACAAGGTTCCACACCTCAATGAATCTATCACATTCGCAACCGGGTGCGCAGTCCTTTGATCCGCAGCCTTTTTTCACTCCGCGATCAAAGAAGATTTCCGAACAGGGTCCGCAGGGGCCAGTACCATGCTCCCAGAAATTATCCTTTTTCCCAAGTCTGAATATCTTCTTTTCATCAAGTCCGACTTCCTTGTTCCAGATATCATAAGCTTCATCATCTTCCAGGTAAACAGAAACAGATAATAATTCTTCCGGAATATCCAAAGTCCTGGTGAAAAATTCCCATGCCCATGCAATGGCTTCTTTCTTAAAATAGTCACCGAAAGAAAAATTACCAAGCATTTCAAAGAAAGATCCATGTCTGTCTGTAATACCAACATTATCAGAAGCTATAGTCATATTAACCGTAGGCTGCCAG
>CAYYXJ010000171.1:0-475 GCA_964475455.1 uncultured Clostridiaceae bacterium | reverse complement strand
CATTATCAATGTCAATGGTTCTTATGCATTTCTGACATGTTGCCATTCTGACTGACGGCGGTTTCTTAGAGCCCGTAAAATACGGTTTAAGAGGTGTCATGCCTGCGTTTATCAGCAGGATGCTTGGGTCATTTTCAGGAACAAGCGAAAAGCTTGGTGCAACAAGATGCTCCTTGCTTTCAAAAAATTCCAAATAACGTCTTCTCAGTTCATTCAATCCAATTTTTTTCATCTGTCACCTCATATATTTCTCTGCAATAAAAAAGTCCTCTATCCCTGAGGGACGAGAACATCTCGCGGTACCACCCTGATTCCTCCGTTTCCGGAAGCGCTCGGAACCTTAACGTGGTTTCTCCGTTCCGGCTTATTAGGTCGGAATGCTCAGGGTCAGCTTTCTCCGGAATCGTGTAAAAGCTTTCATCAACCGCTTTCTTTCTAAAACACTGTGCATGTGAAGGTATATCCGATTACCTTT
>CAYYXJ010000170.1:0-6209 GCA_964475455.1 uncultured Clostridiaceae bacterium | reverse complement strand
AGATTGTTGCCCACAATGAGAACAGGTGGTTTCATACCATCCTGCGACCACCAGACACCCCCGGGGGTTTCACTTGAAAATTATAAAATATACCTAAAGCTAATGAAGGAATATTGCCAAAAAGCAGTCGCAAAATAAATGGCATCAGGGGGTAATAAATGCCGGAACAGAAAAAGAAAAAAATGCATCCCACAGCACAGAAACTAAGGGACTTTTATGCAATGAAGCCAGGTGCACCCATTATAATGGACGACTTTGGTTGGTTTACCATAGACAGATGGACCAAAGAAGGCCATATAACCTGTGAGCAGGATATCAAAGACATGTTCAAATTTGACCCGCCGGGAAATTTCAATTTGGGTCATCTTGGGTGGTGTCAGGCACCTTTTTATCCATATTATGAGGAAAAGGTCATGGAAGACCGTGGAGAGCATGAGCTTGCCCAGGACAAATGGGGAAGATCTGTTCTCTTTTTTAAGAATCGCAGAAGTGGCTTTATGCCTGAATATGTTGACCACCCCGTAAAGGATATGAAATCCTGGGAAGAAAATTGCAAATGGAGGATGAATCCTGAATCAGACGGTCGATATGAAGACCTTGAAGATCACATGAAGAATGCAATTGATGCAGCTGATGAAGGCCGGATGATTGTATTGAATATGGTAGGTGGATACATGTATCTCAGAAGTCTCATGGGTCCCCTTGATTTGCTCTATAAAGTATATGATGAACCGGAACTTATCAGGGATTGCATGGAAACCTGGTTCAAGGTGGTTGACAAGGTTGCTATGACATATCAAAAATATGTGACGATTGATGAAATTTTTCTTGCAGAGGACATATGTTATAACCATGGACCACTGATATCGCCGGATATGATGAGAGAGTATCTGCTTCCGTACTATCAGCAGGTAATAGAAAATGTAAAGAAACGCCAGATTGAGAAAAACAGAAGACTTTATATTCAAGTTGATACAGATGGATTCTGTGACCCTACCATAGATATATATAAGGAAATAGGTTTGGATTATATGAGTCCATTTGAGGTTGCGTCGGGTTGTGATGTGGTTAGAACCGGCAAAGAATATCCTGATCTTCGAATCAGGGGAGGATTTGATAAAAGAATAATTGCATCATCAAAAGATGATATCGACAGGGAAATAGAGAGAATTATGCCGGTCATGAAAGCGCGCGGAGGATATATCCCCATGTGCGATCATGGTGTACCGGAGGAAGTCAGTTTCGAAAACTATACCCATTTTAGAAACAGATTGCGTGAATACGCAGATTGACGGAGGTTGTAAATGAAAGAAGCATTATTGGTAAAAGGCGGATGGGCAGGGCATGAACCCGATGAAGTCACAGAAGTGTTTGAACAAATACTTAAAGAAGAAGGATATTCAACCAAGGTCAGTGATAATCTGGAGGTTTTCAAAGACCTCAAATATCTCAACACCCTTGACTTAATAGTACCTACATGGACCATGGGTTCAATTGACAGGGAACTTGTAATGAATGTAATGCAGGCTGTTGCCGGCGGGGTTGGTCTTGCCGGATGCCATGGCGGAATGTGTGATGCTTTCAGGGAAAGCACTGAATGGCAGTTCATGACAGGAGGACAGTGGGTTTCACATCCCGGAGGAGATTCTGTTGAATATACTGTAAATATCAGTAACAGTTCAAGTCCCATTGTGGAGGGCATAAATGATTTCAAGGTGGTCAGTGAACAGTATTATGTTCACATCGATCCTGCAATAGAAGTGCTTGCAACTACAAGGTTTCCAAGTGTGGTTTGGTATAATTCATCCAACAAAGAAGTTGATATTCCGGTTTTGTGGACTAAAAAATGGGGTCACGGAAGGGTCTTTTACAGTTCTCTCGGGCATCATGCAGATATTTTTGATATTCCTGAAGCCCGTGAAACAATGAGAAGAGGCATGCTGTGGGCAGCAGCAGGTAAAGCAATAGCCGCAGAAAACAATCTTAGCGCTGAAGATTTTGCCAGTGATAAAAAAATGTTTTGAGGAGACTATTATGACGAAAACAAAAGTTGGAGTAGTAGGTTGTGGTGCAATCAGTGGTATATATCTTAAAAATATGACAGGTGTTTTTGATAATCTTGAAGTTAAAGCAGTTTGTGACTTAGACAAAGAACGCACTGAAAAGGTTGTTAAGGAGTATGGTATTGAAAAAATATATACTCTTGATGAAATGTTAGCAGATGATGAAATCAGCATTATAGTAAATCTTACAACACCAAAATCACATTATTCAATATGCAAAAAAGCTCTTCTGGCAGGCAAACATACCCATGTAGAAAAACCACTTTGTGTAGAGCTGGAAGAGGGTATTGAGTTGGTGGAACTTGCTGAATCCAAGGGACTGTATCTTGGTGCAGCACCGGATACATTTCTTGGTGCAGGAATTCAGACATGTATAAATTTGATTAAAGACGGCCGAATCGGAAAGCCGGTTTCAGCCACAGCATTCATGATGTGTCATGGACATGAGTCATGGCATCCGGATCCTGAATTCTATTATGAAAAGGGTGGTGGACCAATGTTCGATATGGGTCCATATTACCTGACAGCCCTGGTCAATCTTCTTGGACCGGTAAAAAAAGTGGCCGGAATGACGGGAAAGGCCTTTGATGAAAGAACAATTACCAGCAAAAAGAAATATGGTAAAAAGGTTCATGTTGAGGTGCCTACTCATGTAAATGGGATCATGGAGTTCGACAATGGAGCTATAGGTAATATAATAACCTCTTTCGATGTCTGGGGACACAATATGCCCAGGATTGAAATTCATGTAACAGAAGGTTCACTTTCTGTTCCGGATCCGAATGGTTTCGGAGGTCCTGTATATCTAAAAACCAGGGATATGAAAGGATTTGAGGAAGTTCCCATAATACTGCCTTATTCTGAAAACTCAAGGGGTATTGGAGTTTCTGATATGGCTGATGCAATTTTATCGGGTAGAAAAAATAAAGCCAGCGGCAGGATAGCACTGCATGTTCTGGAACTTATGCATGGTTTCCATATTGCCGCTGACACCGGAGAAAATTATGAAACCAGATACAACAGTATATATTAGGGATATTGTCTGGGATATTAGGATAGGAAGTCCCTTTGGTAATGAAATCAAAAGACAGGTCATCAACATCTTTCAAGGTGTTGCCGAACCTGTTTTTTCATCATCTGACAGGGACAAGGTAACTGTAATAATAGGGTCTCCTGAAATCAGTGTAAAGGGAATGGGACCAGACGACCATATTATAAAAACCGAGGGTTCAAAGGTACATATAGCAGGGGGTTCCGATAAAGCTGCTGCATACGGAGTTTTTTCTTTTCTTGAAGAAATTGGATTTTATTTTCTTGCAAGCAGTTACATAAAACCCTCTGATGGTAAATTAACCCGTATTCCTCCAATTAATAAAATAAATAAAACAAAGAACAGCTGGCGGGGAATGTTTTTGTCATTTTGCATGGTTTCTACTTCCATAATGTCATTGGCTGACTATGAGTCACTTCTTGACAATATGCTGAGAATGAAAATGAACAGACTTGTTTTTTACTCTTTTGAAAACGAACCGATCATTGATTATACTTTCAAGGGTGAACGCAAGGTTGTTGGTGATATATCAAGGCCTGAATCAGGCTTCTTTTCATATGGAAGAAACTGGACAGGTAGCTTCTTAACTGATGAGATAAAAATCGGAAGTGAAAAATTCAACCGCAGAAAAGTTGCTCCCCTGGAATTCCAGGATGTAGAAACATCTGATCAGGCTCTTGACAGAGGAAAAGACTTCATGCAGTCAATAATCAAGATGGCAAAGCAAAGGGGAATTGGTGTTTGGATTTCGTTTCTGCCTCAGTTTGTGTCCATGAATATGAGCAAATTCATAAGACCGATGCCCAGAAAAAACCTTCATTGGTCAGCGCTTGTAAGTTGTACGGATGATATGGTAAAAGAAATAAACTCAGCCAGAATAAGGAATATTGTAGAATCATATCCGGGATTGGAAGGTGTTTTCATTGGAATTCCTGAAGGTTTTTATGATGATCCATATCAATTGAGCCAGGAGTATATAGAATGCGAGTTTAACCATTATAGAAGAGCATTGCAGCTCCAGGAAGAATATTGGGGTGACCATTGGCCGGGAAAGGAACTTCAGGAAAAGCATATCAGGGCTGACATTGGTTTTTCAAAAGTTGCAGTGGATACATTGGATATTGCCAGAAACATGTATCCGGATCTAAAACTTGGGTTATTGACAGTTTGCAAGGCTTATGTTCTTCCAACCCTACACCGTGATTTGCCAAAAGATATTACTTTCTGTGATATTGAATCAAGGTCACTTTGGACTCACGGTGGGGCACCTCTCTTCTTATTCAACGAAATGATGGGAAGAGAATGCTCTATAATTCCGAGGGTTACCGATGATGGCTCACAGGCAGGTATGCAATTCAATTTAAAGTTGTATCATATGGATGGATACTGCAGGTCAACAATCGAAAACGGGACTGCAGGACTAATGATGCAGACTCTTCATATCAAAGGGGCTGACCATAATATAAAATATCTTTCAGAGGGATTGTGGAATTCAGATATACATCCTCTGTCTTTCTATGAGAGGTATATTAAAAAGGTTTATGGCTCTTCAGTTGAAATTCTTAAGAGGGCACATGAAATACTGGAAGACAATGAAATTCTTATGGGCGGAAGGGGTGCTTCAAATATGCCCTGGAATCATGTTCCTCCAGAAGTTGCCGTCATGAGAAATCTTCAGGTTAATAATGATCTTTTGAACAATTGCCCAATACCATTGGATTACCTTGAAAACGCTAAAAAAAGAGCAGAAATATATTCTAAAAGTATAGGATTCCTGGATAATGCAGAAAAACTTTTTTTAGAAGCAATGGACGGTGGTGCGGATAAAGATGAGTGCATTTATATGGCTCTTAGAACAAAGGGATATTCAAAACATCTTTCCGCACTTGTGGAATTAGTTGGCCTTTATAGTGATTATTACAATATTTTTATGGGAAAACCGGTTTTATCTGATATTGAAAATCTTGAAAAAAGGGCTTCAATGGCAGCAAAACTGGCAATGGAATCAGCAGAGCTGTTCTCTGGCTGCGTAACCCATGTAACTGACCTTGCAATACTTTGGATGATGAGTTCAATGATAAAAGGAACTGAGGTTCTTCAAACTTATATGAAAAATATTTGTAATATTCATACCGGGAATAATTATTACAAGGATCCCGCATGGGATAGTCTCTTTGGTGAGTGTCCGTATCCGGCCCATGATGTAAATATTGTTTCAAATGATGCAACTTATGAACCCGGTTGATTTTATAGATATTCGGGTTATTGGAGTTCGAAATTATGTTAAAATATAACTAACGAAAATATAGGGGGAGAGTATGGCAATTCAAAAGTTTACAGTAAGCAAGGACAATGACATTTATGAAGCGTTCCCTGATGTGGTTCTTACCAACGGAGGTAAGCTCATAACGGTGTCTGAAGAATGTACACACCATGCAGATAGGTCCTATGCTAGAATTGTAAAATCCGAAAGCACTGATAAGGGAAGAACATGGACTGAGAAGGTCAAATTTACAGATAATATAGAAAAGGAGAATGTTTTCTGGAATTGTGCCAGAATCTCCAAACTCAGGGATGGCCGTCTGATTGTTTTAGCAGACAAGGCAATAAAAATGAATGAAGGCGGGGCTGAAGTCTATTATTGGATAGGTGATGCCGAAGGTATAAGCTGGGAAGGTCCTTTTTTAGCTCCCAGTGACGGTATTGTTCCTGACCAACTGGTTGAAACGAGCACAGGCAGATGGCTGTTGAGCACACACCTTAAACATACAAATGGTTTTCTAAGACAGAGTTTGTGGTATTCAGATGACCAGGGAAAAACCTGGAGTGATAGAGTTGTAGTAGCTTTAAAGGACGGGCTAAACCTATGTGAAGGGAGTATCGTTGAACTTGATGACACGACACTTGTTTGCTTCATGAGGGAAAATTCAGGATTGGGTTATGATTGCTTCAAGGCAATTTCAAAGGATAATGGAGAAACCTGGGAGGGCCCTTATAATGCTCCTATGCCCGGATGCCACCGACCCGTTGCAGGTATCCTGGATGGTGGTCATGTTATGATAACCCGCAGATTTATGCAGGGTGGCAAAGGCTGG
>CAYYXJ010000169.1:0-6212 GCA_964475455.1 uncultured Clostridiaceae bacterium | reverse complement strand
AATTCGGGGAAGGGATCATTAATGTTTATTTACTGATTATGATCTTTCCTGATTTGCTCATGCCTGCTGCTTTGAGTGTATAAATGTATACCCCGGCATCAACATCACGTGTATCCCAGGTTTTTTGGCCCTGCCTGCCGCTAACAGGAAGGTTTATAATGTTCTTGCCGCTTACATCTGTAATATAAATTACAGCTGCATTTTGGCCGGCCGGCAAGCTATAGCTAAAACTGGCCCACTGGCTTGCAGGATTGGGGTTAACCGTAATATCCAACCCATACGCCTGGTTCAGTGCATTCATATTCACTCCCTGGTTTTACTGTTGCCTTTAAATACAATCAACCAACGGTTACACAAAATTCCTCACACTTCCCTTTATTCATGACTTACCTTTTCACAATCTTCCTCACCCCAATTAATCGACCTTCTGATTTTACAGAGCATAAATATACACCTGACTGAAAATCGTTCGTGTTCAGTTCTATCTCTTGCTGCCCCGCAGTTAAATATTCTTCTTTACGGAGCACAGCCTGCCCCGATAAGTTTGTGAGTTCAATGGTATAAATTCCCGGCTGGTCTGAATTAAAACGAATATTCGTTTTATAAGTAAACGGGTTTGGATAATTGATGATTTCAATGTTTTTGTGTTCAATTAGCTTTTCTTCATAAATATTTACCGGAAAGTTCGAATCAAGCACATGCACATATTCCGTAAATGTTTTGGCTGTATCGCTGCTATGATAAATATGTATTTTGGTATTAATTCCATCAAACCAGGGGAGTTTCTTAGAGTAATAAAATTCTCCGCTTTCTACCCCGGGGGTAAACCCGTACGACTCATAAAAAAAATCGCAAAAACTTGAAGTAAAACGATGCTCAAAGCTATAGCCATAATCTGTACTGTGAAATATTTTAAAAATGGCAGGAGGGAACCAACTTACTAGATAAAGCTCTCCAGGGTTTGCTCCGTGATAAATTATCGGTTTGTGCCCCATTAATACAATCCCACAAATTATAGAGTCATGCCTATTCACCAGGTAAAAATTTATACCTCCGTTATTACTGAAGTGAATCTCAAAATCAGTGTATATTGATGGTAAAGTATAATAATATAACTCATCGGACTCAGTTCCTATTTCCAAGAATCCAAATATGCTATCTTCCTTTATTTGTTCAAAACTATTGGCGTAATCATAACTCTTAAATAACTTTGGCTCATCATATGGCCTGGTATAGATAACACCGTTTTCAGTACCAGTTGCATAATAAGAAAATGGAGCTATTATGTTGGGACATATTTGCCAAGTGGAGCAATAATCTGAACTAATCCAAAAATCTGTTGGTTGAATATTGTAAAATACCCCGGGTGTTGCATCCCGCATGAGCGAATATGGCTGCATATCGCCTGCATCAATATCGCACACATAAACAATTTCCAGGGATTGCCCATGATCGTTTGAATAGAATATGGCAGTGTACCTGTCGCCAATATTCACCCAATACCAGTATGAACCGAAATATATTTCTCCAGGTGCATATCCTCGTATTAGGGCAGGACTGCTTTTGTACAAGCACATGCAAACAATAAGGATCGTAAAATATTTAATGGTATTCATGTTTATTATGGCTTTATGGTTAAAGGGAGCAGCAGCATGCTACTGCTCCCATAAATAATTGTTATTTCAGTAACACCATTTTCTTCGTATCCAATTTGATGCCGTTTATTGTTAAAGAATAAAAATAAACACCTTCATGTAAACTGCTGTTGTTTAAAATAAATGTGTATGCATCTTCTTCAAACTTACCCTTTGCTAAAGTTACAACTTTATTACCATGCATGTCAAACAATTCCAGTTCCATAAAACAGGCTTCATATAATTCAACTATAATGCTTGTGGTTGATGTGAATGGGTTTGGCACATTTTGGTTGAGATGGGCGATGCGGAATTGATCATTACCAATATTTTCATGATCTTCCTGCTCATTGGTTTTTCCCGACTTTAACAATTCGTCAATCAGGAAATCACGGTTCAATTCAAAGGCCTTGCGAGTATCAAATATGAATTGAACGTGTTTACAACTCACCATATCTTTATTCCCATTTCCGGCTGCCAGTGCAGCTTCGCCCATGTCGATGGCAGCAAAGGTTGAATCGGCTTCTGAGGTTGTAGTGTCAATTAAAGCATCATACCATTCAATGGCGAGCTGATACTCTTCCAGCTTAACATCACAATAAGATATCATCCAAGCGGCTAATTTACCTAATGCATTATTGTTTTGCAGATTTGCTTCGCTATCAAAATAGTTTCTCAAAGCCAGATAATCCTGGCCGGATATGCTTTCCAGTTCAAACAATTGCTTTAAAGCGTTTTTTGCTGTTTCAGTTTCAGGGTAACCAGAAATGATCTGTTTAAATTCTGTTTCGGCAAGACCATAACTCTCATATGCAACATTTTGTAGTGCGGATTCGTAAAGCATCTCATCTTCCGAGCTTGTTACTGATATGGTGGTGGCTGGGCACCAAACAGGCTCCCAATCGTAGTATCCTGCTGGGATCAAATCGGTCTGGGCTGAGAAATAGCTGTCCCAACAGTTTAACTCTACATTTAGCAAATGGCCAATTGGTGGCACTGCATCATTGTAAATCAAAGGGTTTGGGTTATCGCCATTGTCAATAATATTATACATTAGATCGTTTGGAAAACTATTGTTTGAGAAATACATCTGATAGCTTTGGTTATCACTTACTATTTGAGTTTCTGATGGTGAACTTGCTGAATCAGTACCCAGAATGTTTATGATGCTGTTATTAAGGCCAACGATGCCATAATCAGCATCATAAATTTTATTGTTTCTGATATCAGCTATGCTCTTATAAATCTTTATGCCTTTATGTAAATCAGGACTTGTTCCGGTAAATTGCAGGGTATTGTCAAAAATCCCATTTGGGAAATTGTACTCAGCCAACAATCCGCCGCAATTGAATATGGTAATACCATCGCCATCACTGAAATTGATTTCATTTTCGTGAATATAGTATTGTTTGTACCTTTCAATGAAAATGGATGAAAGGAAAACATTATCGTTATTGGCAAAGGTACAATGACCTATTTCTACACTTGACTCATGGGTCGCAGGATCCAAAGCCAACACAGAGGAATTGATAAAATCAGAATTTAGGATTTTAAGAGAGCCATTTGAATATTGGAAATTTGAATTTTCAAAACGATTCCTCCAGTTGGTAGGTTCAAATATAATTTCACTTGCTGCTGCATCAAAATCACAGTTTTCAAAAATGAGCGTTTGGTAGATTGTTTGGATATAGTTGTGATTTTTTATACTCAATCCTCGCCATGTATGACCTTCAGGAGCTGTAAATGTAATCGGGGCATTAACATATGAAAACAGGAGGTTTCCATAAACATCAATCGCATTTTGGGGGTTCATACCATTTATTGTTGACCCAGCAGATAAAACCAGGGTACCACCATAATCAATGATGAGTTTTCCTTTATCAACAAATTCGAGATTGCAATTCTGCGGTACAAAGAGTTGTCCTCCGGCTCGTACGGAAATCTCACTTGAAATAGTTGCCGGGCATTGTAGCGTACAATTGCTTGTAATTTCAAATCCATCAGCCATCAGATTTGTTGCTGGATCTCCAAACAGGTTCAGGGCGAAATTGTCCTTTATTGAGGCTGATGTAACTTTTGATTCGAGAATGAACTCTCCTAAAATGTGCGACTGATGCTGCCATACTGAAATTGGCATAACTTCCTGAATTGCAGAGGGAAAATTTGGAAGGCTGCCTTTGTTTAACCAAAACAGCCGCCCACTGGCAAGGCATGCGAGATATCCGCTAGTATCCGAATAAGATGTCAATGCTTCGGCAAGGCACTGGCCATAATGGCCATCGTACATCCCTGAGTTGCATGAATGATTGGCAACAAATGGGTATTTGCCTTTATTTGATAGGTTTTGTGTTAAATAATCTGTTGTTAGAAAATGCTGCCCATTTGAAATTGAATAGTTATTTTTATCGGAATGTCCGAAATAAAACATGGCATTAACACCTGTGTTAATGGTGTCTATTAAATCATCCAGGCACTGATAATTATTATGAATAAGGGAATTGAATATCTTGATGCCATAAGGAGGATTAATGATTGTTTCGAGCCAAGGATGGTATGAGGCAAGATATTCGGTTGCATTTGAAAATCCACTGTTTACAAAGAAAACCGAGTCACTGCCTTCAAAAACTTCCGGGTCGAACTCTGTTTCATGAGAAACAGTTTTTTCAATGATGTTATGAAGTTGATCGATATTGGAAACGCTAAACCTGCCAACAAATAAATCTCCAACATCATCAAAGGTGTCGTTAGTTGATGTTAAACAAGAGTAGTAATAATCTGAAGGATAGGCAGAGCTGGGCATTTCATCATCAAAGCAGGCTCCCGGGTTTTGATCATAGGAGGCAGGAATCCCAACAGGTAAATCAATATATGGTTTCCCCACTAATAATATGTACCCAAGCTTTCCATCGTAAGTATTATTTGCATTTTCTCCTTCATAAATGGCACTAATAAATGCTCGAATTGATTTTTCATAGGGATATTCAAGATATGATGGGTCATAGAAAACACTCATCACCTCCTCAACTTTAGCAATGGCAATGTCAAAGCCATTGTATTCGGCACGGTGTTGTGCAATCTTGAGCAAATCGGTGGTTTGGCCCGAAGGGTCCCAGAAGATAGTATCGGTGATGATGAGGTAATCGGCCACAATATTACTAGCCTGTGCCGTGTCGATTAGGGTGATCCATTCAATGTTTCCTGTGTGCCCCGGTCGGTCATTAACTTTTGCTGTCATTCCACTCGATGCATAATTCATAAACACATTGCTGGCTACATTATTAAATATACCGGTATTTTCGTTTACCGGCCCACCAGGGTTAGCGAATGACAAAGTGATTTCATAATTCGTACCAATTTGTAAAATACCAGTAACCGGATTAAATTGTACAGGATAAATATGCACTTCGGCATACATCTGATCCCTTAAGTATCCGGTTGAAACAATTTCGGCATTCACTTGAGGGTAGTTTAGGTTTTGTTGATATGCTGCTGCATTATAAACAAAGGATTCTTCAACACTAAGGCTGCCATCAGGATTAGTTACTTCAACCAATTCTGGTGCAGGATAAATGTTATAGTTTGTAAATGATGTGGTTCCGGTAATATTTACCGACATTGTAACATCATCGCAGTGAGGGATGGCAATCAGGTTTCTTATATAGGGCATTTCGGGTTGTCCGATTGAAACGGATTGTATTGCACCCGGAATATTTATTCGTTGAAAATCGATTCCATTCGCTGTAACATCTTTTTCATACATTCCGAATATTTCAACATTAAACTGAACAGAAGTATTGTTGGAAATAATTAGGTTTTCCTCCACTTGTTGAGGGGTTGAAGATGTAAAAGATGTCCATGTATCCTGTCCATAAATATTGCTCCCCAATATCAATAGGCATGCTAAAAAAATAAATTTAATAGTTTTCATAAGGCAAATTTGTTTAGTTAAACATTGTGATTGATTTCATGCTCAGCCGGCCACGCTGTGAAAATGCTTAACTTTGCCCCTGCCTCCTTTCTTTGTTAACAAGTTTAGACATTCGCGAGATGTTAATATTCAGTTTTCAATTTAAGGGGGCATTTTCATGCCCGCTCAGCAGCCTGATCGCTGTTTGGTATTCCGGCAGTTTACGCTTATCGTCGGAGGCAGATGGGGGAAGATGGATCCAGTCGGTATAGGTCAGCGTTTAATCCTCTGTACATTAATACGGTTTCGGGTCAAAAGGTAACCCTGTTTTGACGTTTATTTTGCGGGGGGGGTAATGTGCTTAATTACAGCCAGTTAAAAACGCATCGATGTTGGAAAAATAATAGGGTTTCCTCCGGATATTGCCCATTATGGAACCTGTTCCATTTGGTGGTTTGTTCGGGACATGGACTAAGGTGAGCTAAAGTGACTAGAGTGACTAGCGTGAACTAAAGTGACTAGAGTTGATAATGACCGTGGGACAGAGGGACTTTGAGACTGTGGGAAGTGACTATAGTGAGCTCGAGTTATTGTTGCACCCCTATGGGGCGCCAAAACTTTCCTGCTTCATTTCTGCTATCGGCGTGGCATCCCTACGGGATGAATTAACC
>CAYYXJ010000168.1:0-6226 GCA_964475455.1 uncultured Clostridiaceae bacterium | reverse complement strand
GTTCTGCTGTTTACAGCTATGCCGTGGCATCTGTCAACACTTCCTACAATATAAGTCCTGTGAGCAGTCGCGTCAGCATCTCGTTCAGCGGTGGCCTGATGCCCGTTCCTGACAGGCTGAATGCCATGCTCGAAGATAATGCGGTGAAGCTGGTTTGGAGTGATGTGGCTGGTTTAAATCCGTCAATCACAGCCTATGAGGTATATCGCAGTATCAAGAGTCAGGGGAAGGAATCCGGGAAGGAGCAATTGTTGGGAACTGTAAATTTCATGTCAAACAGTTATACGGACAAGCAGGTTATTCCCGGTATGAATTACGTTTACAGGGTAAGGTGTATCGCTGCTGATACAACTGATGTGAGCAGTTTCAGCCTGCCATACAGTATTTATGTTCCTGCTGGCAATGCCTTGCCCCCGGGTGAGGTTTCCGCAATCGCTTCCTCAAAGGTTATTACTTTGAAATGGACGCTTCCGGTAGCGGATGATATCCAGTCGGTACTGGTTTACCGCGCTCCTGAAAACGGTAAGGAAAGTCTGCTGAAAACCCTTGATGGCAAAGCCGAAAGTTTTACCGATGACTCTGTTGAAAAAGGAAAAATGTACTATTACTTCATAGTAATAAAATATAAAAATGGCCTGGAAAGCAGGCCTGCTGACGCCGTAAGTGCCAGAATATAACTTAATGCCGGAAGTACATGCAAAGTCCGGGGGAGGATTCCTCTCTCCCGTCTGCAAGAGCATTTACCTCTTCCGGGGTGCCAGGATATTTAACAGGATTACTCTGTGATCCTCACAAAGGAGGCTTAACAAGGAAAAAGCCCTTTATTCGCTCCGCTCATAAAGTCCTTAATTGTTCCTGGCCCTCACTTGAGCAAGCTCAGTTCGGTATAAAAACAATTAAGCCCTGCTGCTTCCGCAACAGGGCTTTTTCTTTGTAGATAAGAGGTTTGAAATATCGAACCGAAATTTGATTAGGGACATAATGGCGATCGTCAATCTTAACAGTATAATAGCGGAAAGATAGTAGGATAATACGTTTTCAAAGGCTGTATTATCTGAACAAGCTTTTCCATCGAGCAAAAAGTCTTGCATTTCTTATATATTCCGATTATCTTAGTATGTGAAAAAATTGATTGCTAAGTATCTTTGTTCTTTTAGTGAGTCTGAATATTCTTCCACCTTGGGCGAGATTAGTAGAAATATTAGTTTCGATAGTTAACGCCATAAAAAGCGTCGGTAAATTATTAACAAACCTTAAAAAAAATGTGAAAAATATGAAGACAAGAATTTTAAAAATGATTTCTAAAACTAAGCTGGTGTGGAACGTGGGTGGACTAAAACAGACACACTGGATTGGACAAAGAGAACCCTAATGAGGAGCATACGTTCCACCCGCCAAAAGTAACTATGCTTCATATTTTCAAGCCGAGTTATCTCGGCTTTTTATTTTAGGAAGGCGAGAAGTCAAACATCATATTGAAATTATCATCTTAGTAGTCCTATTTAAAAGGTCTCACTAAGCAACCTAAACATATCCATCATATTTACATACCTTACTCCAAGAGCATCACAGGCATCAGGTATTTTTACCTTATTCCTACGAAAAGGTTCACTTACTTCCTGTGTCACTATAATATTGTTTGATGGATCATCAAGGGCGTAAGCTACAATAAATGCATCTGCCTCCTCTGCTGACAAGAATTCATTAATTGCATTAGGAAGATAGTGTGTACTTCTTGATACAACCCATGAGGTGACTAGCCTATAGCTTTCAATACTCGATGCAGTATCATGAAAAAAGTCATCGGGAAGGTTAGCTTCACACCATTCAGAAAGGAGGTCGTGATTATCAAAAATTTCATCCTTTACCTTATCTATACTTATTATGAACCCTGAAGCCGCTAACTGCTTTACCTTATTCCAAAAGCTGTATGCAACGTCCAGGGGATAACTTACTCTATGAGCTTGAATAAAGAAGTTGCTATCCACGATGAAGACACTCATGGCAGCTATTAAAAATGTTCAGTAAAAAACTTCTGAAATGTATCTCCTTTCAAGCTGGTTAGCTTACAGGCATCACGATACAGCAATTTACCCGATTTGACAGCATTATTTACATGGGTTGCAAATACAATGCTGAGTCTCTTCTTTGTTGTGGCATAGAAATCACCGCCAGGTTTCTGATTTTCTTTTTTAGAAAAATCTCTTCTGATATAATCCTCGTAGAACTCAAAAAATTCTTTCCTGGAAATCTTACCTGTATCCAGAGCTCTTCGTGCAATAACAATCTCACTTACTTTAAAGAACCTGGAAGCATATCTGATTGTTGGATTTTTGCTCCAAACAGAATTGAAAGTTCTTTCAGGCACTAGGAATTCTGCTGCTACTTTGTCGCAAATAATTTCAATGGGTTCATTTGCAGGCTGAAGCCTGCGAAAATCAAATCCAGCACTGTGTCCAGTCCATATATGTGCAAGTTCGTGGATAATCGTAAAAAGCTGTGCCGATTTGCTGTCAGCATTATTTACGAACAGAAGAGGGACAATGTGATCAACCAATACAAATCCCCTGCATTCATCGACAGGTATTTTTCTGTACACATTATTCTCAACTACTCCATTAAAAGCAACTATTATTCCTTCGTTTTCAATTTTGTGAGTGATAAAATCAAGTGTTTCCTGCCATGTTCTGAATTCGCTTGCCCAATTCTCATTCAGTTCCAAGGTCCTTCGAATGTCTGCCACAATATCTGCAACATTAAGACGGTTTTCGAACCTGCCTACGTATGGTAAAGGTTTATAAGCTAAATCCCTTAGATAATCTTTCAGCCAATCCTGCCTTTGCTGCATAGTCAGGACTGTGTCATATATGTTAATGTTGACAGTGGTTGTTTTTGTACTTTCAGTTCTGTAAAAGGGAATTGGTAAATTCTCTTTTGGTGGAGCAGGTAAAAAAAGATATCCGAAAGGAATATATACTTTTTTAGAAAAATCTTCTAACTGCTTGACTGTTGGGTTTTTTTCCCCTTCAATCCATTTTTGAACATTAGGGAGCTTATCAGTAAACTCATGCAAGTCAAATCCTGCACGGGCAATAGCCCATGTAAGAATATCAGCATTAACGTTTATTTCAGTCCTCACATTACAAATTTAGCATTTTATACCTTAAAATATCCCATAAAAGGAAGAAAGCATTAATGCTGTCATTATGATAGGATTGAGGATAAAATGGTTGTGAAGTAAAAGTTTTTAAGTTTTATGTCTACCTTTATTGAACAGTTATTCTTAGTATAATGAGCTTTCAGAAGATACTCGATAAGTACCGTAAAATTTCCTTTACTGAAAAAGACAAAGGCACCCGTTTCGAAAGGTTAATGCAAGCCTACCTTAAAACGGATCCGAAATATGCGTTTAAGTTTAAGCATGTTTGGCTCTGGGAAGAATTCCCTGCAAAAAATGACCTCGGCGGCAGTGATACTGGCATTGACCTGGTTGCACTGACACACGAAGGCGATTATTGGGCTATACAATGTAAATGTTATCAAGAGTCCACTGTAATTGACAAACCTGCCGTGGATTCCTTCCTTGCTACCTCAAGTCGTAAATTTAAGGATGAGCAACTCAGGACCGTCGGATTTGCAGTCAGGTTATGGATTTCCACAACCAATAAATGGGGCCCGAACGCCACTGGTGCCATAAAGAACCAAAATCCGCCCGTCACAAGAATAAACCTTTATGAACTGCAGGAAGCACCAGTCGATTGGGCTAAGCTTGAGAGTGGAATTCATGGCGAGAAATCGAGAATTACTGATCGCCAGATAAAACCACATCAGAAGGAAGCTTTAGAGAAGGCTCACGAATACTATAAAACAAATGACCGCGGGAAGTTGATAATGGCCTGTGGTACGGGAAAAACCTTTAATGTTCTTCGGATTGCTGAAAATGAGACAAATGGTAAAGGCACCATACTATACCTTGTGCCCTCAATTTCATTAATGGGACAGATTTTAAGGGAATGGACAACTTATGCCCAGGAACCCATTAACTCAATATGCATCTGTTCAGACCCTGAAGTGTCTTTAAGCAAATTAAAGAACGAAGACACAGATAGCTTTAGTGTTGTTGATTTAGCATTACCTGCTTCCACAAATGTGCACGACATAATCCGTCAGTTTCGGCACTATAAACTGAATGGAAATAAAGGAATGACAGTGGTATTTTCAACGTACCAGTCTATTGAGGTAATATCATCAGTTCAAAAGAAACTTCGTAAAGAACTACCCGAAATTGATGAATTCGACCTGATTATATGTGATGAAGCCCATAGAACCACAGGTGTAACCCTGAAAGGAGATGATGAATCAGCATTTATTAAAGTGCATGACAATGATTTCATCAAAGCAAAGAAAAGGCTCTATATGACAGCCACTCCACGTCTTTACAGCGACGATATCAAAAGTAAAGCGGCACAGGCTGATGCAGTTCTGTGTTCTATGGATGATTTGGCGATGTATGGGGAAGAGATATATAGAATCGGATTCGGTGAAGCTGTTGAAAAAGACCTGCTGACCGATTATAAGGTATTGATACTAACCCTGAGTGATAAGGATGTCCCTCCTGCCGTTCAGAAAATGATAGCAGACAAGGAAAGTGAGATAAATACGGATGATGCAAGTAAGCTGATAGGTTGTATCAATGCCCTTTCAAAGCAAATTCTCGGTGATGAAGGTATCATAAAGGACAGTGATCCTGAACCAATGAAAAGAGCAGTTGGCTTTTGTCAAAGTATTGCAGTATCCAAAAAGATAACAGCCACATTCAATACAGCAACTTCGGCTTATATCACCTCACTGCCTGAAGATAAGAAATCAAGCATGGTTGTGCTGGATTCAAAACATATTGATGGTACTATGTCAGCCCCGCAACGGGATGAACTTTTAGGTTGGTTAAAGGAAGACATAAATGAAAATGAATGTCGTGTTCTGACAAATGTTAAGTGCTTAAGCGAGGGTGTTGATGTCCCTTCCCTTGATGCAGTTTTATTCCTGTCAGCCCGTAATAGCCAGGTTGATGTCGTACAATCTGTCGGCAGGGTGATGAGAAAAGCCCCAGGGAAGAAATACGGGTATATTATTATTCCCGTGGTTGTTCCAACTAATGTAGATGCAGCCCAAGCTTTGGATGATAATGAACGATACAAGGTCGTCTGGACAGTATTGAATGCTCTGCGAGCCCATGATGACAGGTTTAACGCAACAGTAAATAAAATTGAACTCAATAAACGCAGGCCTGACAATATTCTCGTTGGTAGGCCTGAGTATTCATTTAATGATGATGGTTCTCCGATTGGCTGGCAGGAAGATGGTGCTTTATATGAAACGTCAAAAGATATCAGCCGCCAATTAGCTCTTCAATTTGAACAGCTTCAGAATGTTGTTTTTGCAAGGATGGTTCTCAAGGTCGGAGATAAGAGATATTGGGAACAGTGGGCTAAGAATGTCGCCGAAATAGCGGAACGGCAGGTTGAAAGGATTAACAGGTTAATTAAAGATGAGGGTAAGCATCAGAAAGCGTTTGAAAAATTCCTCGCAGGATTACAAAAGAATATCAATCCGAGTATTACAGACCAGGAAGCTATTGAAATGCTAAGTCAGCATGTAATCACCAGGCCTGTTTTTGAGGCATTGTTCGAAGGTTACTCCTTTGTGAAACAAAATTCTATTTCAGTCTCTATGCAGAGGATGCTTGATTTATTGGAAGAACAGGCGATTGAAAAGGATACCGAGACCCTAAACAAATTTTATGAGTCTGTTAAAATGAGGGCTGCTAAGATTGATAATGCTGAAGGGAAGCAAAGGGTAATAATAGAGCTATACGATAAGTTTTTTAAAACAGCTTTCCCGAAAATGGTTGAAAGACTGGGAATTGTTTATACTCCAGTTGAAATAGTAGACTTCATTATCTATTCAGTAAATGATGTACTAAAAAAAGAATTTGGACGTAGCCTGAGCGATGAAAATATCCACATACTCGACCCATTCACAGGTACGGCCACCTTTATTGTTAGATTGCTCCAAAGTGGACTAATAGAAGAGAAAGATTTAAGACGTAAATATCAATCCGAGATTTATGCCAACGAAATAGTATTACTGGCTTATTACATTGCTGCCGTCAATATTGAGAATGCTTTTCACGATGTAATGAAAATTGATGACTTCCTCCCATTTG